>JAFLUO010000003.1 GCA_022508705.1 Oscillospiraceae bacterium
AAGACGGCAAAACAAAAACGGAGCACTGCTTATAATACTCGGCAACGTTATCGGTTTCGCCGAAGTGATCGATAATACCCTTGTCTATATAAGGCTGTAATTCAGACTGAGTTAAAGAGTCAGGTATATTTTCGCAAGCGCCCAACAGCATAAAACGAACATTAGGGTACTGCGCCTTAACCTTTTCACAGGCGGCAAGATATTCACGGATACCCTTTGCATACACAACTCTTGATAACATAAAGAACGTAAGCCTTTCGGGGTACGGCGCAACAGCAAACTTTTCCATATTTACGCCCGAACCGTTGACAAGACGGCATTTTTCCTCTTTTACAAGATGCTCTTTTACAAATTGCTCTTTGTCGTCAGTGTTTTGGAAAATTGCAACGTCTGCGCATTTAAACGCTTTGCGATAGAGTGCAGACATTACAGCTTTTATTATTTTTGCCTTGGGAGTATCAGACGCAAAGGCGTATCCTGCACCTGTCACCATAGCCGCTACATGGGGCACGCCTGCTTTTTTTGCGGCGATTGAGCCGTATATTACCGGTTTTGAGGTATAGCCCAGCGTTACGTCCGGCTTTTCCTTTTTAAAAAGCTCATAAAGAGCTTTTTGATATTTAAGATCTGATAAAGGATTAACTCCGTTTTTCTCCAGCGGAATTTCTACGAATCTTGCGCCCAATTCCTCGATTTTTTCCACATTGTCACGGTTGGGACCCGTCACTATAACCTCATATCCGCAGGAAATGATTTTTTTAATCAAATCTCCTCTGAAATTATACGCTGTGCGGTTTTTGGGAGAAATCAAAACGAATTTCATACGTTTCTACCTCTATCAATATACTTTTTAAGATTGTCCATAATCGATTCAAATAATCTGCCGTTATTTTTGGGGGATACAAAGGAGTTATGCGGCGTAACGATCACTTTTTCAATATCCCATAGCGGACTGTTTTCGGGTAATGGCTCGTTTTCAAACACATCAAGCACCGCGCCGCCGAGCATTTCGTTTTCAAGTGCTGAAATCAAATCTTTTTCGTTTACAACTGCACCGCGGGCAATATTGACGAGCACCGCGCCGCTTTTGAAACGGGCAAACATATCTTTATTGAACATCCCGTGAGTTTCGTCGGTAAGCGGCAGGGTGAGAATCACCACGTCTGCTTTTACGAGCGCTTCCGACAGCTTGTCCATAGGCACATATTCATCGTAATACTCGCTTTGCGGCTCCACCAAATCCGCGCCGATAACGGTAGTACCGAAGGCTTTAAACCGTTTTGCGCACTCCGTTCCTACACTGCCGCAACCTACTATGCAAACCGTATCGCCTTGAAGCTCACGGACTGTCCTGTCCTTTGCCCAAATATGTTTTCTTTGATTTTCAATAAACGAATTGAATTTTTTATACAGTTCCAACACGCCGCATACAGCGAACTCTGCCATTGGAACGCTATAAACACCACGAGCGTTAAACAGTTCTATTCCCCGTTCAGATATTTTTTCAAGGGGAACACGGTCAAGCCCTGCGGAGGTAAGCTGAATTAGTTTGAGAGACGTAAAGTCGTCAATGCTGTGATAAAGGAAAAGTCCGTTGCAAATTACAGCGTCAATGCACTTTGCATCGGTTATCAGCTCGCCGCGCTCGTCCTGCTGAAATATCACATTGTATCCGATATCTTCAAGCTGTTTTATCTGTTCGGAAGAGCAGTTAAAAGCGCCCGTAACTAACAAATTCATAGATTTATCCCTTCAGTGTATTCATCATACTGACTATTTTTTCAACACATGCGCAAAGCCGTTTGCGGTTTTCTTCATAATCGCTGTCCGACCAGTCTTTAAGTGACTCCTCAAACTGTCTTAAATCGGCTACGCCCGAGCAAAGTTTTTCGCGGACAGAGTAGATATCCTTTTCCTTGCTCACGTCACAAAAGGCACGGGACAGAATTATTCTATCAGACCCGAGACGGTAATGCTCGCCCAAAATACACTCGGCAGGGAGTGTTCCCGTACCCACACGGGCAACTCCGCCAAAGCCGTAGCTTATGCCCTTATCACGGATTTTACGGCAAAGAGCCTCCACCGTACCGTCTGCTAAAAGCTCAAAAAGGAATTTCATTTTATATGCCAAATGTAAATCATTAAGACCTATGTGTATTTCGTCAATTCCGCCCACTGAAAGAATACCGTCAAGATTTTCGGCAGCCTCTGCCGTTTCAACGAGCAGGCAGGTTCTCGCTCTGCCGTCAACTGCTGTGATGAAACGCTCCGCCTCGTGTGCCGTTTTAAAATACGGGAGCATTACCACATCTGCACCGCTTTCGATAACACTTTCTATTTCCGATTCTGATGATCCGCAACCGTCAAAAGCATCGTGTATGGGATTAACACGCACCAAAAGCTTAGCATTTTTTAACACTTTACGCAGATTTTTAACATCCTCCACAGTGTGATGGGACTGAACGGTATCCATTCCGCCCTGGCGCAAACTTTTACCGATATATTCCATATCAACAAAAACTCTGTCAATGCCCGCCTCTTCTACTGCGAGCGCCACGTCGGGACGGTTTGTAATATACATAAGCTCAAGCGACATCAGTGTACACTTTCTTTCTCATTTTCTTCTTTTGCGACAGTTTCGCCAACATTTTCATTGTCGGCGTTGCTCAGCACCTTGAAGAATGTCATAAAGCAAATCTTAATATCAAGCCACAGAGAGACATTCTCCGTGTACCAAACGTTCATTTCAATGCGTTTATGCCATTCAACGTCTTTCCTGCCGTGCACCTGCGCCCAGCCGGTAATTCCCGGGCGGACAGAAAACATTTTTTTCTGCTCCTCAGTATATTCCTCATAGGGCCACGGATGATACGTAAGCGGCGGACGGGGGCCTACAAAAGACATATCGCCTTTCAAAATATTGACAAACTGAACAAATTCATCAGCGCTTGTAGCACGCAATATACGACCCACTCGGGTGACTCTTGCATCCCCTTTGCCTGAATAAACGCCGCTACCGGTATGCTCCGCATTAACTACCATTGTTCTGAATTTGTATATGTAAAACACTTTTCCGTTAAGGCCGATTCGCTGCTGCTTGAAAATTACAGGACCTTTTGAATCAATCTTTATAAGGACAGCTATAATGAGCATCGGTATTGCCAGTATTATAATGCCGAAGAAAGCCCCCAAAATGTCTATCAGCCGTTTAAAGTAACGCTTATAAATGGTTTTCAACCCCTTTTCACTGTTGTGCATATATTCCACTGATATATGCAATATCCACATAAAAACAATTCAATTTTATAGTATAATTCATTTTATTCTATCACATAAAACTGCTTTTGTAAATATTAAAAAGTTAATTTAGCACGATTTAAAACTGCCATTGTTTTCTATTTAAAAATTACAAAATTTTCCAAAAAAATTTAACCAAAATGTCTTTCTGAATATCTTCAAACCGTATTGCAAATTTTCGCCGAATCCATTATAATGTCATTGGGTTTAAAAAGGTGTTTGCCCGTGTAAAGACGGCGCATTTTGTGTGATAAAGGGGAATTGTAATGAGTAAGAAATCATTAAAAATAAAAGAGGGTTTCAGAAGATATTTTATGATAATTTTAGGCTCGGCTATGGTAGGCTTCGCCATAAGCGTATTTTTTTCGCCGAATAAAATTGTAAGCGGCGGTGTTTCCGGCATTGCAGTCATACTTTTCCATTCGCTGAATATCCCTCTCGGTGTTTCATATGCCGTGATAAATGCGGTACTTTTAGTGCTTGCATGGATATTTTTAGGCAAAGACTTTTTTCTGACTACCGTGTTGAGTTCATCACTTCTCACCGTTTTTGTTCAAGTTTTTTCATACATTCCGTCTCCTACGAATGATACCTGGCTTGCGGCATTTTTCGGCTCAGTGCTTTACGGCTTCGGTACAGGACTTAATTTTATTGAGGGAGCGTCAACAGGCGGTACAGATATTGTCGCAAGGCTTTTCCAGCGTGCATTCAAATCTGCAAAAGTCGGCACGATACTTTTAATTGCCGATTCTGCGGTGATTTTGGCATCGTTCATTGTATTCAGAGAATTCGATTTAGCTTTCTACGGAATAATGTCAATTGGCATTTCATCTTTTGCAGTAAACTGGTTGATAAAGAAGATGAACATTTCAAAGCTTGCCTTTGTAGTTACTGAAAAAGGTGATGATATCACAAATAAGCTTGTTGCCAACTCACCTCGCGGCGTTACCATATTCCGTGCTGTGGGCGGTTACACGATGAACCGCCGTGACGTGCTTATGTGTGCGCTGAAAGAAAAAGAACTTCTTGCTTTTCAACAGCACATTTTAGAAATTGATAAAAATGCGTTTATTATCTTTTCTGAAGCAGGTCAAATTGTTGGCAACGGATTTAAGTTATATCATTAAACGGATAATATAAAAAATGGATTTTTAAAAATTTCTTCAACCTTTTGAAAAAGTAAATTCATACAGTATAAATCTCCTCTGTTTACAGATAATAGTATTACATTTACTATTATGAAACGAGGAGATTTTTTATTGCAAGGGTACCGAGCAACAAGGTTCTCGGCACCTTTCCAAAATCTCTGATTTTGATGAAAGGTGAGGTTCTTATATGAAAGCGACGGGTATTGTACGCAGAATCGACGATCTTGGAAGGGTCGTCATTCCAAAGGAAATCCGCAGAACAATGCGTATTCGTGAGGGCGACCCTTTGGAAATATACACGGCGGTTGACGGTGAAGTTATTTTCAAAAAATATTCGCCTATGGGGGAAATGAGTGAATTCGCTTGCGATTACGCAGATGTTCTGCACAGGGCAATCGGCGAGCCGGTGCTGATAAGCGACCGTGACCGTATTGTTGCGGCGGCAGGGATTCCCAAACGTGAAGCGGTTGAAAAGCGCATTTCACAGGATCTTGAAAACTTGATGGAAAACCGTGAAAACTACGTTAAATCGGCAGATGCAAAGCCCTTTTACCCTATTGTGGATTTCGGGAAATGCGCCGCAGCAGCTTACACCATAATCGGTAACGGTGACATTTCCGGTGCGGTTATTTTGCTTGGGACTCACGACGATTACACGCCGTCTGTATCTGACATTAAGCTTATTGAGGTTGCGTCAAGATTTATCGGTAAGCAGACTGAAAGTTAAGATTGTTTTTAAAAGATGCTCCGTATTTACGGGGCATTTTATTGTGAAACAACAAGGTTCCGGGGCACCCGCCCGCAAGTTTACTTGCGTTGGCGGGTCGGGTTCTTATTTTACCCTCTTAAAAAAGTATTATAACCTATTGAAAAATTGCATTTGTTAAGTTATAATATAATAGATTAAGTGGCAAATGATGCCGCAGTCAAAAATGAATAAAGGTAGGTGTGTATTATGGGTAGAGATTGGATGGACAATAAAACCGTAATAATCACAGGTGCTTCAGGCGGTATGGGTAAGGGCGTTGCCGAAAAGCTCATTAAAGAGCACGGCTGCACCGTAATCGGTATTGCAAGAAGCGAAGAAAAAATGAAAAAAGTTGTTGAAGAACTCGGTTCCTATGCCGACAAGTTTTCATATCAGCTTTTTGACGTTGCTGTTGAACAGAATTGGATTGATTTTGTTTCATACCTCAATGAAAACAACATTAAGCCCGATGTTCTCATCAACAACGCAGGAATTTTGCCGAAATTCGACAAATTCCAGAATTACACCGTTGAATACATAAAGAAGGCTATGGATATTAACTTCTATTCAGCAGTTTATTCAATTCACGCTCTTCTCCCCATTCTGCTTGAGTCAGACTCACCGGCAATTATTAACATAGACTCCTCTGCCGCTCTTATGACTTTGGCAGGCACATCTGTTTACTCTGCTTCAAAGGCAGCACTTAAATCCCTTTCGGAGGCTCTTCGCGAAGAGCTTCGCGGCAAGTGCTATGTTGGCATTGTATGCCCCGGCTTTACAAAGACAGACATTTTCAGAAATCAGGATTCCGCCGACGACAAGGGTCAGAAAATGCTTAACATGGTAAGTACATCCTGCGACCGAATGGTTAAAATGATTATGAATGACATCAAAACAAAGCGACCCTTGGGCGTTCACGGTTTTGACGCCGCATTCATGAACTATTTCGGCAGAATTATGCCCGTTCAGGGCGGCAGACTCTTCTCAAATGTAATGAAGATGTCCAAACTCCCGTTGTTTGACGGCGTTTTTAAGGATTAAGCAATACATTATAAATATAAAAAATCGGAGGTTATATTATGAAAGTATTTATGATCGGCGGTACAGGTCTTCTTGGCTGTGAAGCTGCAACAACTCTTATTAAAAGAGGCCACCAGGTAACAAGCGTTGCTCTTCCCCCTCTTCCGGAAGGCGCTCCCATCCCTGAGGAAATGGAAATCATTTTCGGCGACATCAACAAGAAAACTGACGAAGAAATTGCAGCTATGCTTGAAGGTTCAGACGTTTTCATCTTTGCCGCAGGTGTTGACGAAAGAGTTGAATTCCCCGCACCTGTAATGGATTACTATTACAAATTCAACATTGCTCCTCTTGAGAGAATTTTCCCCCTTTGCAAAAAGGCAGGCGTTAAGAGAGCAGTCGTTCTCGGCTCTTATTTTGCTTATCTTAACAAGATTAAGCCCGAAATGAAGCTTACTGAAAGAAACCCATATATGAAATCCCGTATGGATCAGGAAAAGGTTTGCGAAGATGCTTGTGACGAGAATTTCTCAGCTTGTGTTCTTGAGCTTCCCTACATATTCGGCACACAGCCCGGCAGAAAGCCCGTTTGGACTGTTCTTATTGAGCAGATCGAATTTATGGACAAATGGCCCGTTACAATGTACCCGAAGGGCGGTACTGCAATGCTCACCTGCCGTCAGGTTGGTCAGGTTATCGCAGGCGCCGCTGAAAACAAGGCTGGCAAAACAGGCTTTGAGGCAATTCCGATCGGTATGTACAATATGACATGGCCCGAATTCCTTGAAATCGTATTTGATGCAAGGGGAATGCACGGCAGAAAGATTTTGACCGTTGCTCCCTGGATGATGAAATTGGGCATGGGCAAAATTGTTAAGGATTACAAAAAGCGCGGCATTGATTCAGGTATGGACCCGATGCAGTTGCCCGACATTATGGACTACAACCTGTTTATTGACAAAAAATGGTGCCTTGAATTAGGTGTTGAAGAAGATGACATCAGAGAAGCTATTACAGATTCAATTAAGGTTTCACAGGCAGCATTTGACGGCAAGGTTAAGCTCCTTGAAATGAAAGGCGAATAATTCTACATAGAAAAGAAAAGGGTACAACCGCAAGGCTGTACCCTTTTTTATTATATTAAAAGGAAACGGACTTACCAAACGGTAAGTCCATAATTTTTATGCAGATATTAAATTATCTCTTAATATCGTCCCATGCAACGCCGTTGATGTGGAAGAGATCGTCAAATTCATACTTGTTGTTCTCGTCCTTACCGTGGTTTGTGTACCAAACCTGAGCGAAGAAGGGGTTGGTCTTTGCGATTGAGTCATAATCCCAAGCCTTGTGCGGAATGTAGCACTCGGGGCACCAGTGACCGCCGAGAAGGATAAGAGCGGGGCTTGCTTCAAACTCTGCGCCGCAGTGACCGCATTTCCATTTAAGCTTAGTTGCCATGTCGCCCTTTGTCATGGTTTCTGACAAGCATTCACCGCCACGGAATTTAGCAGCCTGCTTCATATCTTCAATATCAAGCTCTGATTCGGGCTTTGACTCATCATAACCGTGGTCAAGCTTGAATTTTTCAGCAGCCTCTGTATCCTTTTCAAATTTGATAAGTTCAAAGTCTTCCCACTTTCTCGGAAGCTTTTGCCACTCAGCTTTTGAGCCGTAATAAGCGCTCATACGAACCTTATTGTCTTTTTCTGCCCAGTCAAGAGTACCGAAATCAGGAGTTGAAGCTATCTTCTTCATAAATGGCTTGGCGCATGCTGCAACAATGCCCTTCGGAAGATAGCGCGGAATTTTAAAGTAGAATTCAACCTGATCTGCAAGACGGTTAAAGTAATCTTTAACGGGGAGATTCTCACGGAAATGAAGGAATTCTTCAAGCTTGTCAGAGTCTGCATAGAACTGACCATGGAAGTTCTTTGTTGTGAACCAATGGGGTTCAAAGAGCTTTTCGGGACCTGCAAGACCGAGTGTGCCGAGAAGAAGAACCTCAAATTCATAGTTAGAAATTCTGTATTCCTTACCTGAACCAATGTTGTAGAAACGGTTCCAGAAATCAGCGCCGAGGTTGCCCTTTGCATCTTCGTCACAAAGGTTAGCCATTAAGCGGCCTGAGTCCTCAACAGTACACCATTCAAGAACGCCGTTGATCGGAACATGGAACATGATAGGATCCATATTTTTAAGAATATTGGGATAAAGAATACCTGACTGACGCATTACAACCCAATTTTTAAGTCCGCTTTCAACAAAAGCTGCCTCAGCACGGCACTTTGAAACTGCATAATGGTCATAAACAGAAACCTTAAGCGGGTCGCCGCAACGGCCCCAATGAATAGGATAGTTTCTGTCGCCCGTTTCAGCAACTGTACCTATGTAGCAAACCTTAATGTCATCAGCATTGGGCTGGGCAAGAACTGCTTTGCAGATATTTTCAGCAGCTCCGATGTTTGTTTTCTGAGTTCTGTAAGGCTTCCAGTCAGCAGCAGGAGAAACCATACCGCCGATATGAAGAACGTAGTCAGCACCCGTGATAGCTTCCATAAGGCTATCATAATTTGTAAGGTCGCCCCAAACAATTTTAACTGCAGGATCATTCATATAATCCTTAAACATTTCTTCGTTCTTGGCGCTCTTTCTTAAAAGAGGAACAATGTTAAATTTGTCCTTTTTGGCGTAAAGCTCTTTGAATGCGTGAAAGCCCATATTACCTGACGCACCGGTTAGCATTACGGTTTTCTTGTCTGCCATAATTTCCACCTCAACATTTTTTGTTTTGATTTTAGTAATGATTTTCAGAGAACAAGTCACGTCAAAACATTCTGTAAATATTATAAGCAATTTGAAGTTAATTGTCAATAAAATAACATCACAATTCTTGTATGAATATATGAAAAAACCGCCCCTAAAAACGGAGCGGTCAAAAATCAAGTTAGTCTATAAGTTTATGTACTTATTTTAGAAAGCAATTGTGTACTCGTCTTTGCACTCAATACCAACTTGAGCATTATTAACTGTAACAACAGCAAGCTTTGCATCAAGTGAAAGGATGCAGGGAGCATCAACAAGAAGATAAACCATATTACCTGTTGACTTTTCAATCTTGCAGGTTACATTAACATTTTCATAAGCAACTTTAATATTGCTGAGCTTAAGACCGGGAACACTTGAAATTGAACCTGTAATCTGTGACTCTTCAATAACGTTAGCTACTGCACCTATACCGTCTGCGCCTGAAGCAGGGTTAACAGCATCGTTCATAACGATTGTGACAACCTGATAGTTGCCCTCTTCTTTAATTGTTGCTGACTTAACAGTTGCTTTTGTAAGTTTTGTAGCTCCGCCTTTGGGAGGAAGATCTGCTTTGTCAATAACCTCGTTGGGCTCTTCCTCTTTCATGAACATGCCCATAAGTGATGATGCAGCACTTGAAAGCTTACCTGCTTCAACAATACCTTTGTAGTTAGTAGCGCCGCCCTTTGTGTGAGTAACGGTTTTTGCAGATGACTTTACTTTAGCCATAGCTGTCTTGTAAAGGTCAATAGCCTGCTGTGTGCTGTCAACTTTATCTTCAGTTGCAGCATCGCCTTTACCGTCGTTTGCATTATTGTCGTTGTTGTCGCCTGCGTTGTTACCGTCACCGGGAACATCAGCAGCATCAGAACCGCCGTTGTTATCATCACCGGGAACGTCAGCAACGTTAGAACCGCCGTTGTTATTATCACCTGAGCTTACATTGTCTGAGCCTGATGAAACAACGTTACCTCCGTTGTTGCCACCGCTTACTGCAACGCCGGTATTAGGTGTGAATGCAATTGCCATTGATGCAAAAACAACTACGCAGGCAAGTGCAAAAGCAAAGGTTGTTAAGAAAGTTTTGCCGAATCTCTTTCTCTTTTCAGCCTTTTTATCAATTTTAGCTTTATACTCTTCGGGTGTAAGAACTTTTTTTGCCATAAGTATAATATCCCCTTTCTAATTCTTTACCCTATAAATTTACAACAAAAATCGAAAAAAGTCAATAGTTATCTTGAAAAAGGTGAAAAGAAAATTCTGCCTTAAAAATTTTTCAAGGCAGAATTTAATGAAAATAGCGGTAAATTGTATAATTTTCGGCTTATAGGTATGATTTCATTTGATCTCTAAGCTTTTCTTCAAGTTTAATAAGCTTTTTGCAAATATCCTTTGCCCGTTCTTCTGCAGCCTCATATTCATTCAAATACCTGTTAAGAGATTTCACACCCATATTACAGCCATCGGTCATAAGATCTGCAATAGTTTCATCACTGTGCTCTACAGCCAGTTTGAATTCTGTTTTCATTTTTGACATGCCCGCCGCTATTGGGTTTGCATTCTTGCCGTCGTCGCCGTACTCGTCTAGCATTTTTTCGATAAGCTCACGCAAATCCTCATGCTCTATTCGGCAGTCATTCAGAAAATCAACGAGCTTATGGCTCTTTACTTTTCCCAAAACATCGTCTATTGACGATATTCCCATTTTAACTCCGGCGTCACACTCACGCAAAAGTTTAATTGTATCCTGTTCTATCATATTGAATCCTCCTTTAAGCTATTATTTCCCAAACAAACAAAATATATTACATATAATTGTCTATAATATTCTTGAAAAACCGTATATTTTTCTGTTATACTGTAATATATACAGTATCAATTATTTTATAGCTTCATTTAAGGTGATTAAAACATGAGAAGTAAAAAGAAAAAAGTAAATGCAACCGCCGTTTTATCGGTTATTTGTGTTCTTGCGGCTGTAATATTTATCATAATTGCCGTAAATGTAACAAAAGACGGTAAATCGCCTACTTTGAATGAGAGCGGTTCATTGGAAAACATTAACAACTCAGCAGAGAAAAACGAAAGCAAAAGCGAAGGTCAAAGTGATAAGCCGACTGAAAGTGCAACTGTCAGCAACAGTCAGCCTCAAAATGAAGAGCCTTCCGTTTCTTCTGCCCAAACAGGCTCGTTTTATGACAATGTAAAATACCGTTCACCTACCGCCAAAACAGCAGATATTTTCAAGCACGGGCGAAATCTTATGCTTCTCAACAATGACTGGGAGCTTCCCGAAGATTTTGAATGGGATTTGGTTTATTGGTCAAACGGTAAAAGCGTTGATGCCCTCAGCCTTAATTACAAGGAGTACGATCAGGTTTTTGCTGTTGACAGATCCGCATACCAGCCCTTAAAGGATATGTTTGCCGCGGCGGAAAAAGCAGGAGTTCCGCTTCAAATGGTATCGCCTTACCGAAGCATTCAAAAGCAGGACAGGCTCTTTACTGAATCCGTAAACTATTATATAAATCAGGGTTATTCTGAGAGTGAAGCCATTAAAAAAGCAAATGTCGCCCGAACTTTTACCGGAACGAGCGAACATAACACTGGGTTTGGATTTGATATTTTAGAAAAAGGAAATTGGACGCTTTCTGAAAACTTTGACAAAACCGCACAGTTTAAATGGCTTGCGGAGAATGCCGAAAATTACGGTTTTATTCTGAGATATCAAAAAGACAAAACCGATATAACGGGAATAATGTATGAGCCGTGGCATTTCCGCTATGTAGGTGTTGAAGACGCTAAAAAAATAAACAGCATGAATATGTGTCTTGAAGAATATATTGCATATTTGGAAGGTGAAATATGAAAAGAGTTTTATTTTGGTATCGGTGGTGGGTAGGATTTTTGGCATATTGCCTTTTCTGTTTAGTGCCCAGGCTTTTAATACTTAAAATAACAGCAAAAAAGCACGGGTCTGAAAAGGCAGAACAGGAAGCCTTTAAAGCAGTACAAAAATGGGCGGCAATGTGTATTAAAACGGCAAAGCACACCTTCACTGTGAACGGTCTTGAAAAAGTGCCAACGGACAGACCCGTTCTTTTCGTTTCCAATCACGAAAGTTACGGCGACATACCCGTGATTATTCACGCTCTTAAAGGCCATAATGTGGGCTTTATACTTAAATCAACGTTGCTCGGTATTCCGTTTATCGGCGATTATCTAAAATATATGCACTGCGTTTCTGTGGATCAGTCGAATATGCGTTCTGCGGCAAAATCGGTTAATTTGGCGGCGCAGGAAATTGAAAACGGTCATTCACTCGTTATTTTTCCTGAAGGAAAAAGAAGCTTTAATAATTTTCCGGGCGAATTTAAAAACGGCGCTTTCAAGATAGCTATGAAAACGGGTGTAACGATAGTTCCGATTTATATTCATAACGTTCATTACAGTTATGAAGGTAACGGCTGCATGGTAACACCTGCAGACATCACCGTCAATATTTTAGACCCCATTGAAACGGGTACACTTACACGTTCCGAGATGCAACTGCTGAATGTTAAGGTTTATAATATTATTTCGTCATTTGCGGAAGATTTTAATGCGGAATATGGCAGTAAAAGGTAATTGTGTCCTCATATACAAAAAGCCCTCAGAGTTTAAATCTCTGAGGGTTTAATATTTTAGACGCCATATTTTGCGTTATTCTTCTTTTTTTAACTGTTTAAATACCTGATTTCCGTAAACCGCTGTTCCGGTTATTAAAACTCCTTGAATTACAGCCTCTGCGTTAAATCCCATTATTGCTACTGCTCCCGTTATACCGAAAAAGAGCAAAATCAACGGGATATATTTATCGGCTATTTTGGGAAATCCTTTAATAATCATACCAATGATGTTCAGCACGGGAATCAGTATAAGCGCATGCTCTGTTATATATTGCATAACCCTTCTCCTTATTAAAAAATCAGGCTCACAAGCACTCCGCAAGCGGCGGAAATGAGCGCAACGATTAGCTTATCCCAAAACTGGCCGGGCCGCTTTTTGAGCGACTCAAGCCCTTCTTTTAATTCGCTGAGTGACGCAAGAACAATGTCAAGCTTTGTTTCGCTTCGCACCTGTTCAAGCGTTATTGCATTCAAATTTCCCATTAGTTCATGTGTCTCTGCCTCTAACTTTGAAACACGAAGCTCCAAAGACTCGAAATCGTTCAATTCATCACCCCAAATCTGCCCTTTCAACAAAGCCCGTTACATACTTTGAAATCGGTACGCGCTCAACATTTTTGAGCGAATTGGTAACTCTGTACCTGCCGTCAAGATAAATCCCGTCGTAAATATAATAAGTGCCGGAAATTGTGTTTGACACACGCTCTGTATAAGCGCTTGTATAGAGCTTGGCATTTTTTAGAACAACCTTTTGCCCTGCCTTGTAGCCCTTTGGCGGAGCGGGTGTTTCAACTTCCTTTCCGTATCCGTTAAGACCGTTGTATTTCATTATTGCAGGGTAATTTTTATAAGACTCGTCAAGGTCAACAGCCGTAGAAATACCGTCCACTTTTCCCGTTGACGATTTCTGCCAAATACCGTAAGGTCTTTGAAATGTTGGCTTATTATTCCACTGAGCAAGCCAGATGTCATATTTCTTAAAAATTTCGTCGGTAAAATAATTATTCAGCCAATAAAGACTTGAATAAATCATTACATAATAGCCGTTTTTTTCCATGGTTTCGCAAAAGGCATTTGCTATTTCCGAAATCTTTGCTTTGCCGAGAGCCTGAATGCGACTGTCTTCCATGTCGTATGCTATGGGGTACTCAAATTTTTTGCCCTTAATGACCGACAGGCAGTATTCAGCCTCTTTTTTTGCCTCTTCCGGTGTTGTGGCGTATGCAAAGTGATATGCGCCCACATTCACGCCTACATCCTTTGCATTTTTGTAATTAGCTTCAAAACGAACATCCTTTTGCCCGTTCGTTCCGCCGAAAGAGCTTCTGATCATAACGAAATTTATTCCGCTGTTTTTAACCTTAGACCAGTTTATCTCTCCCTGCCATTTTGATACGTCTATTCCTCTGTATGACTCCAAAACAATATCTCCTTTTTATTTACTCCCCTTAACATATTATGCGTTTGGGGAATTATCTCCATAAAATTTAATAAGATGCTCCGAATTTGCTTTAAGTTCCCTGCCAATTTCGTAAAGAATACCGAGTGTTCTCTTTAATTCCGAAAGCAACAGCTCGTCGCCGTCCGCTTTCTTTATTTTTTCCTTGCACGCTTCAATGTTTTTCTGATTAAGTTTAATGTACCCAGCGTATTCCTCCCCCAGCTCTTTTAGCGTCTTGTTTTTATTCAACTGACAGCCCCCTTCACAAATTTAACAAGCTCCCCCGCCGATAAATCCTCAGAAAATCCCTCATATTCCAAAACGTATTTTAGTGTGTTTTCGATTTTTCCAAGTCCGCTGTTGAGATTTCTGTACACACTTGAACGGGAAATATTGCAGATTTTCGATATGGCAAGTGCATTAAACCCATCATAATAAAAAAGCCTGATTACGTTTTTTTCAGTTTCATCAAGCTCGTTTTCGATTACACTTTTTACGGTTCTTTCCAAGTTTTTCATTTTATTTACAACGATGAATCGGACCGCTTCCTGCACCTCAGATTCATCGGTAAATTCAAGATTTTCCGTTAAAAAGAAGTATTCGTTTACTCCAAGGTATTTGATTTTGTTTTCGTTTAATAAAACATACATTAAGGCCACCTCCCTGCGATTTAGAATTTTTTAGTCTACATTCAGAAAAGAAAAAACGCCGAAAAAGGCGTTTTAAATTTATTTTACCGAACAAATGTTCGGTTTACATTTTCTATTTTAGCAATATATTTGTACTTTGTCAAGAGAAAAAATAAAAAACGGAAGCCTGTTAAGACTTCCGTTATGTATTAAGCAATGTTAAATTTTAAATTATTCAGCGTCGTCGTTCTTTTTTCTTGTAAGAATCAATGCTGCGCCTGCAACTGCTGCAACTGCTGCAACTGCAATGAATGATACATCGCCTGTGTTGGGGATAACTGTTGTTGTGTCACCGTCTCCGCCGCCGAAAATATCGCCTAAGCCGTCACCGTCTCCCCATTCAAAACCTGAACCTCCGTTACCATCGTCGCCTCCGCCACCGAAGAGAAGGTCGCCGATAGTGCCAAGGATGCCAAGGATTGTATCAAGGAAGCTGCCTGATGATGAATTGTCATTATCCCAAGGAAGAGTGAAGTCACCGAAATCGGGGAACTGGAATCCGCCGTCGCCTTCACCGCCGAGACCTTCTAAGAATTCAAGAATCTGCTGAACAGTTTCATTGTCTTCTATCTCGCCTAACTCAACAAGCTCAGATAAAGCCGCTGCGATGTCGGGAAGCTGGCTGATAACGATTTTACCGTTTGCAAGGTCTTCACCGATTTTTGCTGTGATTTCATCAATACCTGCGCCGTCGTTGAGCATTTGTGCAAGCTCCTGAGCATACTCTTCTGCTGAAACCTCAGGCTCTGCCTCGTCGCCGAAAAAGCTGCCGAGAGTGCCGAGAATCTCATCAATAATACCTGACATATCGCCATCCTCGCCGTCACCGCCGAGACCGCCCATGAGGGTTGAACCTGCTATTGAAACAGCGTCGCCGATTTCAACATAACCGTTTGAAACCATGTCAAAGATTTCACTGATAGCTGTTGCAGGATCAGCCGCGGCATTTGCAACAACATAAGCATAATATGCCTGCCATGCTTCACTCCACTCCATCGTTGAGTTGTCATCTCTGATGTAGATACCCTGGTTTCTGATATCATTGTAGATGCCCATATGTAAGAGTGGATTGCTTACTGCATTGCTATAATCAGTTTCACTTCCTGCAATCTCAATAGGGCTCTTAACGCCTGCAAATTCAGCAAATGCCATAACTGACATTGACAATACCATTGCCAAAGCAACGAGAACTGCAATTAACTTTTTCATAATTACCATTTTCCTTTCGTTTTTTGAAAATTACTATTTAAGGTAATCCACCTTTAGTCTTCATCATTATACAATACAAAATTTACAATGTCAACACAATTTTTTAAAAAAGAAAATTCTTTTTTGAGGTTTTATTATTCGTCTTTCATAAACTTGTGTTTAACGGGCAAAATACATAAAACTAATATATTTATGGAGTGTAAAAAATGTTCGGAAACAAATCAAAAAAAGAAAAAATGTTTGAGGCTCGGAGAAAAATGGAAAAGCTAAATCAAGAGCTTGGTAAAATGTGGAATGAGGATTACGATGAAATTCCCTCAGACGTTAACGGAAGCTATACGGGAACGCCGAAAGACGGCGGCGAACCTCAACAGGATGCTGATGATTTATAAACGAAAAAATTTCTTTATATAATATTGTATATTTATTTTAAAAAAGTATTGATTTATTTATTATTGTATGGTAATATATGTAATGTAAGAATATCCGTTATGTTGAGAGTGGGGCGACCCGCTCTCTTAAATTTATAGGAGTAAAATTATGAAAAAGAATACTGCGGCAATCGTTTGGGACATTGCAAAACCCATTGCCGATTCCTTAGGGCTTATCCTTTGGGATGTTAAATTTTTAAAGGAAGGCACAAAATGGTATTTGCGCATAACCATTGATAAAGAAGGCGGCGTTAATATTGACGACTGTGTTAATATGCACCACGCTATTGACGCACCTTTAGACGAGGCAGACCCTATTGAGCAAAGCTATAATTTGCAGGTGCAGTCCCCGGGAATTGAAAGAGAGCTTACACGGGATTTTCATTTTGAAGAATATTTAGGCGAAAATGTTTGGGTAAGGCTTATAAAGCCCTACGAGGGAGTTCGTGATTTTAAAGGCGTTTTGGTGGCTTACGACAATGACTCTGTAACCATTTCTCCGGATGATGAAACGGAGATAAATATAAAGAAAAAAGAGGCCTCATTTATTAAGGCTGACGATTTTGGAGGTTTTGAAGAAAATGAATAAGGAATTTTTTGAAGCAGTTGCTTTAATGGAAAAGGAAAAAGGTATTTCCGCTGATTACCTTTGTGAAAAAATTGCAGACGCAATAGTTAAAGCGGCAAGAAAAGATTATAACGGCGCTGACGTTGTATTTTGCGACATTGATGCAGAAAAGCAAACTTTCAGAGTTTACGTTAAAAAGCCTATTGTTGCTGAGGAAGATTATGTTGACCCGTTTGCTGAGGCTTCTGTTGAAGAGGCAAAGCAATATTTGGAAAATCCCCAGCCCGGCGAGTACTTAGAGTATGACCTTGATACAATGAAATTCGGCAGAATTGCGGCACAGACTGCAAAGCACGTTATCCGTCAGGGAATTAAAGAGGCTGAGCGCGGTCAGGTTATCCGTGAATTCCAGTCAAAGAGTCAGGATCTTGTTAACGCTAAGGTCAGCAGAATTGACCCGATCAACGGCAATATAACCCTTGAAATCGGCAACGGCTCCGCCGTTTTGCCCCGTTCGGAGCAAATCCCCGGCGAAACCTTCACAGAGGGCGATTTAATAAAGGTTTACGTTGTTGAAGTTAAGGATACCGACCGCGGACCGAGAGTTATGCTTTCCCGCGGAAATGCAGGCTTTGTTAAAAGACTTTTCGAGCAGGAAGTTCCCGAAATATTTGATGGCATCGTTACTGTAAACGCAATTTCGAGAGATGCGGGCAGCCGTACAAAAATGGCTGTAAGCTCAAAGGATGCAGATGTTGACCCAATAGGTGCTTGCATTGGTCAAAGGGGCGCCCGTGTTAACAAAATTGTTGAAATTCTCGGCGGAGAGAAGATTGATATTGTTAAATACAGTGACGATCCTGCTGAATTTATTTCCGCTGCCCTGGCTCCTGCGGACGTTTTAAAGGTTGAAATTTTGGATGCAGAAACCGAAAACCCGAAAGCTAAAAAATCCTGCTCGGTTACCGTTCCCGATAATCAGCTTTCCCTTGCTATCGGCAATAAGGGTCAAAACGCCCGTCTTGCCGCACAGCTTACGGGCTGGAACATTGACATTAAGCCCGAAAGCGGATTTTACGAGGGTTAATTTTACAAGGGTTAATTTACAATCGGAGTGAGTAATTTGAAACCGAAAAAAATTCCTTTAAGAAAATGCAACGGCTGCGGCGAACAAAAAGACAAAAGAGAGCTTGTTCGCATAGTTAAAAACTCAAACGGTGAAATAAACCTTGACGTTACGGGCAAAATGCCCGGAAGAGGCGCTTACATTTGCCCCTGCATAGAATGTCTTCAAAAGGCACGGAAAGCAAAACGCATTGAAAAGGCTTTTGAATGCCCCGTTCCGTCAGAGGTTTATGACAAATTAGAGGAGCAGCTTAAAAACAATGGCTGAAAATAAATTAAAAGGTCACTTAGGACTATGCCGAAGGGCAGGCAAAATGTCTTTAGGTCACGACGCGGCAGTCACACAGATAAAAAAACGAAAAGCATTTTTGGCAGTTTGCTGTAAGGATTCGTCAGAAAGACTTATTGCGGAAATCCGTGACGAGTGTAATTTTAACGGCAGGAACATAAAATTTATTACGGCAGATATTACATCGGAAGAAATATATTTTTATATCGGAGTAAAATCAAAGGTTTTCACCGTTGATGACAAAGGATTTGCCGATATGCTTATAAGCGATTTAACGGGAGGTATTGAATAATGGCTATTGCAACAAAGAAATTCAAGGTTAGCGACTTAGCAAAAAACTTTGAATTACAAAGCAAAGAGATAATTGAAACTCTGGCAAAATTTACTGAGGGCGAAAAGAAAGCCTCAACTGCGGTTGAGGAGAAAGACCTTGACGTTCTTTTTGACCTTATTACACAAAACCACAATGTGGGCAGTTTTGACGCATATTTTGCTTCTGCCGCTGAAGAAAAGCCGAAAAAGGAATTAAAATCGCAGAAGGAAAATACAAATAATAAACAGGAAAAGACCGGCACGCAAAAGCCGCAAAACGGCAAGACTGAAAAGGCAGATAAGTCACAAAAGAGTGCTAATAACAACAAACCTGCTCCTGCTAATAACAAGCCCTTTGAAAAGAAAGAGAAAAAGGAAAAGCAGAAAGACGACCGCCCAATGCAGTCAAGAACAAAGGGTGAAATCAGGCGAATTGACACTCGCGCTAACTCCTTCGACGCAGAAAAATACAACGAAAAGTATGAAAATATTGCTCCTGCAAGCTCAAGCAATTCAGATAATCTTGTTAAAAAGCAGAAGCTTAAACAGAAATCTCAGCAGTATCGCCGTCAGGGTACACACGGCGGAAAGAGAGAGACTGAGGCGGAAAGATTAAAGAGAATAGCCGCTGAGCGTGCTAAAAAGCCCCCCGTTATTACGGTCGGTGATGAAATCACCGTCGGCGAATTGGCTTCCCGTCTTAAAATGACTGCCGCTGAGGTTATCAAAAAGCTCTTTGCCCTCGGTCAAATGTCCGCCATTAACGACGTTATTGACTATGACACCGCTGAAATCGTTGCAACTGAGTTGGGCGCAAAGGTTAACCGTGAGGTTGTGGTAACCATTGAAGAGCGAATTATCGACGATTCTGAGGATAACGCAGAAGATCTTGTAGCCCGTGACCCCGTTGTTTGCGTTATGGGTCACGTTGACCACGGTAAAACTTCAATTCTTGACGCTATAAGAAATTCTGCTGTTACCGAAACGGAAGCAGGCGGTATTACACAGCACATAGGTGCTTACAGAGTTGATCTTAACGGTCAGAAGATAACATTCCTTGACACACCGGGTCACGAAGCGTTCACCTCTATGCGCGCCCGCGGTGCCATGGCAACGGACATTGCAGTTTTGGTTGTTGCCGCTGACGACGGTATTATGCCCCAGACTGTTGAGGCTATTAACCACGCAAAAGCCGCTGAGGTTTCAATTATTGTTGCTATCAACAAAATGGATAAACCCGGCGCTTCTGTTGATAAAATTATGCAGCAGTTAACGGAATACGAGCTCGTACCCGAGGAATGGGGCGGCGATATTATCTGCGTTCCCGTTTCGGCAAAAACACATATGAATATCGACAAGCTTCTTGAAAATATTCTTCTTGTGGCTGAAATGAGGGAGCTTAAAGCAAACCCGAACAGAGCCGCAAAGGGTATTGTTATTGAAGCCCGTCTTGACAAGGGCAGAGGTCCCGTTGCAACGCTTCTTGTTCAGAACGGTACCCTCAATTCGGGTGACACCATAGTTGCAGGCTCAGCCGTGGGCAGAGTTCGTGTTATGGTTGACGATAAGAGAAGAAAGATGAACAATGCCGGTCCTTCCGTTCCCGTTGAGATTATGGGACTTGACGAAGTGCCCCAGGCAGGCGACGTTTTCGACGCAGTTTCAGATGAAAAGCTTGCCCGCGCTCTTGTTGAACAGAGACGTCAGAAAGCTAAAGAAGAACAGTTCAATCAATACCAGAAGGTTACTCTTGATAACCTCTTCTCCACCATTAAAGCAGGTGAAATCAAAACTCTTAACATTATTGTTAAGGCTGACGTTCAGGGTTCTGTTGAGGCAGTTCGTCAAAGTCTTGAAAAGCTTACCAACGAAGAGGTTGCCGTTAAGGTTATCCACGGCGGCGTTGGTGCAGTTAACGAGTCCGACGTTATGCTTGCAAACGCTTCAAACGCTATCATCGTTGGATTTAACGTGCGCCCCGACCCCATTGCAACGGAAATTGCAGAGCGTGACGGCGTTGATATGAGAATGTACCGCATTATTTACGACTGCATTGAAGAGATTGAAGATGCTATTAAGGGCATGCTCGCTCCCAAGTTCCGTGATGTTGAATTGGGCCGTGTTGAAGTCAGAAACGTGTTCAAGCTCTCTTCCGCAGGAACTATTGCAGGCAGCTACGTTCTTTCAGGTAAGGTTACGAGAAACGCACGAATTCGCGTTGTTCGTGACGGTATCGTTATCATTGACGATGCTATTTCATCCCTCAAGCGTTTCAAGGATGACGTTAAAGAGGTAGCTTCGGGCTATGAATGCGGTATAGGCCTTGAAAAATTCAACGACATTAAAGAGGGCGACATTCTTGAAGCCTTCATTACAGAAGAGTATAAGGATTGATAGTATGGGTTACAGAACAAGCCGAGTTGCTGAGGACATTAAGCGTGAAATCGTGGCTGTTATCCGTGAACTTAAAGACCCGAGGGTTAAGGATAAAATTTTAACCGTTGTCCGTGTGGATGTAAGTTCTGATTTATCTTACGCTAAAGTTTACATCAGCTCCATAAACGGAATTGAAGATGCAAAAGAGGCCGTAAAAGGGCTTAAAAGCGCCTGCGGACTCATAAGGCACGAAATCGGCACAAGGCTACGGCTTCGCAAAACGCCTGAGCTTTCATTCGTTGCCGATAATTCCGTTGAACACGGTATGGAAATTTTCCGCAAAATAGAGAGTATTGAGGATAAAAACAATGAGAGTGACTCTTAAAGACTGTGCTGATATTTTAAAAAATCACCAAAGCTTTCTTATATTAACCCACGCAAGCCCCGACGGGGACACCTTGGGCAGTGCATTTGCGCTAAAGCGGGCTTTACAGAAAATCGGCAAACCGTCAAAAGTAATTTGCAATGATGAAATTCCGCAGAAATATTCATTTTTGTGGAACGGTATAGACAATGACGATATAGATTTTGAGGCGGTAATTTCCGTTGACGTTGCAGACCGCAAGCTTTTGGGTGAGAATGTAAACAACGAATACGGCGACAAAATCGTACTGGCTATTGACCATCATCTCTCTCACAGAGATTTTGCAGAAAACACATATTTGTGTGACAAAGCGTCAAATGCAGAGAATATTTACAATCTGTTATGCGAAATGAATATCCCGATAGATGCAGGAATTGCCACCTGCATTTACTGCGGCATGGCGACGGACACAGGGTGCTTCCTTTTTTCCAGCACCACGCCCGAAACTCACAAAATCGCCGCTGTTCTTATGGAAAAAGGCGCTGATTTTGTACTTGTAAACAGAAAGATGTTTGAAACAAAAACCGCATCATATTTAAAGTTAGAGCAAATGGCGCTGAGCACCATTGAGCTTCATTTCGGCGGAAAATGCGCCGTTATGCAGATAACTCAGGATATGTTCAAGGAAAGCAAATCCAATGACGGCGAGTGTGACGGAATAGCTTCTCTTCCCCGTAAAATTGAAGGTGTGCTTATCGGAATTACCATTCGTGAAAAGGAAAACGGTAAATTTAAAGTTTCAATCAGAACGGTAGAGCCTTATAATGCATCGGAAATTTGTGCTAATTTCGGCGGCGGCGGCCACAACCGTGCGGCAGGCTGTGAATTTGAATGCTCTCTTGAAGAAGCAAAGAGTCAACTCCTTAAATTCATCGGGGAAAAGGTTATATGACGGGAATAATTTGTTTAAATAAGCCCCAAAATATTTCGTCTTTTCTTGCGGTCAAAAAGGCTTCACGGCTTTTGGGTGTCAAAAAAGCAGGGCATACTGGCACCCTTGACCCAATGGCAACGGGAGTTCTCGTAATTATGCTTGGGGGCGGCACCCGTTTTATTGATTTTCTCCCCGAAAGCGACAAAAGCTACACCGCGCGCGTGCTTCTTGGCACAACAACAGACACATTAGACATTACGGGTAATGTTTTAGAAGAAAAAAGAGTAAACGTTACCGAAGACCAAATAAAATCAGTATGCGAAACATTTTTAGGCGAAAGTATGCAAATTCCGCCAATGTTCTCTGCTATTCAAAAAGACGGGGTTCGTCTGTACGATTTAGCCCGAAAGGGCATTGAAATTGAGCGCACGCCCCGAAAAATCAATATCAAAGAAATAAAAGCATACGATTTTGACGGAAAGTCCTTTTCTCTTGACGTCACCTGCTCGGCAGGTACATACATTCGCTCATTAGCATCTGATATAGGCGAAGCTCTTGGTACGGGCGCATGCCTTACCTCCCTTTGCAGAACAATGGCAAACGGATTTTCAATTGACTGCGCTTTAACTCTTGAAGAAATTGAAGATCATAAAAATAACGGCGATATTGAAAAATACATTATTCCCGTAGAAAAGGCTCTTTCTTTTTATGAATCCATTGCCGTTTCCTCTGCTCAAAGCGTTCGTTTTCGCAACGGCGGAGAGCTTGATATTCGCCGAATACACAATAATTTTGAAAATACGCTTTACCGTGTTTTTTCCCCTGAGAATATATTCTTAGGTCTTGGAGAGGCGGACACGGAAAAAGGAATTTTAAAGCCGAAGAGGGTGTTTGTTTCAAGTGAATGATTTAGCATTGGCTCTCGGCACATTTGACGGTGTTCACAAAGGGCATTTGAATGTGCTATTTGAAACAAAAAAGCTTGAAAATGAAGGGCTTACCCCCGCAGTTCTCGTTTTTGACCGTCATCCGCAAGAGGTTTTATCAGAAAAAAAGCATTTTTTGCTGTTGTCCCCGTCAGAAAAGGACAGAATTTTTAAAGAAAACGGCATTTTGCCCGTAAACGTATGCTTTGAAGAAATAAAAGACCTATCCCCCGAAGAATTTGTTTTATTTACAAAAAATCTTGGGGCAAAGGCACTAATTTGCGGTGAGAATTTTCGTTTCGGTAAAAATTCCTCGGGAAATACCGAAATACTATGGAAGTTATGCGAAAAACATGGTATAATATTCCGTACCGCAAAAAGTGAATACTTTGAAGGTAGTCTTATAAGTTCTTCAAGAATCCGTGAGCTTATAAGAAACGGTGAAATCGAAAAGGCAAACGAAATGCTGGGAAGAAATTTTTCTTACGATTTTCCCGTAAGTCACGGCAAGGGCAACGGTGCTGCTTGGGGTTTCCCAACGGCTAATCAGAAAATTCCCGATGATTTTATCCGTCCGAGATTTGGCGTTTATGCTTCAAAGGCATTGATTGACGGCAAAATTTATCCTGCTGTCACCAATTTCGGAGTAAAACCTACCGTTACTAACTCGGGTGAAGCAGTAAGCGAAACCTTTGTACTAAAGTTTGACGGTGATTTATACGGAAAAGAACTTCGGGTTGAGCTTATAAAATTCTTGCGTGACGAACAGAGATTTGAGAGCGTTGATGCTCTTATTTCACAAGTAAAACAAGACAGTAAGAAAGCGGTCGGGATTTTCGACTGTTCAAAATAAACATAAATAAATTTTATCAACGAAAGGATTGATTTAAAATGTTGGCATTAGAAAAAGCGTTTTGCAGAGTTTATCAAAAGGTCTTTTTTGTATTCCAATGCTTCCTTGACTGGTCAGAGCCTCAGCTCCTTACAGGCCCCGGCGCTGTAAAAAAGCTCCCTGCCCTTATTAAAGAAAAGGGACTTTCAAAGGTGCTTGTTGTTACTGACAAAGGTCTTACAGGACTTGGTCTTCCTAACGGACTTTACGAGGAACTCACAAACGCAGGCATTGGTTATGTAGTTTACGACGGCGTTCAGCCCAACCCCTCAATCGACAACATTGAGGAAGCAAGAGCAATGTATGTTGACAACGGTTGTCAGGGTATTATTGCATTCGGCGGCGGTTCTCCCATGGACTGCGCAAAGCTTGCAGGCGCAAGGGTTGTAAAACCCAATCAGCCGGTTGTTAAAATGCGCGGCGTAATGAAGATAATGAAAAAAATCCCGCCGTTCTTCGCTGTTCCTACAACGGCTGGCACAGGCTCTGAAACCACCCTTGCGGCAGTTGTTTCTAACCCCAAAACTCATGAAAAGAACGCTTGTAACGACCCCGTTCTTCGTCCGAAATATGCAGTTCTTGACCCTGAGCTTACCGTAGGGCTTCCGCCTCACATTACGTCAACCACGGGTATGGATGCTCTGACCCACGCAGTTGAGGCTTACATCGGCAAGAGCAATGTTGCCGCCACGAGAAATTATGCTGAAAAGGCAACTGCGCTTATTTTCTCAAACCTTGAAACTGCTTACAACGACGGCAAAAACATTGAAGCTCGAAACAATATGCTTTTAGCCTCTTACTATGCAGGTATGGCATTCACCCGCGCTTATGTAGGTTACGTTCACGCTGTTGCACATAATCTTGGCGGTCAGTACGGAATCCCCCACGGTCTTGCAAATGCAGTTATTCTTCCCGTTGTTCTTGAAAAATTTGGCAGCGCAATTTATCCGCAGCTTGCAAAACTTGCCGATATAGTAGGCATTGTAGGTCAGACTGAGGAAGAAAAAGCAAAGATGTTTATTGCTGAAATTTACGCTATGAACGAGCGAATGAACATTCCGAAGGGCTTTACACAGATTAAGGAAGAGGATATTCCGATTATTGTTGAGCGTGCGCTTAAAGAGGGCAATCCCCTTTACCCCGTTCCCGTAATTTGGGATAAAGAAGAAATGACAGAGCTTGTAAAGTCACTTATGATTGCTGAATAATTATCAATCATAACATATAAAAAACCGCTTACAGTGATGTAGGCGGTTTTTTTATAATAAATTTTAAAGACAAAATCACACTAATCAATTATTCATAAAAAACAATGGGACGATGTGGGCATCGTCCCCTACGAACTGTAGGGGTAGGTTTCCACGCCTGCCCAAAATGCATTTAAATAACAAATTATTTTGTTTAGAAATAATTATGTAGTTTCCAATGTTGCTACACTTATTTTCTGTTATACAACGTATTTGTCGCAGTCACATTTGCGCTTACAGCAGCGCTCTCAGCAGCCGCAGCCGCCTGTGCCGCAGAAACCGCAGCACGTTGTTGTGTAGCAAGTTGAGCGTTCAATATTCTGACTTGTTTCATATTCTGTTTCTCCTGTTCAAACAGATTGACAGCCTGTCCCAATGTTAATGCACGATGATTGCGAATGGCATGAATCATAAAATCCAATGCACTTTCAGTTAAATAATAATCCGGAAGCACAACATATCCGCTTATCAGACTGTCTGCACAAGTACCATACATAATCTCTTCTTTATTTTCATACAATTGTTTCAATTCAGCCGATGCCGCAGGGTAACGTTTCTTATATGCATAAAGTGACTTTGTAAACTTCATTAACTTAAAAATAAATATCGCCGCACCTCCTAAAGTCATAAAAGCTGGAAACATATACAGCAGATAATGATGAGTAATACGCAAGATAAAATAGAGTATAAAGCAAATGGCGGTAGCGACACCATAAACAATTACTTGGCTTTTTGCTTCTGACTCATCTCCTACAAGATTTCCACATTCATCTTCTAACTTTTTAATCGGTGTGTAAAAATTGATGTCACAATAATTAGCAAACTGTTTCATTTCTGACAACATCTGAATAAGTTGACTTGAATCCATTTGGTCAATTTCTTCCGGAAGCCATTTTGCAGTACCAGTGACAGTTTTTCCTCCTTGACGCTGACAAGTATATAAAGCTGGCATTTTATTTTCTCTCCTCTGCTTTTTTGAATATATTTTATATTTCTCAGTTAATATAACATATTTATTAGTTTATGTCAATATTTTTTTAATTTGGTAAAATAATAGCATGGGGTGAGCGTATGAAGCTTGAATATGAATCTAAATATTTGCAGATAGGCTTAAAAATATCGTATTACAGAAAACTCAGAGGTCTTACACAGGAACAGCTTGCCGAAAAGGTTGACCGAACTCCTGCTTTTATCGGACAAGTTGAAGCGCCTAATATCTGCAAAGCTATATCACTCGACACCCTGTTTGATATTTCAAATGCACTGGACGTACCGGCATATAAATTTCTTTTATTTGAAGATGAGTAAACCATAGAACAAAAAGTGAAAACCACCGATTGAATTTAATCGGTGGTTTTTTCTACATTTATGAACACAAAACGGGAGGGCGTGGAAACCCTCCCCTACAAATTCAATATTAAACTATGAAAGCGTAATTATTTCTGCCTGTTCGTTTGTTTCCATATTAAATGAGGTAAGTCTTGCTTTCCAGGTAATATCCTCGCTTTTATAAGCATCAATAAATTCCGATGAGAACGCATAAAAGTAGTTTCCTATATACGTTCCGCCTATAATGTCGGTTGCCAAATTTCCTAATCCATACCGTGCAATTTCCGAAACAGTACCGTCAGTCACTTTATAGCGTATATACATCTGATTTCTGCTGGAATTTATACTGAACGGAACTGCAAATTCACCTTCCCCAAGCGAAACAAAGGCTTTATATGCGTAAGACAGATTGCTTATAACGTAATCCGTATTATTCCCTACCAATACTTTGGAAAGCTCTTTCGGATTTTTAGGGTCTGCCACTGAGAAAAGAGATACCTTCATATTTCCGTTTGCGTTTTTTTCATCTCCATCATAACCTACGCCTATGAGCATTCCGTTGCCTATGGGGTGCAGGTAGCTTGAAAATCCCGGAAGTTTTACTTCACCTTCGATTTTCGGATTCTTCGGATCTGAAAGGTTTATTACAAACAACGGGTCTGTTTGACGGAAGGTTACAACGTAAGCGTAAGCTCCGATATATCTTGCAGAGCGGATTTGTTCACCGTCTGCAAAGCTGTCAAGAAGCCCAACCTGTTTCATATCCCCGTCAAAAATGTAGAGCTTATTTGTTTCCCATGAATAAGATACAGATGCGTCCTGCCCGTTGTCGATAACCTTTGTCTGTCTGCAAGTGGTTGCAATTCTGAAAAATCCGTTGTGTTCGCTCATTGAAAGATTATCGTTAAGCATGCCGTCAGCCCGTGCTGATGCCTTATACTGCACGCCGTTTTCGGTAAATTCAAATTTGCAAATATTTAAATAATAATCAAATATTTCACTGTCGTATTTCTGTTCAACAAGAAACAGGCTGTTTTCGGTTGCATATACGTTTGTCGGGTCACCGAAAATTGCTGAGGAGTCGGTCCTTTCGGCAGAGGCAATATCAATTGTGCTTATAACCGCGAAGGTAGGCGTATTCGTATCTTTTATAAGCGTTATTCTGTCTGCAGGAACTCGTTCGCAGGTACCGTTTTCCGTTATTTCGGGAATGGCTTTTTTCTTATAATCTTTTGTGGAAATGTCTACATAATAACTTGAAACAACGTAAAGCTTGCCCTTATTTAACCTGCTTGAAATGTAGTCCCCCGACTGAGAAAAACTTGAAATTAAGCTGACGTTTTGAGGATTTGAAACGTCGTAAATATTAACCTTCGTTTCGGAATACATCCAACTCGAAGGAAAACCGCAGGCGTAAATCTCTTGAAAAGCGTGGTCGGAAGCATTAAGCTTTTCAGACCTTGAATACTTGTACTCTGCAAAAATTACAGTGAGCTTATTTTCGGTAAGATAAATTTCCTGAATATACACATCGCCCTCAAGCTTTATTTCGGAACATTTACTCATCTTCCCGTTATCGGCATTTACAATATACACGGTGTTATTGTTTCTGTCCGCCAAGTAAATATTCTTGCCGTCGGTCTTGATAATATCGCCCTCATCTACATTTTCTTCCTGCGTGTTTGTTGTGCCGAAGTTTCTGTCGCTTTCGGTAGTTTCAGAGCTAATGGAGTTTAGACCATCACCGGGCGCTGCCGGAGCCATGTCTGCTGCCATCTCATTCTTCACCGAAAAAGCATAATCAAAAAAATTACCGAGAAAATTTTCTGCAGAGCCTGAAGTGCCATTAGAATAATTCTGCTCTTTTTTCATTTCCTTTAACTTGTCGTAAATTTCATTATAGCTGTTGTCTGTTGAAACACCCACAAGGCTGTTGTCAAAAGGAACTTTTTTCGATTTTTGAATACTGCCGTAAACGCTAACGCCGCCCAGCACTATCGCCAAAGCGGCGGCAACCGCGGCAAATTTATATACCGTTTGTTTTCTGTGCCTTTTTTGAGGTTTTGTTTCCTCAATTTCAGCGTCAAGCATTTTAACAATATTCTCTTTTGAAAGAGAGGGCGGCGTTTGGGCTTTAATATTATCATTGATATACTTTTCTATATCTTTTTTCATTACTCTAACTCCTTTCGCATTTTGGAAAGTGCTCTTCTTTTTTTGGTGCGTACGGTGACAGGAGACAAACCGAGAATTTTTGCAATTTCCGCTGACTTAAATCCAACCACTGCTGACAAAAGTACGATTTCGCGTGATACTCCGTCCAGCAAATCAAGGGCATTCTTTACGTCGGCAGAAATGAAATCCTGCGTTTCGTATGTAAGATTTTCAGGAATTTCCTCCGTTTTTTCACGGAAAGTTTTTTTGCAGGAATTTGAAAGTGCTGTGAATAAATATGATTTGAATTTAGTTGGATCATACAAACTATGTATGCTTTTAAAGACGGACAAAGCCGCCTCCTGAACGGCATCTTCGGCATCGCTTGAATTTTTGCAAATGCTTAAAGCAAAACGGTACATATCGTTTGCATAATACTCGTAAAGCTTGCCGAAAGCCTCTTTGTCGCCGCCTTTTGAATAGACAACGCATTTTAAAATATCATCGGTCATACTCTCCACCTCTTTTGCACTTTCATTATATTAGAGTAAGAAAAAACCTTAACTGTTTCAACAAATATAAAAAATTTTTAGAAAATTACAAAAAACCTCTCACGGTTACGCAAGAGGTTAATTTTTTATTTTATGTATTTATCAATAATAATAGCCAAGTTCTCCGATAATTGAGCCCGCAAATATAAACAGAATAATATAAAGCACAATGACAATTGCCAAAAGTATAAGCTGTGCTTTGGCAAAATTTCTAAGGCTTTTGCTCTTGTCACTGCCGAACGCCGTAACAAGAAGCATAATAAAACCTATAACCGGCACTGCAAAAAGGATTGAATAGCCTATGTATTGCCAAATAGTAACTGGTTTGTATTCCTCAGGCAGCATGTTTTCGTTAATCGGTGCATATCCGTACGGCTGTGAGTAAGCAGGCTGAGAGCCAACCGGCTGTACATAAGGTGGCTGCATCTGTGAATACACCGGACCCTGCTGTGAGTATGTGGACTGCGGTTGTGAATAGCTTTGCTGCTGCGGCTGTGGCGCATTCATTTCTGCACTTGTCTGATTTACTTGATTTTCCTGCGTTTCCTGAGCGTTGTCATTTGGCAATACTGCTCCGCAGCCTGTGCAAAAAACGGCTGCATCGTCATTTGCGACACTGCATTTATCGCATATTTTCATTTTTATCACCCTTCATCAAAAATTTAAAGCATTCGAAGTATTTTAGCTTTAGCTTTATTTTATTATATCTTTTTGAGTGATAAAAATCAAGAGTTTAGTAAGTAATAATTAAATTGGCAAGAGAGATTTGAGATAGATTTTTTGTCGTAAAAAGGCGCAAAAGCGAAGTAATACTTTATGTATTGCAAGATTTTGCAACGCATTTACAGCGGAAAAGATTCGCAAAGCTCCGCAGTCACATTTAATTATTGCTTACTTCATAATAAAATGTATCCCAATGCCGCTAAAAGAGCCTCATCTGCACCCTCATTTCGCAAAAGCATTATAAGTCCTGAAAGCATCGCCGCCTCAGGGTCATTTAAGAGCTTACTGAGGTTACTTTTACCAATATTTCCCTCTTGTGCATTTTGTTTCATTATTTGATTTTTCTTTTCCTGCCCGAATGTGGTTTTAAAATCGGGAAAAGAATACCCGTCGGGAAATTCAATGGGCAATTTTGTAACCCTCGGCCTGATTTTTTCGGGTCTTTCTGTTGCTCTTAAATTGTCCTTTGGATTATATGTATTTTTGTTTATGTGTGTTGCACGCTCCAAAGCCTGCCGCTCTAAAAAATTTATATCCGACATTATAACAGCCCCCGAAGTTCAGGTAAAATTTGAATTATATGAAGAAATTTAACTGCCTCATCGGCACGCCTTTGTCTGTCCGGCCCTAAAAGAGGTTTTAGGTGCATAATAAGCTTTATTCTGTCGTCATTATCGTTCATTTTGCCGATTGCCGACATTATGGGTTGCATAGCTTCCATTGAAAGAGCAGGCGCTTCAATAATTTCCTTTTTATCCTTTTGCGCATCTCCCAAAAGAGACGATGCCACACCTTTAAGCCGTTCCATATCCTCATTACTTACAGATGCCAGCAAGTTTTCTAAATCCGTCATAGCTTTTCACCTTTCTTCGTCTTCCGAAAGAATATCATAAAGCGCTTTTGCACGCTCAGAGCTGAGTATTCGTTTAAGCTCTGCTTCATTATTCATAATCTCATCAAGCCTTTTTCTCATATCATTGGGAATACTGTTCAGTAACGCATCACTTGACTTTGCTTTTTTCATTTGGTTAATCATTTCTTCCTGTTCCCTGCTGAATTTCTCATAACTCATTGATTTCCACCGCCAATTTATTATATAATTAGTATATTATATGATTGTCACGGAGTAATATGATGAGAATTCTTGTACTTTCTGATTCACACAGAAATAAATTTGCCTGCGAGACGGCAATAAAAAATCAGCCTAACGCTGATATTGTCGTGTTTCTGGGCGACGGTGAATATGATTTTGACGCTTGCAGAAATCTTATCAGAACAACACAGGTGTATGCCGTTCGCGGAAACGGGGATTTTTATTCGTCTTTGCCTGAGTCGCAGATAATTGAGGTAAATAACACCCGCATTTACATAACCCACGGGTATAATGAAAGAGTAAAATTTGACACGCAGTATCTTTGTGATAAAGTGAAGGACTATGACTGTAAAATTGGGCTTTACGGTCACACTCATATTCAAAGATATGAGTACCTTGAAGGCGTACATCTTTATTGCCCGGGTTCGCTCTTACATGAGGAATACGGCGTAGTTGATATAACGGACAGCGGAATAATGTGCATAAATATGAAATGCAGATGGGACTGACAAAATGCTTTTAAAAAATGCGAATATAATATTTGAAAACGAAATAGTAAAATGCAACTGCCAAATTGTGGACGGAAAAATTGTGGAAATAACGCAGAGCGATATTGACGATAATGAAACTATTGACTGTGAAGGGCTTTTCCTGTCCCCGGGTTTTATTGATTTGCATGTTCACGGTGGCGGCGGTTACTCGTTTATGGACGAAAACCCCGATAATATTAAAAAGGCCGCGCACGCGCACGCTCTTCACGGCACAACGGGTATTTTACCCACAATGCTTTCTTCTCCGGAAGAAACGCTGATAAAATGTGCTAATAGAATTGCAAGTGTTTCAAATGATTTTGCGAACTCTGACATTTTAGGCGTTCACTTTGAGGGGCCTTATCTTTCTCCTGCAATGAGCGGTGCGCAAAGCGACGATTCAATTTTTCCCGTCAATGTAAACTCCCCTCTTTTATCGGTTCAAAATCTTAAAATGATTACTATGGCGCCCGAGCTCCAAATTGCGCAAATTCTTGCAAAGCAGTTTGCTGAAAAAGGCGTTACCGTTGCCGTGGGGCATACAAACGCAACCTTTGAAGAGACCGAATCGGCTTTTGACAATGGGTTCTCCGATTTTACTCACATTTACAACGCAAGCTCTTCCTTGCACAAAGAAGGCGCATTCCGCATTGCAGGCGCGGTTGAGTCCGCCCTTACCAACGACAAATGCACCGTGCAAGTTATCGGTGATTTGCGTCATTTGCCGCTGGGACTTGTCCGTTTGATTTACAAATGCAAGGGTGCGGATAAAGCCTATTTCATAACCGACGGACTTGAGTTTTCCGCCGCCGATTTAACCGAAGGCGAAAAAGTAATTCAGGCAAACGGTGTTCCTGCTGTCTACACAAACGGTGTTATGATGACGGGTGACCTAACACGGCTTGCAGGCAGTGCCTCGTCAATGGATACAATCCTTAGAAACGCTGTTAAAAATGTTGGTATTTCGCTTACTGACGCCGTAAAAATGGTGTCGTCAACCCCTGCAAAAGTAATCGGTGTGGACAACAAAAAAGGTTACATTAAAGAGAATTACGATGCCGATCTTGTTCTTTTTGATGAAGAATTTAATATTAAAAAGGTTATGGTAAAAGGCAAATTTATTAAGAAGTGATTTAATAATAAATACACACTGTAGGGGACGATGAGAACATCGTCCCCTACTACTTATTCATTACACGCAAAAACACCCGCCTCACAGCGGGTGTTTTACTTTGTTTATTGGACCGTATTAGTCGTTGATAAGCTCAATGATGCACATTTCTGCTGCATCGCCGCGTCTCGGGCCGGTCTTGATTATACGAGTGTATCCGCCGTTTCTGTCAGCATACTTCGGGGAAACCTCTTCAATAAGCTTCTTTGCGACAGCTTCCTTTGTGATGTAGGAATAAACCTGTCTCTTTGCATGAAGGCTATTATCTTTACCAATGGTAATCATTTTTTCAGCCATTGCTCTGACTTCTTTTGCTCTGGTTACCGTTGTTTCAATTTGACCGTTCTCAATAAGGTAAGTTACCATACCTCTGAGCATAGACTTACGGTGATCGCTTGTTCTGCCAAGTTTTCTTGTTCCGGGCATTCAAAATCACTCCTTTATTATTCGTCTTCCTTACGCAAAGAAAGATTGAGAGAATCGAGCTTTGCAATAACCTCGTCAAGTGATTTACGGCCGAGGTTGCGGACTCTCATCATATCTTCTTCTGATTTACTGATAAGCTCTTCCACTGTAAATATTCCTGCACGCTTTAAGCAGTTGAAGGAACGAACTGAAAGATCTAACTCCTCGATAACCATTTCGAGGATCTTACCCTTTGAATCGTCATTCTTAACGATCATTGTTTCTGTTTCCCTTGCCTCTTCAGAAAGGTCAACAAAAAGGTTAAGATGGTCTGTAAGGATTTTTGCGCCGAGAGATACTGCCTCCTGCGCTGAAATAGTGCCGTCTGTCCAAATCTCGATTGACAGTTTGTCATAGTCTGTGATTTGACCGACACGGGTATTTTCAACCGTATAGTTAACTTTTAATACGGGTGTATAGATTGAATCAATTGCAATTACGCCGATAACAGGTTGCATGATCTGCTTATTTCTCTCTGCCGAAACGTAACCTCTGCCCTTGTCAGCAGTAAGCTCCATTTTAAGAACTGCACCGTCTTCAAGAGTAGCAATAACGTGATCGGGATTAAGAATTTCAACGTCTGAATCAGCTTTAATGTCACCTGCTGTAACTGCGCCCTTGCCACTTGCATCAACGTAAAGTGTTTTAACTGCGTCGCCGTGAATCTTAAGAATTACACCTTTAAGGTTCAAAACAATTTCAGTAACATCCTCTTTCACACCGTCAATGGTTGAGAATTCGTGAAGTACACCGTCAATCTTTACTGATGTAATAGCGTATCCGGGGAGTGATGACAAAAGTACACGACGAAGGGAATTACCCAAGGTTGTGCCGTAGCCACGCTCTAAAGGCTCAACTACGAATTTGCCATAAGTTCCGTCGGCAGTAAGATCAAGTGCTTCAATGCCGGGCTTCTCAATTCCTATCATTCAAAACCCTCCTAAC
>JAFLUO010000030.1 GCA_022508705.1 Oscillospiraceae bacterium
GCACCTGCCCCCGTGCAAAGCCCTGCTATTACGGAAGCAAAGCTTATTGCTCCCTCAAGGTAAAGCTGCGTAAGAATTATTGATGAAGCACAGCTTGGCACTAAACCTAAGGCGGCGGCTATTACGGGTTGGAATATAGAATTGCTCAAAAGAATTGATGAAAGGCGCTCGGTACCGAGTAATTCCACGCACAAATTTACTATAAAAATAATAACCGTCACAAAGGCAAAAATCTTTAAAGTGTGGTGAAAAGCCGGCTTTAAAATTCCGTCTTCTTCCTCACAGCCGCACTCTTTGCAAAGGTCTTCCATGTGCTTTTTAGGAGCAGGTTTTATTTTTTCAAACAAAGTTATAATATATCCGAAAATCACCGCTATAAGCACTTTAACCGCAATAAGCTTTAAAATCTCCGGCTTTTTGTCGGGATTTGAAAGCATAATGATAATCGCTTCGTCTGAGGTGCTTAAAAACACCGTAAGGAGCGTTCCTGCGCCTATAACTCCGCCCGAATAAAGATTTGCGCTAAATACGGAAAATCCGCATTGGGGAACACACCCCAAAAGCGCTCCTATTAAAGGCCCTGCCTTACCTGAAGATGCTAATGCTTTATTGATTTTACTGCCTGCGTGGTGTTCAAGCGCTTCCATAAACAAAAACGCCAGAAAAAGAAAAGGCAAAAGTTTAACGCTGTCTATCAGAGAATCAAGACAAACGTCACCGAAAAGTGTAAGCGTCACAAAAGCACCTCCTGTAAAAAAATAATGTTCTCCGACAAAAAATCTCTGATTTCGTTTATGTTTCGTGAGGTTATTATCCTCTGTCTTTTTATTTATTATAAAACCATATCAACACACAAAACCGTTTTCTGTGTTGATCCCGCTCTGCTCCTCCCAATGAATTAAGATCTTTGAATAGCGATAATAAGTGACTTTGATAGGCACATTTTTCTTAGGACATTCAATTAAATCTAATTCTTCTTTTTTAATCGAGACTGGTACTAATAATGATATTTTTTGGTTGCTTCCATAATGGAAATTCCATACAAAACAATATCTTCTAAAAGACTCATATTCTTGGATTTGTGACTGACTAGAAAAATAAACAGTTTTTTCCACTTTTCCATGAACTAAGTCCAAAGGAAGAATTAGAATTCTCCAACACAGACCTACCCAACTCAACACAGCCATAAATCCAAAGATAAATGTGAACACAGGTATTTGATAAAACCATATATAAATTATTATACCAATTCCTACCATCGAGAATAATAGACGATCAACAATATATTTTTTCATTCGACACACCTACGCAATTAAAACTAAGATAGAGGTAGCAGTTGAATAAATACTATATCTAAAAACTGTGAACTGTTTTTTAAATAGAGCCATCTGGACAACCGTAAAGGTTTTCTACATCGTCCTCTGCTGTTACATACTACATAATAGTATTCCATCGTTTCGCCAGTGTTATATCTGATACATACAAGATCACCGTAGGAATTATAGTTTCACCAGGCAACAAGCATCACCTTTGTGGTCTCACGACGCTTGTCAGAAACATTCTTGAAACCTTTTAGGACTTTGGAGTTTCCCAACAACTTACCTTTTGTCACCAAAAGTCGATGCTTGCCGGAGTCATATAGTTAGCTTTCATCAATTTCGATACCCCACCGAGAAAGTGTATCCAAAAAGACCGTCTTGTCAACCATATAGGCATTGGGATATCTTACATCGCCAATACCAAAGCACACAAAAAAAGATGAAAGAGGAGATGTTAACATGCAAAACTCACTTGGTCCCATCCATTGCGGTCGGTGGAATGGCTTTATTGAGAATATCGCCCCTCCCCCTGACTGCTGCTTGTAACTATACGCACCTTGAAAGTTTTCCAACCTTTTTACAGTGAATTCATTCCACAAGTACTTTTTTCGATAGAACAGAAACGAAATTGTGCATCCTTCAGAATCTAAAATCACAACTTTTCCAACCGTTGCGGCATAACGCAACAGAAACGCAAGAATGAGTATGGTCATCACGATTATTAAAGGAAGAGCGTCTCCCTTCGATCTAATCAAAAGTGTTACATCAAATGTGCATAAGCAAATAAAAGATATAGCAATACCGGCATAGACAATTCTATTTGGACAAATTTTCATGGTTATAACCTCACAATAGCAACTGATTTTGCTTGTGTTTCGTGAGGTTATTATACAATGAATATATTTTTTAGTCAAATACATAAAGCAAAATTTAATGTTTACAGAAATTCTGCCATGTGATAAAATAATTTAATAATACTAATGAAAGGAGAAGTGAAAGACTTATGAGCTACGAATTTTTCGCAAGTGTTTATGATATTCTGACTGAAAATGTTGACTACGAAAAAATTGCAGACAGAATTGATGCTCTTTTCGGAAAAGAGATAAAGGAAAAAGGCTCTTTGCTTGATCTTGGATGCGGAACGGGCACACTTTCATTTCTTCTTGAAGAAAAAGGGTTTGACGTCATAGGAATTGACAAAAGCGAGGATATGCTTGCCGAGAGTTTTGAAAAAAAATCAGAAATCGGCTCAAACGTTATGTTTCTTTGCCAAGACTTAACGGAGCTTGATTTATACGGCACTGCCGCCTCGGCGGTTTGTGTTCTCGATACGGTAAATCATATTGACAAAGCAGAAAAAATATACGAGTTTTTCAGACGGGTTTCTCTTTTTCTTGAAATGAACGGTCTGTTTTTGCTTGATGTTAACACCCCGTACAAGCACCGCAATGTTTTAGCTGACAACACATTTATTTACGACACTGACGACGTTTACTGCATTTGGCAAAATTCTTACGATAAAAACGCTCGACAAACCCACATTGACCTTGATTTTTTCATTAAAGACGGTGACTGTTATTTTAAAGAAAGCGAAAGCTTTTCCGAGTACGAATACGATATTAACGACATAATTTCCATGTTAGAGCAAAACGGCTTTACTGTTTTAAAGCAGTTTGACGGATACAGCAATGAAAATCCAACTGAAAAAACAGAGCGAATAGTATTGCTCGCACAAAAAACAAATTTGATTTCCGAGGATGAAATAAAATGAACGAACTTGTAAGAATGATTTCCGATGACGGAACGCTTTATGCGCTTTGCGTAAACTCCACCGAAATGGTAAAAGAGGCGCAGAATATCCATTCCCTTTCAAAGGTATGCTCGGCGGCGCTGGGCAGGCTCATTACAGGCGCTTCCATGATGGGTATTTTATTGAAAGGAAAAGATGATACTCTTACGCTTAAAATGAGCGGTAGCGGCCCCGCCTCGCCTATTGTTGCAGTGGCAAATTCAAGCGGTTTTGTTAAGGGATATGTGGGCGACGCTCATGTAAATCTTCCCCTTAACAGCGTGGGTAAGCTTGACGTTTCAGGAGCAATCGGCAAAGACGGCAATTTAACCGTTATTAAGGATTTAGGGCTTAAAGAGCCATATATGGCACAGATTCCGTTTGTTTCGGGCGAGGTTGCCGAGGACATTACGGCATATTATTTTGTAAGCGAGCAAACTCCCACCGTTTGCGGACTGGGCGTGCTTGTAAACCCGGACGACGAGCAGGTTTTACTTGCAGGCGGATTTTTAATTCAGCTTTTGCCTACCGCTGACGATGAAACCATTTCAAAGGTTGAAAACGGACTCAAAAATATTAAATCCGTAACAGCAATGCTTTCAGACGGTCTTACACCCGAAGAAATCTGCAAAAAGGTTTTGCCTGAATTTAACATGGAGCTTCTTGACCGCACAAATGTTGAATACAAATGCGATTGCAGTACCGAAAGAGTAACGGGTGCGCTTTTGGCATCAGGAAAAGACGGGCTTCAAGAAATGGCGGAAGACGAGCAAACAGAAGTCGTCTGCCATTTCTGTAATAAAAAATATATTTTTACAAGCGATGAAATATTAGAACTTTTGGAGAGGTCATAAAAAGACATAAAAAAACGCTGCCCAAACGGACAGCGTTAATTTTTTTACCTGATTACTCAGCCTGAGGTGCTGCAACAGGGCAAGTGTCTGCACAAGCGCCGCAGTCGATGCAAGTATCAGCGTCGATAACGTACTTGCCGTCGCCTTCAGAAATAGCTTCAGTAGGGCAGCCGTCAGCACATGCACCACACATAATGCAATCGTCGTTAATTATGTATGCCATTGGAATGTACCTCCCTTTCACATTTTTACAATCCCATTGTAACACATAATACGAAAAAATCAAGTAGTTTTTAATATATAGTTTTACTCGATACCCTTTAAAGCCTCAAGCTCTTCTCTCTCAATTCTGATTTGCGCGTCTTTAATAAGCTTAACGTCATGCCTGTGAACGCTTATGGGAGCGGCATCAGGATTTCTGTCAAGTGTTACCTTGAGCATTCCTGAAAAAAGATTGTTTTCAATAACCTTGCCCCTGCCCTTCTGCGTGTCAACAATAGCGCCGACTTTGGGCGTATGGCGTAGTAAATGCTCATAAGTGTCCTGCTCATATTTTAAACAGCACATAAGTCTTCCGCAGGTTCCGCTGATTTTAGACGGATTAAGAGACAGTCCCTGCTCCTTAGCCATTTTTATTGAAACAGGCTGAAAATCGTTAAGAAACGTATTACAGCAAAACGGTCTGCCACACATTCCAAAGCCGCCTACCATTCTTGATTCATCACGAACACCTATTTGGCGAAGCTCAATTCTTGTGCGGAACACAAAAGCAAGGTCCTTTACAAGCTCTCTGAAATCCACTCTGCCGTCTGCCGTGAAATAGAAAAGAATTTTGCTTCGGTCAAAGGTGTATTCAACGTCAACAAGGTTCATCTGGAGTCCGTGAGCCGCAATTTTTTCTTCGCAAATTTTAAAGGCTTCTTTTTCTTTAACCTTGTTTTCCTCTAAATTCTTAATGTCTTCCTCTGTTGCGTGGCGGATAACCTTTTTAAGCGGTTTGGTAACGTCGTCTTCGCTGATTTGGTGATTTGCCCGCGCAACAAGTCCGCATTCAAGCCCGCGAACCGTTTCAACAACGGCGTAATCGCCTTTATTAAATTTATTTCCGTCAGCGTCAAAATCATAAACCTTGCCGCCGTTTTTAAATCTTATACCTACGGTTTCTATCATATTATATCTATTCTCCTATTATCTACCTACTGCGCGTTTAAATTCATAACACATACGCACGGTAAGCAGGTTATTATTTATATTCCGTTTAACTGAAAGGCTCAGTTCATTACAAACTTCCACAAGATTCATAAGCGATTTTGCAGTAAAGGAACTGCAAAGACTCGATACCTCTTCTGGAAAAAGAAAATCACCCGTAAATCCGCTTTTTTGCACCAACGCGTCACGGCACACAGCACAAAGAAGCTCTAAAATCCTTCCTGCTAAACGATTGTTTTTAATATATTTTGAGGTATGCTCCATAAGCTTTAATTCGTTAGGGCTTAAAATCGCCTTAACAAACTCTTTTACATATTCTCTTTCTTCATCGGTTATATTTTGGTTTTGAACGGCAATGGAATACACGCTAACACGGGACAGCACCGTTTCAAGCATTTTGCTTTTCTGAGACGTGAGAATTATAAAATACACATAATGAGGCGGCTCCTCAAGAATTTTCAAAAGCGCATTCTGAGCCTGCTCGTTCATATTTTGTCCGTTTTTAAGAATATAAACCTTTGCGTTTGCCTCATTGGGCACAATAAAAGCATTTGAGCGAATTTCACGAATACTGTCAACGGTAAACGCATCTGATTTTTTTGTTCTACCGTCTGTTTCGTAAATATCGGGATGATTATTTCTGCTCGCTTTTCTGCAAGCAGAACATTCGCCGCAGGGTTTGTTTTCACCTTCACAAACGAGCGCATTTGCAATTACATATGCCAAATTCAGCGACATTTCTTCATCCTCGCACTCAATAATCACGCCGTGAGGGAAATTGCCCGCATTGACCGTTTTTAAAACTTGCTCACAAAGACTGTCAAATTTATTTTCGAGTTCAGACATTTTTTCACCTCAAGCGCTCTGTGCTATTGCTACCATAAGCGGCATAGTAAAAATTGAAATAAGACTTATAAATGCTGTAACGGAAGATGCCAGCGCCGTATCCTTATTAAACTTCGCTGAAAACATAACTGTATTGGTCGCCGTGGGAGCAGATGCGGACAGAGTACACGCCACTAAAAGTAACCCTGTAAAGCCCAACAGCTTTAATGCCAGCACCGTTAAAAGCGGCATTGCAAAAAGCTTTATCGTGGCACAAACAAAAACACGGTAATCGGAAAATACCTTTTTAATATCCGCTGAAGCAATATATGTACCGAACATTACCATAGCAAGGGGTGTTTGCAAATCTGCAACGTAAGAGAGCGGCATATAAAAAATATGCGGTAAATTAAATCTTAAAAGAAACAGCGGAAGCCCTATGGCTATTCCGATAAATCCCGGATTTACAATTAAGGATTTAAGGGAAATTTTACTTTTCCCTTCGCCCTTTGTCATAATTTTTGCGCCGTGGGTAAATGCAAGAAGATTGAAGGGGATGACTATTGCCGAGCAATAGAAAACGCCTTCGTTGCCGAGTAACGATTCTGCCAATGGCAATACCATATAGCCCACGTTGCCGTAAACGGATGCAAATTTATAAATTGAAGCCTTTTCCTGCTCCATTTTACAAAATACAAGCTCAGAAAGCACAATGCCTATCACATGGAAAATCAAAGCCGCAAGGAAAGTAAAACCTAACCCTTTTAACGCTTCGGCGCTGTACTCCATATTTATAAAAGAACGGATTATCATTGCAGGGGTAATAATGTAAAAAAGCAAATCCGTTGTAAGACGTGAGGCTTTTTCGGTATAAATTCCCGCCTTGTGACATATAAACCCCAGTGCAACGATTATATACAGTATGACGACTTGGGTAAGTGCAGTCATCATATTAGAAAGAAACATAAAATACCGTCCTATTCACTAAGAAAATCGTCGTCAGTTTCCATATCTGCATCATGCTTTTCATATTCGTTTAAAAGCTCTTTGCTGTCGTTTTCCTTAGCGCATTTATATGCGTTTATAATGTAAGCCGCCGCAAAAAATACGAATATTAAATCACAAATCGAAATACTATAGCCCGATGTTATCTTATAAGCATTTCCGCTGACAAGCAATAAAAGCCTCGGAATGTTGGCGGTACCCAGCAAAAACGCCGCAACAGCGCCGGAAGCGAATACACTTCGCATAGCCTTTTTGTTGGAAAGCCCTGAAGAAATTCTCGCAAAGGACATAAAGAAAATCATCATAAACGCTATTCCGAAAATTTCAAGCATTAAATCGGAAACGTTAACATAGGCGATTTTGGTTATAAGCCTGCCCACAAGTCTTGCTATTGCCCAGAAAAACGGAGTTATGGCAAGGAATTTATACTGTGAATAGGTTGTTCTGCCGTCAATATATGAAATGCCGAATACCAAAAGATAAATTGCGGCAAAAATACCGAGCACAGTTTCAAATAAAATCGGGATTTGCCCCTGATCTGCCGTGCCGAGTAATGAAATACCCGCCGTTGCAAAGCTTTTTGCGTTGATAATAAAATCAGACATTGCAGAAACTACGTCAAGCACTATACCAACGCCGAGTAATATTGAAGTCAGCGCTAAAATTATGTTTTTGCGGTAAGGCGACTTTGACGCAGGAATATTTTTAGCCAAAAATGCAACTGCATAAGAGAAACATAAAGCTAATGCGGCTAAAATATACATAACGTAAACAGAGCGGTCAATCGCCTTGTAAAAGCCCGTGTCCTGCTCAATGATCGTGAGCTGCTGATAAAGCCTTACGGGTATTGCGGCAATGAGCAGCCCTGCCGCAACATAAAGCCCTAAAAGAGGATTCAATTTATTAAATTTACCGATGATTTTCATTGCAATCCTTACCTTTCTTCAATCGATATGTACTCATTCGGCATTCTAAGATTCTCTTCACGTTCTGTAATGGGAATGTAAGGTCTCGGAACGTTAACATTTTTGTAAGCAGGACGTACAATTTTGCCGTTTGACGTTATTTCTTCAATACGGTGTGCCGACCAGCCTGCAACACGGGCACTCATAAAGAGCGGAGTAAACAAATCTCTCGGTATGCCCAACATTTCATAAAGGAAACCTGAATACAAATCAACATTTGCGCATACTTTTTTATTACTTCCTCTGTGCTCTGCTAAAAGTGACGGAGTCAACTTCTCAATAAGCGAAAGCAGCTCGAAATGGTCTTCCCTGCCGTTTTCTTTGGCAAATTTTTCGGCATAACTTTTAAGTATTCTTGCTCTCGGGTCTGAAAGCGTATAAACCGCATGACCCATTCCGTAAATAAGACCCGAACGGTCACCCGCCTGTTTATTTAAAATTTTATTAAGATATTCACGAAGTTTTACTTCGTTTGTGTAATCGGAAAGATTTTCTTTAATATCGTCAACCATTTGTACAACACGCAAATTGGCGCCGCCGTGCTTCGGCCCTTTAAGGGAGCCTATGCCTGCCGCTATTGCAGAATAGGTATCCGTTCCGCTTGAGGTTATACACCTTGTTGTAAAGGTGGAGTTGTTACCGCCACCGTGGTCTGCATGAAGAATAAGGCAAATATCAAGAAGCTTTGCCTCTTCGTCCGTGAACTGCTTATCCGCTCTTATAGAACGCAAAATTGACTCTGCAAAGCCCAGCTTTGGATTGTTTTGATGGAAAAACATACTCTTTCTGTCGTATGCTCTGCGCTTAACCTGATAAGAGTTTGCCATAATAACAGGAATTTGCGCTATTAACTGAATGCTTTGGCGAAGCACATTTGCGGGATCTGTGTTATCAGGGTCATCATCATAGGAATACAAGGCAAGAACACAGCGTGCAACCTTGTTCATAATGTCCTTTGACGGCACCTTCATAATCATATCTTCAACGAAATCCTCGGGAAGCTCACGAAGATTTGCGAGTAACTGTTTAAATCCGTTTAACTGCTTTTCAGTGGGAAGAACACCGAAGAGGAGAAGGTAAATTACCTCCTCATAACCGAAACGGTTTTCTTCCTCACAATTTAAAATTATATCTTCAATATTGATTCCGCGGTATATAAGCTTTCCGTCCTTGGGAACACGCTCGCCGTCTTCAATATAATATCCTTCAACCGAACAAACTTTTGTAAGACCTGCCAACACACCTGTAGAGTCAGCGTTGCGAAGACCGCGTTTTACGTCAAATCTTCTGTAATATTCAGGGTTAATATAGTTATTTTTACGCTGCTCTTCGAATAAATTATTAAGAGCCTCTTTTAACTTTGCATCAAATATCTCTGACATCGACCTACCTCCTTCTGAAATTATAAATAATCTATTGTATTATATAACAAATCTTAAATAAAGTCAATCAAAAAGGGAGTGATAAAAATTGAAAAGCTATACTGCAATCTGTTTTTTTCTTGCGGTTGCGCTCATTCTTTTTCCGTTAGTTTCCGTTCCGAAAGCAAAAGACACTTTTTCGGCGAATGTCTCAGGTGAAAGTCTTGATGAAGACACAAATTTCGAGGTGGCGGAAAATACGGAAGAAGAAAATGTAAAAGTTTTGAAAGCCGCCAGCGGACAAGTGACCGAACTCTCACTCAGAGAATATATTATTGATTCGGTTGCCGCTGAAATCGGCGCAACTGCCGAGGAAGAAGCAATTAAAGCGCAAGCAGTTGCCTGCCACACTCTTTTACTTTACAAAAAAGCCCATAAAGACGAGTCAATCGGCGAGGCAGATATTTCAGATACAAGCCAAAAGCTTCTCACGCAAGAGGAACAAAAGGAAAAATGGGGAGAAAACTACCAAACTTTTCGTGAAAAAATCGAAAAATGCTTTGAAGAGGTTCAGAACAAGGTCCTTTGCTTTGAGGGCGAACCGATACTTGCAACCTTTTTTTCTATCAGCAACGGTAAAACGGAAAACGCTGAAAATGTGTGGGGAAAATCACTGCCCTATTTGGTTTCCGTTGACAGTCCTGACGATAAGCTGTCCCCCAATTATTCTTCAACAGTTTCGGTTTCGGCTGAGGACTTTAAAAAAGCCCTTGAAGAAAAAGGCGCCGGCACAGAAAAAGAGGAAAACGAATGGATTGGAGATGTTACATTCAATTCCACGGGAACGGTAAAAAGTATTACACTTTGCGGAAAAGAGTTTAGCGGTACTGACATCCGCAGCATATTCTCATTAAAAAGTGCTACTTTTTCGCTAAAATATGAAGACGGTAATTTCATATTCACCGTTTCGGGTTACGGTCACGGAGTAGGCATGAGCCAATACGGCGCCAATGAAATGGCAAAAAAAGGAAACACATATGATGAAATACTGACTCACTATTACAAAAATGCTGTTATTTCCACTCAGTCACAATAAAATGAAGAACTACCCAATAGGCTGAAGCTTTCGGGTAGTTCTTTTTCGTTTGCGTTTTACCGTATTATTTCTTTTTGAATACTAAAAGTTTGCTTGCTACATAATTTAAAATGACAATAGCGATGCTGACAACAACCTTTGCTAACATGCCGTCAATGCCCAAAATTTGTTGATTTAATCCTATTTTTACAAGGAAAGGAACACCCAATATTTCCAAAACTCCAGTCGCTAACCTTGAAGCAATAAACTTCCAAAATTCAGGCAAAACAACGGAGGGTGACCATTTTTTACTGCGGAACACCCACAATTTATTTGTAACAAATGCAAACAGCACGGCACATATCCATGACAGAACATTAGCCGTAGCAACAGACTTTATGATTGTCACAAAAATACTGTATGTTCCCCAACTAACAAGAGTTGTCATTCCGCCCCAGAACAGGTATGAGATGACTTCATAATATTTCCGTAGAAATGCCCGGAAACGCTTCATACCTGTTTACCTCCGATATTAACGGTTTCATTTGTTTCTGAGATTATATAATGTGGTCTGCGCTTTGTTTCCAGATAAGTTTTTGCCAAATACTGACCAATGATTCCCAAAGACAATTGAATTGAACCGCCTATCAGTAACAATAAGCACGCCAAAGTAGGATAGCCCGCTACCGGATCACCCCAAATAAGCGTTTTCACCACAATAACTATCAACCCTATGAAAGATAACAAGCAAAATATTACGCCAATCACTGAAGCAATTGCTAACGGAGCAGTAGAAAATGCAATAATACCTTCCAACGAATACAGAAGAAGTTTCCAGAAAGACCAACTGGTTTCCCCGGCTACCCGCTCCACATTTTCATACGGTATCCATTTGGTTTGAAAACCTATCCAACCAAAAACACCCTTTGAAAATCGATTGTATTCTTGCAATTCAAGTATAGCATCTACTGCTTTCCGAGAAAACATACGAAAATCGGAAGCGCCGTCTACAAACTCCGCATTTGATATTTTATTGATCAATCGGTAGAAGCATCTTGCGAAAAAAGAACGGATTGGCGGCTCACCTTTACGGGAAACTCGACGAGCGGCCACAATATCATATCCTTCGTCTTTAATGGCAAGGTACATTTCTTCCAGCATAGCAGGAGGATGCTGTAAATCTGCGTCCATAATGGTAACATAATCACCTTTGGCATGGCAAAAGCCTGCATACATGGCGGCCTCCTTACCAAAATTGCGTGAAAAAGATACATATCTGACTTTATCATCTTTTTCTGATAAATTGCGTAAAACAGCAAGAGTTCCATCTCTTGAACCGTCATTCACAAACAGCATTTCATAAGGTTGACCTATACTCGTCAAAGCCTTTTTTGCCTCTTCATAAAATAACGGCAGAGATTCCTGCTCATTGAAGCATGGAACAATAATTGTAATCATTGTGAGTCCCCTCTTTTATTTTTCTTTAATCTTCGCTTTTTATAAGCGTTCAAAAGCAACAATGCAGAAAAGCCCACGAACCCTGCGATGGACAATTCGGCTCCTAACCGTAGATATGGCGTATGATATATTAACTTTACATCATGATCGCCGGCTTCAAGCACTATCGCCATATTTTTAATGTTTGCTTGATAAAGAGTCACTTCTTCCCCGTCTACATAAGCAGTCCATCCGGCAGAATACGGAATAGAAAAGCAGAGAACTTGAGACTTGTCCAGAGAAATATTTCCGCTGACAGTATCTGTTCCGATATTCACATTTTCTAAACCGTTCTTTTTCAAAGATGCTATTTGTTCCTCATAACTATCCATTGGTTGGCAGATAACATCTATAGAGTCAAATGAATAGATACCGATATCAGAAAAAGTCACCGTGATTGATGTGACCGCTTCCTTAGTGTAATCAAGATTTACCGTGAAATCGTGACGGTCATTGTACCAACTGTAATCTTCTGTATAATAATTGATTTTCTTTGCTAATCCGGATGAGGATTTAAGGGTCAGGTTTACACCGGTAGGTTCTATCCAGAATATATTATCTTTTCTCGCTGATTCCTGTTTCGCATAGGATAAAAGATTCCAACGGGTTTCTGTGTACAAATTCAGTGGATCATACTTTTCATCACCAAAATACAAATCATAGGTGGAAACCCCATCAAAGTTAAGCCCGCTTATTTTAAAATACGTCTCGCTGTTCGCAAGTCCTTCAAAATTTATGGTAGCGGTGGCGTTTTCAGATGTAACCACGAAGCCATAGTCTTCAAGCGTGACTCCTGCGTTGCAGTTTATGCAATAATCCAATGATTGACTACTGTAATTAACGGCATTGTCCTGTGTTTTTCCGTCATACTCTGCTAACATTACAGATTGGAGCATCGCTTCCTGCTTCTCTACAGAGGAAAGCTTGTCCCATTGATCTGTACTGATAACGGAATCATAAACATATGAAATAGGAAGGGCATTATCATTACGGTAAACTTTATAAGTAGATGCGGTTGCATTCTCAATTACTTTAATTTGGTAATCAGGTAAAATGTCCACTCCCAGTTCTTCACGCAGAAGTTCTTTGGTCTCTTCTGTTATACTCTTCTTTACGTTAAATTTGTCCACATAAGTAAAGCCATAGGGTATTGGCTCTTTGTCTTTATTAGGTACGACATAATACTTAACCGAACTTAAGCTTATAAGTGCTGTTCTGTCATCATATCCTTTATATAACTGCAAAAGCGGTTCACGCAGTTCCAACGTATTCCGGAATGAAGCCATTGCAGGGTTCGCTAAACTCCAATAATAGTTTGTATTAGATATATTATATAATGTTCCTGTATTATGCGTTAAGTTTCTCCCTGAATAACGGTAGAAACCGTTTGTATCATCTAAATCAGCAACATATTGAACAGCCTTTGCCTCTGTCAGCATAAGCTGCTCTTCCACACCGTCTGCCTCTTTTGCCTGCGCCGCATAGTTGCCGGAAGCGTTAGCATTTTTGAAAAAGCTTATACTGGCAACGCTTACAATTACCAGTAAAATAGCAACTGCCTGCTTCCATTTTTTCCAACATATTTCCTCCCGTTGGTGTTCTATTGGGATAGGGAATATGACAAGTAAAAAGATAAACGCAATTCCGATACAAGCAAATGCTGCCGTGGTACGTGAATATTCGAATATAAGCAAACCTATAAAGCAAAGGCTTAAAGCAAGCGTTAGTTTCCTTGCATCCTTTAATTTAAGGTTCATTAGTTCTTGCCACATGGTGGAAAGAATATAGGCACACAAAAGGGCGAAAGCCCAACACCATTTATTAGACATATATGACATTCCGTTAAGGAGTTGTCCCAAAGCAGGAATTAAAATAATGACTGAGCAAACCAAAAAGCAAGCCTTCAATAAACGATGCTGTTTTTTACGCATGAACAGCAAAAAAATTGCCAATATCACAGGCGCAGCATAACCCATACACATCCAATATGCCTTATCGTCTCCGAAAAACAGATCTCCCAATAATCTGCTGTAATAAGACAAGGGATATATCAAGTGCCAAGCATTTCCGGAACCCATACGTGAGTCATTCAGGAAATCATATATAACCGGTATAAGTATTATGCCACCCATTGCCGCGCCCATAATTGCTCCCCCTGAAATTCGCAGAAGAGCATTCATCATGGATTTAAGATCTGTTTTATATTCTGCAATTAGCCGCACTATCACATAAGCGACTGTCATAAATACAATGTTGTAAAAATAGTAAAAATTACTGATTGCTGCAAGGAAAACAGCTACGATTAGTAAATAAGGACGATCTTTGCACAGAATTTTCTCAATGCCAAGGATAATAAGTGGGTAATACAGCATTGGATTTAAAAAATACGGATGCCGACTGACATTGAAGATAGCCCAAAAACAGAACACGTAGGATAATGCTCCGGCCATTACTGCATACCTACCGATGTTTTTCTTTGTATAAAAGCAAAGACAAGAAAAAGCAATTCCGGATAAGTACAGTCTTAGCAGAATCATAAAGTCGTAATATATCCATAAAAAGCGAGTGGGCACAAAAACAGAGAATACCGCAAACGGGTCGCCAATCACATAGTAATGCAAAGACTGAAGAATATCATTGCCCTCGCCAAACGAAAAATTCCACTCCGGAAAAACAACCCGGTGGTTATAAAGTAATTCACGAATAATGGAGCGCATATACTGTGCGTAATACACCAATGCTTTATAATGTTGAGTCCAACCATCATTCTGCCAGATAAATGTTCGTTTAGGAATAAAATACCAGCAAAATACAACGAAGCATGTAAATGCGAATATCACTGTATAAAAGCCAAAATACCGGCGAAGTCTGTGTTTTTCATTGTGTAGGTGCAGCCTTGACCTATTATCAATATGTTTTTTGATTGAATACTGCATATTCATTTTTCCTCTATATTCATTTTTTTAACTCATATATCTAACTGGATTTTTATTAGAAAATTATAACAAATTGATACGAAATTTGTCAATATGAAGGAATAGCTTTTATAAGTTTTACAGCTTGCTCATTTTGGTTCACCGGTGCACAGATATATAAACCGATCCCTGCATCCCTTTTAAGGCTCGCTCAATTTTTTAAATAAATTACTGTTCAACGGGGTAAACGCTGACTTTCTTTCTGTCTTTGCCCATTCTCTCAAACTTAACTTTACCGTCAACAAGAGCGAAAAGTATGTAGTCAGAGCCACGGCCACGGAGTAGGCATTAGCCAATACGGCGCAAATGAAATGGCAAAAAAGGAAACACGTACGATGAAATACTGACTCACTATTATAAAAACGCTGTTATTTCCACTCAGACAAAATAAGAACCCGAACCACCAACGCAAGTCAAACTTGCGGGCGGGTGCCTCGGAACCTTTTTGCTTCGCAATAAAAAAGTTCCAAAATTTTGCGGAAACTATAAAACAAAATAGGCGTGACGAAAGTCACGCCTATTTTACTGTGTCTAAAGTTCGCTTTAATCCCAATCTATATTTTCATTTTTTAAAAATAAAAAAGCTCTTCAAACTTCTTGTCCAATGCAATACATAAAACCAATGCTAATTTCGCTGTAGGATTAAACTGTCCTGTTTCGATAGAACTGATCGTGTTGCGAGATACACCGACCATATCCGCCAGTTGATTCTGCGATATTTTCAGTTCTGTCCGTGCTTCTTTTAAGCGGTTTTTTAATATAAGTGTATCGTCCATATTCCCACCGCCTTACAAGATTGTAGATGATGAAATCAGATTGTAGATGTGGTATCCGGACGCTATGGCTACAAGTACAGTATAAATGATTGCATATTTAAGTTCTTGCTTTTGATGAAGTTTTACATATATCACCCAAGATTCAGTCATCCTTGTGCAGAAAACAAGCGCCCACATTCCCCAGTTCATACTGTCTCCGACAATCATCTGCACTACCATAAAGATTCCGGCAAGCAGAATCATCACTTTGACCGTAGTTTTACCTGCCTGTTTCAAGACCTCCTGCTCATATACATCCTTATTCTTATTTTCGGCTCTGCTTTTTGCCAAAATTTCTTCTCTATCCATAATAAAACCTCCAATTCTTATTGCCAAGTTTTCTTGTCACATTTTCATTATAGCACCGCCAAGTTTTCTTGTCAATACATTTTGCCAAGTTTTATTTGCAAAAAGCAGAATCATTAAGTTTGCTTATTTGGAGATAACTCTATAAAACAAAAGAACACGGTATCAAAAGATACCGTGTTCTTTCTATTTGCAACTTATAATCAGTTGATTTCAGAAAGCTTAACGGGTCTGCCCTCATTAGCCGATTTTTCAGCGGCAAGAGCAATTTTAACAGACTGCAATCCTGCATGGATTCCAACAGGTGTGTCTGTATTATCCACAACAGCGGCTACAAACTGTCTTACCTCTTCTGAGAAGCTTTCCATATATCTTTCAAGGAAGAAATAGAGGGGTTTTTCGCCTATTACACCGTCAACAGTTGAAATTACTGCTGATGAAAGTGTATCATTTGACGTTGCTACCAT
>JAFLUO010000031.1 GCA_022508705.1 Oscillospiraceae bacterium
CCTACGCCCTTAGCAGGGGCGCCTCGTCACCAACTTGAGTACTTCTGCAAGTGTAACGTGTTAAAAAGGTTATTTAATAAAAATGGCGGAGAGGAAGGGATTCGAACCCTTGTGAGTTTGACCTCAAACGGTTTTCAAGACCGCCGCGTTATGACCGCTTCGCTACCTCTCCGCATTAGGCTTAGCTATAATATCACAAAAAAAATCACTTGTCAAGATTTTTCTAAAAAAAATCACTTTTATTATGTACACCTTTTTGTACGTTAATTACTTTACAAAAAATGTATGGAATGATAAAATTGTATAGATAAAAATCATTGGTATTTACCGAAAGGGGAGCCATACATAATGGATAAAAACAAATTCGCAAAAACGCCTCCAATGGGCTGGAACAGTTGGGATTGCTACGGCGCCGCCGTTAATGAAGAACAGTTGTTGGGCAATGCGGAATATATGGCAAAACACCTTAAAGAATTCGGCTGGCAATACATTGTGTGCGACATTCAATGGTATGAGCCAAAGGCTAAAGATAACGATTACAATAATTTTACCGAGCTTTGCATGGATGAGTATTCAAGACTTATTCCTGCTGAAAACCGTTTCCCGTCATCAAAAAACGGCGCAGGCTTTAAACCGATTGCAGACAAAATTCACGCAATGGGGCTTAAATTCGGTATTCACATAATGCGAGGAATCCCTCGTCAGGCGGTGCACCGCAATACAAAAATTATGAAAGACGGTAAAACCGCCCGCCAAATTGCCCATCATTTTTCCGTCTGCCCTTGGAATACGGATATGTACGGCATTGACGCACGCCTTGATGGCGCTCAGGAATATTACGATTCAATTTTTGAACTATACGCATCCTGGGGTGTGGATTTTGTAAAGGTTGACGACATTTGCGTAACGGAATTCAGAAAGTGGGACAATCCTTATTCAGCCAGTGCCGAGGTTGAAATGATAAGAAAAGCCATTGATAAAACAGGCAGAGAAATAGTTTTAAGCCTTTCGCCCGGACCTGCTGAAAAAAGTGTAGCAGAACACCTTTGTGAAAATGCAAATATGTGGCGTCTTACAGGCGATTTTTGGGATAATTGGGATCAGCTTCTCGGTATGTTTGACCGCTGTAAACTGTGGGAAGATGTTGTTCGTGAGGGCTGTTGGCCCGACTGTGATATGCTGCCACTCGGCAGAATTTCCAAAAACGGAACTTGCCACGGGGAAAAGAACAGATATACAAAATTCACTTTAGACGAACAGAAAACCTTGATGACCCTTTGGTGCATTTTCCGCTCTCCCTTAATGTTCGGCGGAGAAATGCGTGAAAATGACGAATGGACATTGTCGCTTATCACAAATCCTGAGGTTTTATCTGTAAATCAATCTTCCCACGGCGGAAAAGAGATATTCCGTGACAGCGATTTTATTATCCGCAAGTGCTTTGACGAAGAAAATAATGTGATTTTTGCGGTGTTTAATATAAGTGATTCTAAAAAAGAAATATCAGTTGGTTTTGATAAATTCGGGTTTGACACAGGTAAAAATCTTCGCAATCTTTGGAAGGGTGAAGATGTTTGTAAAACCGAGAAAACTATGAATTTCACAATTGCGCCCCACGGTGCAGAGATGTACAAAATCTATTAAAAAGGAGAGGCTTATGCTTCGTATTATTACAGGCAGAACAGGAAGCGGAAAAACACGAAAGGTACGCTCTGTTTTGGCGGATATTGCAAAAAATTCTCCCGATAAAGCAATAATAATTGTTCCCGAGCAGTTTTCATTTGAAACCGAACGGGCAATGCTTTCTTTGCTGGGAAACGAAAAAGTTAATAATATCGAAGTTTTAAGCTTTTCAAGACTTGCCGAGAAGCTTTTAAAAAAGCTCGGCAAGCTTCCGCAAAAATGCGTTGATGATTCCGCCCGTGCAATACTTATGAGCATTGCGGTTGAGTCACTTCAGGACAAAACCGTTTCTTTCAGGAAATATATTAAAAATCCTGCTCTTATAAACGAGCTTGTCGCTTTCCGCAAAGAGCTTAAAAAGTGCAGAATTTCGCCTGAAAGCTTGGAGTTAGTTTCGGGTAAAATGAGGCGTGAGTCTTTTTCATTAAAGGTTTCGGAACTTGCAGAGATTTATCACTGTTATGATGCTTTGGTAAGCGACAGTTTCGGTGACGATACCGATTTTCTTGATATTCTTGCCGAGGCTTTGGAAACCGATGACTTTTTCAAAGGAAAAACAGTTGCCGTTGACGGTTTTTCGGGCTTTTCCGCTCAGGAGTATTCCGTTCTTGAAAAAATTATGAAATCCGCAGACGAGCTTTATGTAACATTCTGCTATGACTGTGACACGAGAAACGGCAAATATGATGTTTTCCGTAACGTTCACAATGAAATTAAAGCGTTAACCGATATTGCAAACAGAGCAGGGGTAAAAATCGCATCAAGAGAAAATCTTTTGCCGAAAGAGGAGTACAAAGCGAATGCACTTAATTTCCTTGAAAAAAATATATTCGGAAATAAGGGCGAAATTTTTGACGGAAATGCTTCGTCTGTGTCTTTAATTCCCTGCAAAAATAAAAAGGATGAATGTGATGCAGTCGCCGCTGAAATACGTAGACTTGTTCGCACGGAAAATTACCGTTACCGTGACATAGCGGTCATTGAAAGAACTGAAAATTCATATAAAAACGATCTTGCAAATTCCTTTAGAAAATACGGAATAAAGTGCTTTTTTGATTCACGCCAACCAGTGCTCACACAGCCGCTTATTGTGTTTATCCGCACACTTTTTGACATAATAGTCAACGGATTTTCCGCCGACAGCGTTTTTACGCTTCTCAAAACAAATCTTTACGGATTTACTACGGAAGAAATATGTACAGTTGAAGATTATGTTCTTATGTGGAACATAAAAAGTTCAGCATGGAAAAACGAGTGGACAGACAATCCCAAAGGCTTCGGCGCAGAGCTTGACGAGGTTTCTCAGGAAGAGCTTTCTGAGCTTAACAGCCTTCGCAAAAGAATAGTTGCACCTATTTTAAACCTTAAAAACAAAATAACCGATACCGACGGCTTAACAATTTCAAAAGAAGTATTTACTTTCCTAAGAAATGCAGGGGTAGACAAAAATTTAAAACTAATTGCCGATGCTCTTAAAAACAGCGGTGACAGCGAGCTTTCAATAGAGCAAAGCAGTATTTGGAAAATGACTGCGGATATTTTTGATACCCTCAATTTTGCAGTAGGGGAAAAGACCGTATCCGTTTCGCGTTTTGCAGAGCTTTTCGATGTTTTGGTAAGCGCAAAGGATATTGGCGTTATCCCCAACGGAATTGATGAAGTTATCATCGGCAGTGCGGACAGAATCCGTGTGTCTGCGCCCAAAGCAGTGTTTATTGTTGGTGCAAACAGCGGCAGCTTCCCGGGCGTTGGCTCAGGCGGTGTTCTTCTGTCCGATAAAGAAAGAACAGAGCTAATCGAGAACAACGTAGAACTTATCAGCAATATTGAATATAACTCTGTCAGCGAACTTTTTATCGCTTACCGTGCCGTGTCCCTTTCAACGGATAAACTTTATGTGTCTTATTCGTCATTCGGAGCGGACGGAGAGTCTCTTTTTCCGTCTGAAATCGTTTCGGAGATAAAAACTTTATTTCCCAATTGTCAAGTAATTGAAAACGATTTAATGAGCCGTATTGAAAGTGAAAAATCCGCTTTTTCCGTGCTTGCAGGGGAAAGTGTTAACGGCTCTGTTCTTGCATCTTCGCTTTATGAGTATTTTAAAGAGAACAGCGAGAACAGCAGAATACAAATGATTGAAAAAATACGCAAAAATACATATGAGCTTAAAAACAGAGATATTGCGGAAAAGCTTTTCGGTAAAAATATGTTCCTTACAGCATCCCGAACGGATAAATATTATTCCTGCCCCTTCCAGTATTTCTGCCAGTACGGACTAAAAGCCAAGCCTAAAAAATCAGCGGAGGTTGACCCGGCTCAAGCGGGAACGCTTATACACTTCGTGCTTGAAACTATTCTTCGTGAATACCCTAAAGAAAAATTTATTGCTCTTTCAAACGAGGAAGCAAAAAATATAACATACAGCATAATCGACTCTTACATTGAAGAGCAAATGAGCGGAAGCAAAAATAAATCCGCATCCTTTAACAGAACACTTGAACTGATAAAGTACAGGACATATAAAGTTGTTCTCCGTTTAATCGACGAGTTTAAAAACTGCGATTTTACGCCAGTCAGCTTTGAGTTGAACATTAACATAGACGGCGATATTCCCGCCTATAAGCTCTCATTGGACGGAGATCACGACATTACCGTTGTGGGCAAGGTTGACCGTGTGGATTCATGGCAGGACGGAGAAAACAATTACATAAGGGTAATCGATTACAAAACGGGCGGTAAGGAATTCAAACTTTCCGAGGTTTTGCAGGGCATAAATATGCAAATGCTCATTTATCTCTTTGCCATTTGGCAAAACGGAGAAGAAAAATTCGGAAATGTTGTTCCTGCAGGCGTGCTTTATTTTCCTGCCAAACACAATAGATTAACGCCCTCAAAGGCAGAGCGTTATATTACTTCCGATACCTTGCGCAAAGAGGAGAATAAAGAATACAAACTTAACGGAATGGTACTTAACAACATAGGTGTTATAACCGCAATGGATCGGGATGCAGGCGGAGTACTTATTCCGTCATCCATTGACAAATCAGGCAACGCTAAGGGCAATATTATTTCTCTTAAATCTCTTTACAGGCTAAAAGACTATATTGACGGCGAAATTAAAGATATGGCAAACAGTCTTTACAACGGTGAAATTGACGCAATCCCTACGGAAAAAGCGTGCGAATACTGCGACTATAAAACAGTTTGCAAGAGGGAAGCTGACGGAAAACTGCGTGAGCTTGAGGAATACAGCTTTAACGATGCTATTGCGGCTTTAGGGGGTGAAGACGGTGAGTGATGTAAAAAAATGGACTCCTGCACAAGAGCAGGCGATAAACTCTTTAGACGGAACAATTCTCGTCTCAGCGGCGGCAGGCTCGGGAAAAACCTCCGTTCTTGTTGAGCGGATAATTCAACGCATAACAAACTCTGTCTCTCCGTCATCGGTTGACCGCCTTTTGGTAGTTACCTTTACAAAAGCCGCTGCAGCAGAGATGAAAAACAGACTTTCCGACGAATTGTCAAAACTTATTGTAAAAGACCCCAAAAACATTTTTCTGAAACGGCAAAAGCTTTATCTTCATGAGGCGCAAATCTGCACAATGGACAGCTTTTGCGCAAAGCTCGTTAAAGATAATTTTGAATTGCTTTCGATTTCGCCCGATTTTACAATGCTGGGTGACAGTGAGAATAAAATTATTTTAAGTGAAACGGCAGACGAAATACTAAGCGAAATGTACGAAAACGGAACTGAAAGCGATACCCGTTTGCTTGACCTTTTCACCAATCAAAAAAATGACGATACGCTCAAATCCCTTTTAATAAAAATATATGATCTTGCAATGGCGGACTGTGCGCCTCAGGCATGGATTGACTCTGCTTTCTTACCGTATGAGGAGAATTTACCTCTTGAGGAGAGCGCCTGCGGTAAATATGTACTTTCAGTGCTTCGTGAGCAAATTCTGTTTGTGCTTGAAAAAATAGACAAATTGTATTTGGATTCAATGGGAAGCGGAAAGCTTGAAGAGGCAATAAATGCAGATTTACCCGTACCCGAATCCGCTTTAAAAAGCGCTTTGGAAAAAATTGACAGTAACGGTGATTGGGACGACATAAGAAACACTGTTGCAGGTATATCATTTGATAACTTTGCAAATTTTTCTAAGGAAGAAAAGGACGATTTATTCTTTGAAATCAAAGCACGCCGTGATTTAATAAAAGGGGATATTGACGTACTTAAAAATATCCTTGTTTGCACGGCAGAGGATTATTACAGCGATATCGAGTATCTCCGCCCCATAATGCACGCTTTGAAAATCAGAGTAAAGCAGTTTGTGGAGCGAGTAGCAGATGTAAAAGCCGAACGCAACACCTATTATTTCTCGGATATTCTTCATTTCGCTTTAGATTTACTTTATGAAACTGATGATTCAGGCGAAAAAGTTAAATCAAAGCTGGCAAAAGAGCTTTCGGGCGAGTTTGATGAAATTTTAATTGACGAATTTCAGGATACAAACGATGCTCAGGTAAGCCTTTTCAATGCAGTTTCAAAGGACGGCAACAATCAGTTTATAGTAGGCGATGTTAAGCAGAGCATTTACGCCTTCCGTCAGGCGTGCCCTGAAATATTTGTATCCATTTTGGATAAAACTCCGCTTTTTGAGGGCGAAAACTATCCTGCAAAGATTTATCTTGACAGCAATTTCAGAAGCCGTAAGGGTGTTGTAGATGCAGTAAACTTTTTCTTTGACTTTTTAATGATTCCAAAGCTCGGCGGATTGAATTATAGAGAAACAGAACGCCTTTCATTTTCCGCAAAAGGTTTTGATGAAAACGCTTCGGCGGATACAGAGGTTCATATTGTTGAGGCAGACGATTACCGTAAAAGCAATTTTGTGAAAGAGTCGCAATATATCGGCGCTCTTATTCAAAAAATGATAAACGAAAAAAGACTTATTGGCAAATGCGATGAAAAGCGCCTCGTTCAGTACAGTGACATTTGCATTCTTTTGCGTGCTGTGAAAGATAAAGCAAATGTAATGGCAGGGGAGCTTGTAAAATTGGGCATACCCGTCCATTACAAAAAAGAAGGCGGATTTTTTGACAATGCGGAGATTATGACCGTAGCTTCAATGCTTCGTGTAATCGACAATCCGTTGTCAGACATTCCGCTTTTGTCGGTTTTGCTTTCACCTATGACATCTTTTACGGAAGATGATGTTGCAGAACTCAAAACAAAATATCCTAAACTGTCCATTTATTCCGCTTTGAAAGCAGACATAGAAAATGAAAAAGCAAAACAGTTTCTTGAAATGCTTGATTATTTCAGAACACTTTCCGTTACTCTATGCGTTTCCGATTTAATTCGCAGAATTTATGAAATAACTGCTTTTGATTGCGTTGTTTCTGCCATGGATTCGGGCGAGAGAAGAGTTTTAAATCTTCAAAAATTAGTGTCTTATGCCGAAAGCTATAATGCAGGCGGTAATTTCGGGCTTTCAGGCTTTATAAGATATATAGACAAGCTACAGAAAAACGGTTTTGACCTTGAAGGAGCGGAAACCGTTTCCGAAAATGACAATGCGGTAAGAATAATGACATACCACAAAAGCAAGGGGCTTGAATTTCCCGTTGTCATTATTGCTAATATGTCCTCAAGATTTCGTGAAGAATCGCAGGAAAAACTTCCCGTTAATAAAACGCTGGGGGCAGGAGCGCTACGTTTTGTTCCCGATGAAAACAGAGAGATAAAAACTCAGGTTTTCTCTGCCGTGAAACTAAAGAATGAGGATGAAAACACCGCCGAAAATTTAAGATTGCTTTACGTTGCAATGACAAGAGCAAAGGAAAAACTTATACTCGTTGGCAGTGTTTACAAACCGCAGGATAAAATACAAAAACTGTTTTACGAAAATAACGTCAGCGAAGAAAATCTGCATATCGCTATTAAAAACATCAACAGCTTTTTCGATTGGGTACTGTTTTCTTTAGTAAGGCACCCGTCGTTCTCTGAATTTCCTTTTGTGAAAAATCTATTAGGACGAACGGAAGCCTGTACCGAAAGCAAAATTGATATTCATTTTTGCGAAGCCTTTGAAAACACAGACCAAAGTGAAGAAATGAAAGAGGAATATTTTTCCGACAGTAAAATCACCGAACAAATTAAGGAAAAAATATCTTTTGCTTATCCTTACGACTCTCTTGCTGGAATTGAAGTAAAATACACCGCATCTTCAATGGATAGGGAACAGAGCAATGAATATTTTGCCAGTGAAAATCCTGCATTTTTAAGCGAAGGGAAAATAACTCCTGCCAAAAAAGGTACGCTTATTCATAAATTTATGGAAGTTTGCGATATGAAAAATGCGTCTGAAAATCTTGACGGTGAAATTGAACGGCTCGTTTCAAATAATACTTTTTCTGCCGATGAAGCAAAGGCTATAGAGAAAGGCAAAATCAAAAAATTCTTCCAAAGCGATATGTTTAGTCGCATAACCGATGCTGACGAATTTTGGCGTGAAAGGGAATTTACAATGTCTGTGCCGTTAACGGCAATTCACAAAGGTATTGAGCTTGCAGACGGTGAGGCGGCAGTCGTTCAGGGCGTGGTTGACGGTCTTTTAGTAAACGGTAATGCTGGTGAAATAATTGACTATAAAACCGACAGAGTAAAATCAGCCGAGGAGTTAGTTGAGCGCTATAAAACGCAAATGGCTGTCTACAAACGTGCCGCTCATGAGTGTTTCGGTGTAGAAAATGTTAAGGTAACGTTATATTCTTTTGAACTTTCACAAGAAATTTCTGTAAATTTTGAAAAAACACTTGATTTTTAAATATTCTTATGATAAACTTATTAGGCTTAATAAATGATAACTGAAAGAGGTGACAATTCGTGAAAGAAGGAATTCATCCTAATTATGAAACCACTACCGTAAAGTGTGCTTGCGGTGCTACATTTGAAACTCGTTCAACCAAGTCAGGACTTAAAGTTGATATTTGCTCAAATTGCCACCCGTTCTTTACAGGTAAGCAGAAGCTTGTTGACACAGGCGGACGTGTTGATCGTTTCAACAGACGTTACAATCTTGAGTCTAAATAAAAGCTTGGCGGTACAAACTGTGCCGCCTTTTTTTATATTATTATTTTTGAAAGCAGGGTCTCGGAAGGTTTATGGAGTACAGAACGGTAAAAAGTAACGCAAATGATGAATATGTCATTAAGCATTCCCGTTTTATAGGGTATTGCTGTCCTGTTTCTTCAAAAGAGGATGCTGAAAGCTTTATAGCCTCGATTAAATCAAAGCATTGGGACGCAACTCACAACGTTTTCGCCTATATTATCCGTGAGGGGAATACCAAACGCTATTCAGACGACGGCGAACCGCAGGGAACTGCAGGCGTTCCCGTTTTAAGCGTTTTGGAAAAGGAAAACGTCACAGATGTTTGCGTTGTTGTTACACGGTATTTCGGCGGAATACTTTTAGGCGGCGGCGGGCTAGTCCGCGCCTATTCCCATACTGCCAAAATCGCTCTTGATAAAAGTAAAATAATCACAATGGCAAAGGCAAAAGAATTACGTATTGTCTGCGACTATTATTTTTACGGAAAGCTTGAGGCATTTTTACGCTCGGAGAATATTTCTGTTCTAAATTCCGATTTTGCCGATAATGTGACAATAACCGTCCGTGTGAAAGACGAAATGTACGATAATTTTACCGAAAAGCTCACGGAACTGAGCAACGGAAAAATCTGTCCCGAAGAAATATCCGAAAATTTTTATGAATTCTGAAAAATAAAAAAGTATTTTGCGATAAATTGTTATATTAACATTTAGAAGGTATTTTTAACGACTTAAAGGGGGCGAAAAAAGTGAGCGTTCGTGAAAAACTTGAAAATAATGAAAAACTTATTCTTTCCGATAAAGCCTGCCTTGCCGTAAACACAAAGGGCAGGGAGGTTTTTGAAGAAAAATGTTCTCTCAGAACCGATTTTCAAAGGGATCGTGACAGGATTATTCACTCTAACTCATTTCGCCGTCTTAAGCATAAAACACAGGTGTTTTTGTCACCCTTGGGCGACCATTACCGCACCCGCCTTACTCATACATTAGAAGTTGCGCAAATCGCCCGTACAATTTCAAACGGACTTTCGCTTAATTCCGATTTGACCGAAGCCATTGCCCTTGGCCACGATTTAGGGCACACTCCTTTCGGCCACGCAGGTGAAAGAGCGCTCAATCAGGTTTTCCCCAAAGGATTTCACCATTATGAGCAAAGCTTACGTGTAGTTGAAAAGCTTGAAAAAAACGGCGCAGGGTTAAATCTTACCTACGAAGTTCGTGACGGTATCGTCTGCCATACAAGAGGTAAAGAGGCAGACACTCTTGAAGGCAGAATCGTAAAGCTTGCCGACAAAATAGCATACATAAATCACGATATTGACGATGCCGTTCGCGGCGGAATTATGACGGAAGAAGATATTCCTTTAACCATTCGTTTAGCCCTCGGCACTAACAAATCCGAAAGAATAAATACCCTTGTAAAAAACTGCGTTGAAAACAGCGTTGACGATATAAAATTCTCCGAAGATATACAGCGCCCTTTTGATGAGCTTCATAAGCTGATGTTCAGTCTGGTTTACACCAACCCCACCTGCAAGGGTGAAGAAAATAAAGCGATTGATATTATAATCCGCCTTTACGAGTATTTTGTTAAAAACAGTAATAAAATACCGGAAGCCTTTCATTATATAATTGAAAGCGAGGGCGTGGAGCGTGCCGTTTGCGATTATATTGCAGGAATGAGCGACCGCTACCTTCTCTCTGTCTATCAAACAATATTTATCCCCGACTGTTGGGTTGACATGGGAATGGGGGATTTTTAATGGCTATCAGTGATGACTATATTTCTGAGCTTCGCAGGCGTGCGGACATTGAAACAATAATATCCTCTTATGTAAATATCAAACGGAACGGCAAAATTTGCAGAGGGCTTTGCCCCTTTCACGGTGAAAAAACGCCTTCGTTTACAGTCTATCCGGACACGCAGTCTTTTTACTGCTTTGGCTGCGGTGAGGGCGGAGATGTAATTCGTTTTATAAGTTCCATAGAAAATCTTGATTATGTTGACTCTATTAAATTTCTTGCAGACAAGGTAGGCATGGACTTGCCCGAGGACAATTCTTATGACGCTTCACTTTCAAAACGCAGACTTCGCATGTATGAAGCAAACCGTGAAGCCGCAAGATTTTTCAATAAACAGCTGTTAAGTCCGCAAGGCGCAGCCGCGGCGAATTACTGTAGAGAACGGCGCCTTACAAAAGAAACCGTTATTAAATTCGGCATAGGCTATGCCCCCGACAGTTGGACAAGTCTTAAAGAGTATATGAACTCCAAAGGCTTTAACGATTATGAGCTTGCCGAGGCCGACCTTTTAAAGAAATCGTCAAAAGGTACATATTTTGACACTTTCCGTCACCGTCTTGTTTTCCCGATAATTGACCTTCGGGGCAATGTTTTGGGCTTCAGCGGAAGAAGAATTCGTGAAGAGGACAGAGGCAAATACGTAAACACCTCTGACACACTTGTTTATAAAAAGGGCAATGAAGTTTTTGCGCTGAATTTTGCACGCAAATCGGGTAAAGACAGCCTAATTCTTTGCGAGGGTAATATTGACGCTGTAATGCTTCACCAGGCAGGGTTTACAAATGCAGTTGCAGGTCTTGGCACGGCGTTAACAAACGAGCAGGCACATTTAATGTCACGCTATGCTTCGGAGATCTTCATTTGCTATGACAATGACGAAGCGGGCGGTAAAGCTACTGCACATGCGCTTCAAGTGTTTTCAAAAACAAATGTAAAAATTCGTGTTTTGAAGCTTTCAGGCGGAAAAGACCCTGACGAGATAATCAAAAATTACGGCGTTGAACGGTTTCGCTCAATTATTGACGGAGCCGCCAACGAAATTGAATATAAGCTTTTGGCGGAGCGTGAAAAGCTTGACTTGTCAACCGACGACGGTAAAAGGCGTTATCTTCGTGCGGCAATACCTATTTTGTCGGAGCTTTCTCCCATAGAGCTTGATATTTACGCTTCCCGTCTGGCTTCCGAGCTTTCAGTTGCCAAATCTGCAATTACGGACGAGGTTAAGCGTTCGGGATGGTCACGCCAAATCACACGGAAAAAGCAAGAATTTAAAACAGTAGTTAAAGCTGATGATATTCTTGATAAATTAAACCCCGAGCGTTCAGCTAATTTCAAAGCGGCAAAGGCTGAAGAAAGTTTAATTGCTCTGATTTTAGCCAATCCCGATTTTTTAAAAATTGCAGATAAAAAAATTACTGCCGACGGATTTGTAACTTCCTTTAACGGCAGAATTTACAAAACTCTGACAGATAGACTAAGAGCGGGAAAATCAGCGGAAATATCTTTCCTTTACGGCGAGATTATTGACGACGAAATAAAAGCTATAGCAAAAATTCAAACGCTCTCTCAAGTCCAGCAAAACACACAGGAAGAGTGCGAGGACTGTATAAAAACAATAATTGAAGAGAAAAATAAGAAAGCCAAATCAGCTGTGGATAAAGAGAATATCAGTGATGATGATTTCTTAAATTTCTTTAAAAATAATACATAAGGGTGAAAGAATATGGAAAATCTTGATAAGAAAACCGCGATAAAAGCGCTTGTTGAAAAGGGCAAAGCGGTCGGCAAACTTACAACGCAGGAAATTGATACTGCAATTATTGAGCTTGACATTGAAATGGACGAGCTTGACAAGCTCTATGAAATAATCGAGCAGAATAATATTGAGATAATTGACGACTTGGGCGACATGGCAAGGGATGCAATAACCAACGAAACAGACCTTGCAAAAACAGATGACGGCGGTATGGGTGACAGTAAAACTCTCGCTATGGATGACCATGTTCGTGTTTATCTTAAAGAGATAGGCAGAGTGCCTCTTCTTTCAACTGAAGAGGAGCAGGTCCTTGCCATGAGAATCGCAGACAATGACCCTGACGCTAAAAAACGCCTTGCCGAAGCAAACCTTCGTCTTGTTGTAAGTATTGCAAAGCGTTATGTGGGCAGGGGAATGGCTTTCCTTGATTTAATTCAGGAGGGCAATCTCGGTCTTATTAAAGCCGTTGATAAATTTGATTATACAAAGGGCTTTAAATTCTCAACCTATGCTACATGGTGGATTCGTCAGGCTATTACCCGTGCAATAGCAGACCAGGCAAGAACTATCCGTATTCCCGTTCACATGGTTGAAACTATCAATAAGGTTAAAAAGACAAGCACACAGCTTCTTCACAAAAATGGACACGACCCGTCAGCAGAGGAGATTGCGGACGAGCTTGGTATGACACCCGACAAAGTGCGTGAGATTCTTCGTCTGTCCCAAGAGCCTGTTTCACTTGAAACGCCCATAGGTGAGGAGGAAGACAGCCATTTAGGTGATTTCATTCCCGATGATGATGCACTTTCACCCGCAGATGCCGCTTCAATTTCACTCCTTAAAGAACAGCTTAACGAGGTTCTTAAAACTCTTACTCCCCGTGAATCAAAGGTTTTATCGCTCCGTTTTGGACTTGAGGACGGCCACCCGAGAACCCTTGAAGAGGTTGGCTCTCAGTTTGGCGTTACAAGAGAGCGTATCCGTCAGATTGAAGCGAAAGCTCTTCGCAAACTCCGCCACCCCAGCCGAAGCAAAAAACTCCGCGACTTCTTGGATTGATAAAACTTCAGTAAAGAACTTTAAAGTAGAGGACGATGCTCACATCGTTCCTTACAAAGTTTGAGAATAAAACAAAGTATCAAAAAAGCAGCCGCATATCAGCGACTGCTCTTTTGTCTTTATTATTCTTAATTTTTTTCTCTCAGCGTTCTCATTGAATTTAATATTGCGATTACACTGACGCCAACGTCTGCAAAAACTGCCATCCACATAGTCGTTATACCGAATGCGCCGAGGATAAGGAATGAAATCTTAATTCCAAGAGCAAACGCTATATTTTCTTTTACTATTTTAAGCGTTCGTTTTGAAAGTTTGAGCGCAGTGCCGATTTTTCCGATGTCGTCATCCATAATAACAATGTCTGCCGCTTCAATAGATGCGTCTGAGCCTATGCCACCCATAGCGATTCCAATATCCGCACGGGCAAGCACGGGTGCATCGTTTATTCCGTCACCTGAGAACAAAAGCTTGCCGTTTTTGCTCTTTTTTGTAATCAATTCTTCAACAATATTAACCTTGTCTGTGGGCAAAAGTTCTGTGTGTACTTCGTCAATTCCGAGAGTATTTGCAACGTCTTTTCCAACTGCATCACGGTCGCCTGTGAGCATAACGTTTTTAACTCCGTTGTTTTTAAGCTCCGTAATCATTTTTGCGGAATTTTCTTTTATTTTATCTGAAATTACAATATGTCCTGCATATTTCCAGTCAATGCAAATGTGAAGAATTGTGCCTGTTTGCTCGCAGTCATCAGCCTCAATACCGTGCATTTCACAAAGCTTTTTATTGCCTGCAAGAATTTTGTGTTCTCCAATTTCGGCTTCTATTCCGTGACCTGCAAATTCCTTGACATCATGGATTTTCGATTTATCAATTTCTTTACCGTAAAATGATTTGACCGAGCAGGCGATGGGGTGTTCTGAAAAGTATTCAGCATAAGCGGCATATTCAATAAGTTCTTCCTCACTAATATCAGTAGGATGTACCGCAGTTACGCTGAAAGTGCCTTCGGTCAGCGTGCCGGTTTTATCGAATACTGCAATTTCGGCTTTTGAAAGATTTTCAAGGTAGCACGAGCCTTTAATAAGTATACCTTTTCTCGACGCTCCGCCGATTCCTCCGAAGAAAGAAAGTGGAATGGAAATAACAAGCGCACAGGGGCAGGAGATAACAAGGAATGTAAGCGCCCTCATAAGCCACATTTTAAATTCACCCGTAAAAATTGTCGGAATGATCGCTAAGGCTAAAGCGCAAAAAACTACAATCGGCGTGTAATATTTTGCGAATTTAGTAATAAAATCTTCGCTTGCCGCTTTGTTGGAAGACGATTCTTCAATCAGTTCAAGAATTTTGTTTACTGTTGATTCGCCGAATTCACTTGTTACCTTAACTTTAATAACTCCGCTAAGATTCACACAACCGCTCGTCGCTTTATCGCTGACACCAACATCGCGTGGGAGCGATTCACCCGTAAGCGCAGATGTGTCAAAGCTTGAACTGCCCTCAATTATTTCACCGTCAAGGGGGATTTTTTCTCCCGGTTTAATAAGAATTATATCGCCGATTACAACGTCATACGGGTCAACAGTTGTTATTTCACCGTCTTTAATAAGGTTTGCGTAGTCAGGGCGAATGTCCATAAGCTCTGAAATTGACTGTCTGCTTTTTCCGACCGCCCAATTCTGAAAGAATTCGCCGACTTGGTAAAAGAGCATAACGAATACTGCTTCGGGGTATTGACCTGTTGCAATAGCACCGATTGTAGCTATTGCCATGAGAAAATTCTCATCAAAAACCTGCCCGTGCGCAATATTCTTAACTGATTTTACAAGCACGTCATATCCAATTATAATATACGGAACAAGAAAAATCGGCAAAGCAATGTACCAAGAAGGCTCTGCAATATGTTCAAATACTGCCGCCGCAATTAAAAGCACCGCCGACAGAATAATTCTTAACAATGATTTCTTTTGCTTTTTGCTCATGCCCAGCTCCCGTTATCTTACTATTAGACAGTCAGGCTCAATTTTTTTGCAAATTTTTGCAGCCTCATCAACAATAGCTTCAAATTTTTCATCATCAGCATCAATAGTAAGGCGCTGTGTCATAAAGCTGACTTTTGCATCGTTAACACCGTCAAGCTTTTTGATTGCTGCTTCCATTTTTGCCGCGCAGTTAGCGCAGTCAAGATCCTGAAGTTTGTAATTTTTTTTCATAATATATCTCTCCTCTAAAATTATTCACAAATATGATCCATACCCTGATCAAGTATCGTTCTAACGTGATCGTCGGCAAGGGAATAGTAAATTGATTTTCCGTCACGGCGGAATTTAATTAGCTGGGACTGCTTCAGCACTCTTAATTGATGCGAAATAGCCGAAGATGTCATATTAAGCACTGTTGCTATGTCGTTTACGCACATTTCGGATTCAAATAATACATAGAGTATTTTGATTCTCGTACTGTCACCGAACACTTTAAAAAGCTCAGCCAAGTCGTAAAGGATTTCTTCATCAGGCATTTGCTCGTTAACTTCTTTTACGATATTAGTTTCACTGTTCATAAAAAACTCCTTAATATTATTTCGTCAAATAATCAAATTATCATTTGAATAACTGTTCAAATGTATTATAGTACGGTTATGTATGATTGTCAATAGGCAGGGGATAAAAAGTTAAAAATTTATTTTACACATTACATTATATAAGTAATTAAATAAAAAGGGACTGTATATGTACTTCTTAACATGATTTGCACATAAAATGCAGATTTACAGTTGGTTTTTTATACAAGTTTTTGAAACACCCGGATGGGTTTCAAAAAAGATTAAAAAAATTAAAAAAAGTTGTTGACATTTGTCACTTGTTTTGTTATTATATACGAGCGCTAAGGAACAGCGCAAACACGGACCTTGAAAATTAAACAACGACGAGAATAAAGGAACCCTGTAGATTCTGA
>JAFLUO010000032.1 GCA_022508705.1 Oscillospiraceae bacterium
GAACTGCGGTGCACGGCGAGCGCCTTTGAGACCGTATTTCTTTCTTTCCTTCATTCTCGGGTCTCTTGTTAAGAAACCTGCTTTTTTAAGCTCGGGACGAAGGTTTTCGTCATACTGAAGAAGGGCACGTGAAAGACCGTGACGGATAGCACCAGCCTGGCCTGTAACACCGCCGCCGTTTACACGGCAAACAATGTCAAACTTCTCTGTTGTGCCTGTTAATGCGAGAGGCTGACGAACGATAAGCTTGAGAGTTTCAAGACCGAAATAATCGTCAATATCTCTGTCGTTAATTGTGATTTTACCTGTACCTGCATAAACGCGAACACGGGCAACAGATTTTTTTCTTCTACCTGTACCGTAGAAATAAGGATTGGTTTCGTACATCTAATTTTGCCTCCCTTTCTTAAAATTCTCTTGTCTCGGGCTTCTGTGCGGCATGCTTATGTTCAGCACCTGCATAAACACGAAGACGTGTAAGAGCCTCACGGCCGATTACTGTGTCGGGAATCATACCCTTAACTGCTTTTGTTACTGCGAATTCAGGCTTTGTCTTCATAAGAGTGCTGTACTTAACCTCTTTCATATTTCCGATATAGCCTGTGTGATGATAATACATCTTCTGATTGAGTTTGTTACCTGTAAGAACAACCTGTGCTGCGTTGATGATGATTACGTGATCCCCGCAGTCTGCGTTCGGTGTGAATGTGGGCTTGTGCTTACCTCTAAGCAGTGTAGCGGCTTCAGCGGCAACCTTACCAAGGGGTTTGCCTGCAGCGTCAAGCACATACCAATTACGGGTAATGTCGCCCTTTTTCGGCATATAAGTTGACATAGAACTTACCTCCACTAATATTTTTTTATTGCCCGAAGATAATAGCACATTGTTTTTAGCTTGTCAACAACAATTTTAACAATTTTTAATCAAATAAATAAAAATCTCTTGTTTTCTTAATTTTTCTTTGTTTTTTATATGTTTTACTCTTAAAGAATTTTTACAAATTTTTATTTACTTTTTTGTTAGAAAGATATAAAATACAGAAAACTTGAAAAAAGAAAACTTTTATTATATAATTAGTTATCAAATTTATAAGAATAAATGAACGGAGAATTGTTATGAGCGATATGAATATTGTATGTCTTGATTTGGAAGGCGTTTTAGTTCCCGAAATCTGGATTGCGTTTGCAGATGAGAGCGGTATTCCGGAGCTTAAGAAAACAACAAGAGATGAGCCTGACTATAACAAACTTATGCAATGGCGTTTGCAAATTCTTAAAGAGCACGGTTTAGGTCTTAAAGAGGTTCAGGCAACTATTGCTAAAATTGACCCGATTCCCGGTGCAAAAGAATTTCTTGACGAGCTTCGCACTCTTTCACAGGTAATTATTATCAGTGATACATTTACACAGTTTGCAGGTCCTTTAATGAAAAAGCTCGGCATGCCCACCATTTTCTGCAATACTCTTGAGGTGGCAGATGACGGTGAAATTACGGGATTCAGAATGCGCATTAAGGACTCAAAGCTCACTACCGTTAAGGCTTTGCAGTCAATAGGCTTTGAAACTATTGCAAGCGGCGACAGCTACAATGACCTTGGTATGATTAAAGCAAGCAAAGCAGGTTTTTTATTCAAGAGTACCGACAAAATTAAGGCCGATTTCCCTGAGCTACCTGCCTTTGAAACCTATGACGAGCTTATGGCGGCAATTAAAAAGAGTTTATAACTAAACGAAACGTTGAATGATGGCGCTATGCGCCTTATTGAATTGAGGTGTAATTATGGGCTTTGATCCTAACCAGAAAATAGAAACAAAGTGCGTTCAGGGCGGCTGGCAGCCCAAAAGCGGCGAGCCGAGAGTTCTTCCCATATATGAGAGCACAACGTTTAAATATGACACGTCTGCCGATATGGCAAAGCTTTTTGACCTTGAGCCTGGATATATGTACACACGCCTTGCAAACCCCACAAGCGATGCAGTTGCATCAAAGATTGCGGCGTTAGAAGGCGGATTTGCGGCAGTTCTTACATCCTCAGGTCAAGCGGCAAATTTCTTTTCGCTTATAAATATTCTGGGTGCAGGCGATCATTTTATCAGCGCTGTAACGATTTACGGCGGTACGTTTAACCTTTTCAACGTAACTATGAGAAAATTGGGTATTGAAGTAACCTTCGTTGACCCGAGAGCCTCCGAAGAAGAAATCGCAAAAGCCTTTAGACCTAACACAAAAGCGGTTTTCGGAGAAACCGTTGCAAATCCTTCCCTTGACGTTCTTGACATTGAAAAATTTGCGCGAATTGCTCATTCTCACGGTGTTCCGCTTATAATCGACAACACCTTCCCCACCCCCATTAACTGCCGTCCTATTGAATGGGGCGCTGATATTGTTACCCATTCAACCACAAAATATATGGAAGGGCACGCTTCAACCATTGGCGGCTGTGTTGTTGACAGCGGCAATTTTGACTGGTATCAAAACGGTAAATACCCGTGTATGACTGAGCCTGACGAAAGCTATCACGGGGCTATATATGCAAAGGATTTCGGCAAAGCAGGGTATATTACTAAAATTGTTGCTCAGCTTCTTCGTGATTACGGCTCAACCCCCTCACCGTTCAGCTCTTTCCTTTTGAATTTAGGTCTTGAAAGCCTTGCTGTAAGAGTTGAAAGGCACGTTGAAAATGCGCAAAAGGTTGCAGAGTACCTTGAAAATAACGAAAAAATAACATGGGTAAATTACCCGGGGCTTAAATCCAGCAAGGATTATGAGCTGGCCCAAAAATATATGCCCAAAGGCACTTGCGGCGTAATTTCCTTCGGCGTTCAGGGAGGCCGTGCCAAAGCTGAAGAATTTATGAACAGCTTAAAGCTTGCGGCTATTGTAACACACGTGGCAGATGCGAGAACCTGCGTTCTTCACCCTGCTTCATCAACTCACAGGCAATTGTCCGATAAGGAGCTTATTGAATGCGGTGTTACACCTGACCTTATAAGACTGTCAGTAGGTATTGAAAATGTTGACGACATTATTGCCGACATTGAACAGGCGCTCAGTAAGATATAAAATATAAACCTAATTGTTTAAGGCGGGTTTAATCCCGCCTTTTTTTAATTTTGTTCACAATATTTTAACCAATTTTTATTTTAAATATAGTACAATTAGAATAATGACACATATTCCCCAAAAATTAAAAAGGAGAATACGATATGAGCTACACTAAAGCAGAATTGAATGATTACAAGAAAAAGCACGCCCAAATGTGCATTGACAACGGAAAGATAGATGTTGAGCTTTACGAACAATTCGGCGTAAAGCGCGGTCTTCGTGATAAAAACGGTAAAGGCGTTTTGGCAGGACTTACCTCTATTTCAGAGGTGTTGGCCTTTATAGAAACACCCGAAGGCAGAATCCCCTGTGACGGCAAGCTTTCATACAGAGGAATAAATGTTATTGATTTAATCAACGGCAGGGGTAATAACCGTTTCGGCTTTGAAGAGGCAACGTACCTTCTTCTCTTCGGCAAACTGCCCACAAAAGAACAGTTAGATGAATTTATCGGCGTTCTCTCTGACCTTCGCACACTGCCCACAAACTTTACCCGTGACGTAATTATGAAAGCGCCCAGCAAGGATATAATGAATTCGCTTACAAAAAGCGTGCTTACCCTTGCGGCATATGACGATTTGGCATCAGACCTCAGTATTGACAATGTTCTCGGTCAATGCCTTAGAATGATAAGCTGTTTCCCCATGCTTTCGGTTTATGCTTATCAGGCATATAATCATTACGAATGTGACGATTCACTTTATATTCACAGGCCTGACCCTGCCCTTTCAACGTCGGAAAATATTTTAAGAATGTTACGTCCCGATATGCAGTACACTGAACTTGAGGCAAAAGTGCTTGACACGGCTTTAATTCTTCACATGGAGCATGGCGGCGGCAACAATTCATCCTTCACCACCCACGTAGTAACGTCTTCGGGCTCTGACACGTATTCAACCATGGCGGCGGCTTTATGCTCACTTAAAGGGCCTAAACACGGCGGCGCTAATATTAAAGTTGTGGAAATGATGGATGATATTAAGGCAAATGTTGCAGACACTAAAGACGATGAAGCACTTCGTGAATACCTTGAAAAAATCGTTGACAAGCAAGCCTTTGACAAAAAGGGTCTTATTTACGGTATGGGGCACGCTATTTATTCAGTATCTGACCCGCGTGCACAGGTTTTCCGTTCATTCGTTAAAGAGCTTGCCATAGAAAAAGGCAGAACAGACGATTTTGAACTTTACAGCAAGGTTGAGGCTATGGGCAAGGATATAATCGCGCAAAAGCGTAAAATTTATAAAGGTGTAAGCATTAACGTGGACTTTTTCAGCGGATTTGTTTACAGTATGCTCGGTATCCCCGAAGAATTATTTACTCCCATATTTGCCATTGCAAGAGTTGCAGGTTGGTCTGCCCACAGAATAGAAGAGCTTATAAACACCGATAAAATTATTCGCCCTGCTTACAAAAGCGTTGGCGAAAAGCAAGATTATTTACCATTAGAAGAAAGATAATCGTAATTTAATATCTGACACAAAAGCCTCGTATCCCAAAAAGATATGAGGCTTATTGACTAAAATCCGATTAAGTGATATTATGGCAGTTAGTATATAATATTAAATATGAAAAGACAAACTATATGGAAAATAAAAAAAGAATTTCTCTTGATGAGATTTACCCTACAATTAAAGAAACGCTGCAGAGCGGCGGAACGGTTGAACTGCCCATAACGGGAACGAGTATGTTTCCCCTTTTAAAAGCGGGACGGGACACGGTAATTATTAAGGCAGACAGCAGTTTTCAGGTAGGAGACATAATATTTTACAGAAGAGATGACGGGCATTTTGTTCTGCACAGAATTGTGGGCGTGGACGAAAACGGATATATTTTGTGCGGTGACAATCAGACAGTGCTTGAAAAAAATATAACCGAAAAGCACATTATTGCAAAGGTTATGGAAATTCACCGTAACGGAAAAGTAATTTCAGCGGATGATCCGAAATACTTACGGAAAGTGAATTTTTGGATTAAGGCCCTGCCCCACCGCAGAGTACCCCTTGTAATAATGAGAAGGTTGAGTAAATAATATGTCTGAAATTATGAAGACAAAAGAATATTTTTTAAAAGCAGTTGCCGCAGTTTTACGCGGCGACGTCTTTGAACTGCCCCAAGATGCTGATTTTGAAGGGCTTTTTAAGCTTGCAAAAAGAAATTGCGTTTCGGGTTTGCTTTATTGCCTTTTGAAAGACAAAAATATTGAATTTCAGGATAAATTATTAAAGGAATATAAAATGTCCGCCATAAGAAACAGCGAACAGGAAGCGGAAATTGAGCTTATCAGAAAAGACTTTTCGGCAAGCAACATTGATTTTATGCTTCTGAAAGGAACGCATTTGAAATCTTTATACCCTTCGCCTGATCTTAGATTTATGGTGGATATGGATGTTCTTGTCCGTGAGGCAGACGTAGAAAAAGCGTATGAAATTATAGAATCCCATGGGCTTCAGAAAAAAATGGAAAGCGACAAGGATTTTGTTTTTATCAAACCCCCGTTTTTAACTGTTGAGGTTCACAAATCGTTGTTTCACCCATCAAATCCTTTTTATCCGCATTTTTTATCTGCATTTGAGAACGCCGTAAAAACAAACGAAAACGAATATAAAATGACAAACAGCGACCTTTACGTTTACACTCTCGCTCACCTTTGCGAGCATTATTTAGAGGCAGGCTCTTGTTTTCGGCCGTGTATGGACTTGTATTTGCTTGAAACAAAATGCGATATTGATTTTGACTATGCAGATAAAGAGTTTAAGGCCTTGGGAATAGATGAATTTGCAAAAAAAATCAGAAAGCTTATTAAATGTATGTTTGACGGGGAAGAGCCTGATGAAACTGCCAAAATGATGGAAAACTACATTGTTTTAGGCGCACCTGTTAAAAACGCCGCAGAGGCTGCGAAATCCGCAACGGCAAATACTTCAAAAACGAAGAGAATCATTAACGTGCTTTTCCCAAAGCTTTCCCACATGAAGCACCGTTACCATATCTTAAACCGTCTGCCGTTTTTACTGCCTTTGTTTTGGATAGTAAGGATAGCAAGTCTTATCTTTTCAAAGAATAAAAGAATTGCCAAAAGACGAAACGAAGTTATGGCGGTTGATAAGTCAAGCATTGACATCATGAGTGAAATATTTGAAAAATCGGGATTAAAAAAAGCGGAGTAAATCTCCGCTTTTTGTTTTAATAAATATAATTAAAATTTTCTCCAAACCATTTTGTTGACAACTCCGGTGTAAGACTGAATAAGCTTGACTACCTTTGTTGAAACATTTTCGTCAACATAATCCCCAACGGGAATACCGTATTCTCCGTTTTTATTAAGCTCTACGGCTGTGTCCACTGCCTGCAAAAGTGATTTTTCATCAATTCCCGCAAGCACAAAGCAAGCTTTGTCAAGAGCTTCGGGGCGTTCGGTTGATGTGCGGATGCAAACTGCCGGGAACGGATGCCCCACTGACGTAAAGAAGCTTGATTCTTCGGGAAGAGTTCCCGAATCGGAAACCACTGCAAAAGCATTCATCTGCAAACAGTTGTAATCGTGAAAACCGAGGGGCTCATGCTGAATTACTCTCTTGTCAAGCACAAATCCGCTCTGCTCGAGCCTTTTCTTTGAACGCGGATGGCAGGAATAGAGAATGGGCATATCGTATTTTTCGGCCATTTTATTGATAGCCGTGAAAAGGGACATAAAATTCTTTTCCGTATCAATATTTTCCTCTCTGTGTGCAGAAAGAAGGATATATTTACCCTTTTCGAGCCCTAATTTTTCATGAATATTCGAGCTTTCAATTTCTGACAGGTTGCTATGAAGCACCTCCGCCATAGGCGAGCCTGTAACGTAAGTACGCTCTTTGGGCAGTCCGCAGTCTGCAAGGTACCTTCTTGCGTGCTCTGAATATGCCAGATTCACGTCGGAAATAATGTCAACAATTCTTCTGTTCGTTTCCTCAGGCAGGCACTCGTCTTTACAGCGGTTGCCTGCTTCCATATGGAAAATCGGGATATGAAGTCTTTTTGCGCCGATTACTGAAAGGCAGGAGTTTGTGTCGCCCAAAACAAGAACTGCATCGGGGCATATCTCTGCCATAAGGTTATAAGAAGAAGCTATAATATTGCCCATTGTGTCGCCCAACGTGTCGCCTACCGCGTTAAGATAAACATCAGGGTCTTTCAGATTTAAATCCTTAAAGAAAACACCGTTTAAATTGTAATCGTAATTCTGCCCCGTATGAGCAAGAATACAGTCAAAATATTCACGGCACTTGTTTATAACCGCCGCAAGTCTTATAATTTCAGGGCGTGTGCCTACAATTATAAGCAATTTCAGTTTTCCGTTGTTTTGAAATTTTACGTTTGAAAAATCGTTATTCATATTATCGCCACGCGATACGGCATTCGCACAAAAAAATCATATAAATTCAACTTTCTGTGCACGGTATCGTTCCTTTCATAATATTTTTCACACTATACCTCTTCAAAGAAAGTATCAGGCTTGTCAGGGTTAAAGCATTCATTACACCACATAAACGTTACCATATCGGTATCGCCGAGATTTTCGATATTATGAGTATAACCCACGGGAATGTCAACAACCTCTAACTTTTCGCCTGAAACAAAATATTCATAAACCTTGTCCTCGTCAATTTTGCGGAAGCGGATAACGCCCTTTCCGCTGACCACGAGAAATTTTTCATTTTTCGTATGGTGCCAATGGTTCCCCTTTGTTATACCAGGCTTTGAAATATTGACGGAAAACTGACCGTTATTGACCGTTCTCAAAATCTCAGTAAAGGAACCTCTGCTGTCAACATTCATTTTAAGCGGATATGAAAATTTATCAGTCGGTAAATAGGAAAGATACGTACTGTAAAGCTTTTTGGAAAAGCCTCCGTCTGTCATATCGGGAACGGCTTTTGTTTCTCGGCTCTCCTTAAAGGAATAAAGCAAATCAACAATTTCGCCGAGAGTTACAGAGTGTTCAGTGGGAACACGGCAAAACACGCCGTCCTTAGTTTCGTTACCTGAAAGACAATTTACAAGCTCCGTTACAACATCATCAATATAAACGAGAGTCATTTTGTGATTCCTGTCATTAACGGTTATGGGCAAATCGTTTGCTATATTATTACAAAATGTAGCAACGGCACTGTTATAATTCGGTCTGCACCACTTGCCGAATACATTAGGGAAGCGGTAAACCAGAACCTTTGCACCCGTTTCCTTGCCGTATTCAAAAAACAAGTCCTCCCCTGCCTTTTTGCTTTTGCCGTAAGGATTTTGGAGCGATGCTTGAATTGACGAAGAAAGCATTACAGGGCAGGTATTGTTGTGTTTTTTCAATGTGCTGAGCAATTCAGATGCAAAGCCGAAATTGCCGTTCATGAAATCCTCTTCGTTTTCAGGGCGGTTAACACCTGCAAGGTTAAATACAAAATCACAGTCCCTGCAAAAACCGTCTAAAAGAGATTTGTCGGTATCAATATCGTATTCGCAAATTTCAAGTTCATTTGTTATATTAAAGGATTTATCCTTGCCGTCACGGATATTTTTAAGCTCTGCAACAAGATTTTTACCCACAAAGCCTTTTGCACCTGTAATCAGAATCTTCATGATTTTTACTCCGTTTTTGCTAATTCTTCACGAATATATTCAAGTGTCAAGAGTTTTTCCTTAACCTGCTCTACGGTTAAAAGATCGGTATTATTTGAATTAAACTCTGTAAGCGGGTTACGGGTTGTATCACCGTCTTTGAAATATTTGTCGTAGTTAAGCGAGCGTTTATCGGAAGGAACGCGGTAAAAGTCGCCCATATCGGTTGCATTTGCACATTCTTCATTGGTAAGAAGAGTTTCGTACATTTTTTCGCCGTGGCGGATTCCTATTACCTTGATCTCGGTCTCGGGGCAGAAAAGTTCTTTAACAGCCTGGGCCAAAACACCTATGGTGCAGGCAGGCGCTTTCTGAACGAGAATATCGCCTGATACACCGTGCTCAAATGCAAACAGAACAAGGTCAACCGCTTCGTCAAGGGACATAATAAATCTTGTCATGGAAGGCTCGGTAATTGTAATCGGTTTGCCCTCTTTGATTTGCTCAATCCAAAGGGGAATAACCGAACCTCTTGAGCACATAACGTTGCCGTAACGGGTACAGCAAATTTTAGTTTTCTCAGGATTAACGGTTCTTGATTTTGCCACAATAACCTTTTCCATCATTGCCTTTGAAGTACCCATTGCGTTTACGGGATAAGCCGCTTTATCAGTTGAAAGGCAAATTACGGTTTTAACGCCTTCGTCAATGGCGGCGGTAAGTACATTATCCGTTCCTATTACGTTTGTTTTAACGGCTTCAAGGGGGAAAAATTCACATGACGGCACCTGCTTCAATGCGGCGGCATGGAAAATGTAATCTACCCCGTGCATTGCATTTTTAACAGATGCTAAATCTCTTACATCACCAATGAAAAACTTGATTTTATCGCTTACCTCGGGCATTTTTGCCTGAAATTCGTGGCGCATATCGTCTTGTTTTTTCTCATCTCTTGAAAAAACGCGTATTTCGCCGATATCCGTCTTCAAAAATCTGTTAAGTACGGCATTGCCGAAAGAGCCTGTACCGCCTGTTATCATTAAAGTTTTGCCCTTAAACATTTCTTCACAATCCTTTTACTAATTTTTCTTTATAATGCAAAACACAATAAAATGTGCATAATTACCTAATATAAACAATTATATAGTTTTGATTTATAAAAGTCAATATCAATGGAAAATACAATATAATATATATACAAATTTCATTGACAAAACGCTGTTTTTTTGTTATTATCTTCATATAAATTACGAAAACAAGGGGCGTTATTTTTATGAAAAACAAATATATTGCAAAATTTGCGGCTGTCGCTTTGGCTTTAATGCTTATTTTAATTTCGGCTGTTCCCGCTTTTGCCGCAAAAACAGTTAAAGTTAAAGTTGAAATTGCAGGCAGTGACGGTTTGCTTTACGTTCGCTTAACTGCTCCTGCTGGTTCTAATATTTCTACAATTTCAGTTCCGTTAAATTACGATGAAACTAAGCTTGAATTTAAGGAAATGAGTTACCTTGAGAACCCCTCAATAGTAAATTCCACAAATGCTGAAAACGAAGGCGTTGTTGTTGCGAACACGGTAATTGCTGAGTCACTTACCGAAGAGTCAAAAATATTTACATACATTTTCAAAATTGTTGACGGCGCAGAGGGCAAATGTGAATTTTCATTTGGCACGGTAAAGGCAACGGATTCTGACGATAAAGAAATCAATATCGTTTTTGACGGTGAGCTTACAGCATCGCTCTCCGAGCTTGAGCCGTTAACTCCCGACAAAGTACAGTCATCATTTGAGCCTACTGAACCGACTGAGGCTACAGAGCCTTCAAAATCTGAGACAGAAACCGAAAGCACCACTAAGGCTGAGAATGCAGAAACTCCCAACATTCCGAATACAACAAGAAAAGTGGCGGCTGTTTCAGCAGTAGCCGTTGCGGCTGTTGCGGCAATTGCAGGCTCGGCTGTTGCCATTAAGAAGAAAAAGGATAACGAATAATTAACCGATTTTGTAAACCGATTCAAACAGCCGCTCATTTTGCGGCTGTTTATTTTTGTTAAAGAACAGTCTTTCAAAGAGGATTAGCCATGAATTTCAAAAAATTTGACAGTATAACCGAAATAAACAAAGGGTACAGCGGTGACAAAAAGTACTGCGCTGTTAAAGACGGGACTAAGTATCTTTTGCGTATTTCACCGAGAAAGAAATATAAAAACAGAAAGAAAATTCACAAGATAATGAAAAAGCTTGCGGTCAAAGATATTTCCATGTGTAAACCGTTAAAGGTCGGTCTTTGCCAAGAAGGCACATACATTTTGCAATCGTGGGTTGACGGTGTAGATGCAGAGGAAAACATCCGCAATTACGAGAAATCCAAGCAGTATGATTTCGGCTTTCAGTCGGGTAAAATATTGCAGAAAATTCACTCTATTCCCGCCCCGAAAAACCAGCAGGTTTGGGAAGAAAGATTTAATGCTAAAATGGACAGGAAAATAAAAATGTACCGTGATTGCCCGATAAAGTTTGACGGTGCCGAGTACATAATTGATTATCTTAATGTAAACCGCAGTTTGCTTAAAAACAGACCTCAATGTTTTCAGCACGGGGATTACCATGTGGGCAATATGATGATTGAAAATGATAAAATTGTTATCATTGATTTTGACAGATATGATTTCGGCGACCCTTGGGAAGAGTTTAACCGCATTGTTTGGGCGGCGCAAACGTCTCCTGAATTTGCAAGCGGTATGATTGACGGGTATTTTGACAACGATGTGCCTGGGCTTTTTTGGAAACTTCTTAAACTTTATATAGGCAGTAATACTTTGTCATCTGTTCCGTGGGCGATTGAGTACGGCGGTGATCAGGTAGATATAATGCTGAACCAAGCCAAAGACGTATTGGAATGGTATGATAATTATAAATTGACAGTACCGAAATGGTATATCAAATTTTGAAGAAGAAAATCACTTTATGAGGAATGAGCAAGTATGTTAATACACACTGTTAAACCGATATTTAACAAAAATTCAAAAACGCTTATTTTGGGCACTTTTCCGTCAGTGAAATCAAGGGAAGTATGCTTTTTTTACGGTCATCCGCAAAACAGATTCTGGCCTGTAATGGCAAGAATTTGTAACAGTAAAATCCCTGAATCAATTGCAGATAAAACAAATCTGATTTTATCAAATAATTTTGCGCTTTGGGACATTATCCATTCCTGTGAAATTGAAGGGTCGTCTGACAGTTCAATTAAAAATGTTGTGCCGAATGATATAAGCATTATTCTGAAAGAAACGCAGGTTGACAGAATTTTTGTCAACGGAAAAAAGGCAGAAAGTCTATATAAAAAGTACATTGAGAAAAACATAGGAATTAAAGCAATTTATCTGCCCTCAACAAGCCCTGCCAATGCCTCTTGGAGTGAGGATGACTTAGCAGAATTTTGGAAAAAGCAAATTTTCGGTGAGTAGGTGCAAAGTATGGATAACTTGACTGTTTCACAGCTAAAAAATGCAGAATTTAAGCTATATAAAAACAATCCCGTAATAAAGCCGTTTGATAGCTTTGTTGTCGCCGACCCCTCCCTGCTAACACCCGATAAGGCAATCGACCGAAAGTGGCACATGTTTTTACATACAAATTTAGGTGTGTATCATTTTGTCAGCGACGACGGAATTGATTTTAAAAAGATTAAGAGAATTTTGCCGAGGGCAATGCGCCCGAACATAAATTTTATTGACGGCAGATATTATCTGTTTTATGAACGGACTGCCCCGCTCTTAGTAAACGCCTTGACTCTTATAAATCTTGCAAAATGGCATTCTGAGATTTACGTTACAGAAAGTGACGATTTGATTAACTGGAGCAAGCCACGCAAAGTAATCGGCAATACAAAGCCTTATGAGAAAGATAAGAGAGGTATTGCAATTTCAAATCCATATCTTCTAAAGTGTGATGAAGGCTTTGTTTTGTACTATTCCTGCGGGCAAACCTTTATTAAAGACTGCGGCTTTTGCGAGCCTACATATATTTCTTATGCGTACAGTAAAAATGTTACGGAAGGCTACGTCAGCGCTGACAAACCGATTATTTCGCCCGATAAGAATAACCCTTACCTTAATTTGTGCAGCGGTTGCTTAAAGGTTTATAAACTTTCTGACGGATACGTCGGTTTTCAGAACGGAATTTACGAAGAAAACGGAGAAAGCAAGTCAGCAATTATAATGTTATCATCAAATGACGGCAAAGATTTTAAGTTTGAAAAAATAGTTTTACAGCCGCAAATGTGTAACGGAAACCAGTGGATGAATCAATTTGTCTATGCCAGCCATTTAGTGAAATACGGTGATAAGCTTAGATTATATTTTAACGCAAGAGATACCGCAAACACGCTGAAAGGTCGGGAATGTATCGGCTTTTGCGAGGCGGAAATACCAAAAAATTCATGATTTTTATGTTGACAATTTGCAAAAAAAGCGTATAATCAAATTGTAATCATTACAAATTACAATTATTTGGTTGGTGCTTTATGGATACTCAACAAATTTCCGAAGTTTTTAAGAGCAACGGTCTTAAGCTTACCCCTCAGCGTATTGCTGTTTATAAATTCCTTAAAGAAAATCCAATCCACCCGGACGCATTAACGGTGTATGAAAAAATGGTTGAAAGCAATCCGTCTTTTTCAAAAACTACGGTTTACAACTGCCTGCAAACACTCTCGGACTGCGGACTTATAAATCCAGTTAACATTGATAAAGACAAAATCCGTTACGATGCGGATACGTCGTTCCACGGGCATTTCAAATGCACGAAATGCGGCGAAATTTATGATTTCAAATGCACGGAAAGTCATGTTTGCGGCATTGACGGCTTTGAAATCGAACAAAAAGACGTGTATTACAGCGGAATTTGCAAACGCTGTAAAAAATAAAAATTTTTTATTTAAAAGGAGTAAAAATATTATGGCAAAGAAGTATTACTGCCCCGTATGCGGCTATGAAAGCGATGAACCCATTGATGTATGCCCCATCTGCAAGGCAAAAATGGCTATGAGAGAAGAAAGCGCAGAAATGACATGGGCTGCTGAACACGTTGTCGGCATTATTGACGGTGTTGACGAAAAAATCGTTCAGGGTCTTCGTGACAATTTCAACGGCGAGTGCTCAGAGGTTGGTATGTACCTTGCAATGGCAAGAGTTGCTCACAGAGAGGGCTATCCCGAAATCGGTCTTTATTGGGAAAAGGCAGCTTACGAAGAGGCAGAGCACGCTGCAAAATTTGCAGAGATGCTCGGTGAAGTAGTTACAAGCTCAACAAAGAAGAATCTTGAAATGAGAGTTGCAGCAGAAAACGGCGCAACAATGGGCAAAACAGAGCTTGCAAAAATGGCAAAAGAGCAGGGTCTTGACGCTATTCACGATACAGTTCACGAAATGGCAAGAGACGAAGCTCGTCACGGCAAGGCATTCAAGGGTCTTCTTGAGAGATATTTCGGCGAATAATTTTTCACGAAAAGTACATATTAAGAACACAGTCCAACGGAGGTTTTTAATATGGAATATATATGCCCTTGCGGTTATGTTTACGATGAAGCTTTGGGCGATTCCGAAAACGGAATTGAACCGGGCACACCGTGGTCGCTGATTTCAGATGAATTTGTTTGTCCCGTTTGCGGGCTTGACAAAAGCGCATTTGAAGCAAAAGAATAATTACACAAAAAAGCAGGAAGAGTAATTCTTCCTGCTTTTTATAATTCTATCTGTTTTTATTCAGAAATTGTGCCTGCTTTTTCTCTGCGTTCATGCAGTTCTCGTTCTACCTTTGCACGCTCCTCGGGAGTATATCGAATAAAGAGCAACGGAATAATATAAAGAAGAGAGGCCACAGCGGGAGTTAAAATTACAAGAGGCCAAATCCATTTGTCAAAAGCGGCGGTTTGCGTTCCGATGTAAACCACACCCTCGGCATCGGGAATTGCATTGTATTTTAAAAGGTGCAATGCAAGAGTTGCAAGACCTGCGGTAATTCCGCTTGAAATTTTTGTAAATGAGGTTTGCATTGAGAATGTGATTCCCTCAGTGCGCTTACCCGTTTTCCATTCCATATAATCAATGCTGTCACAGAAAATTGAGGTCTGCGCAATTGAAAGTGCACCCATTGGAATTGAGCCTACGCCCATAATCAGCATTGAAATCCAAAGCATTTTGCCTTGATAGCCTACGAAATATGCAATAATGCGGAACACAATATTTACGGACTGCATAAAGATAATCGCATTAACGTAGCCTTTGCACCATTTCTTTATTTTATCCGCAAGCATCATACCGAGAAATCCCGGAACAGATGTTACGGCAAAGTAAATCGTCGTAAGCCCCAAAGCGCCCACAAAGCTGAATATGCCCTCAGATGAAATAAAGTCCGCAGGGATTTCATATTTAAAGAAATATGTAACAAGATTTCCGCCGAAGCCCACTGCGCCCAAAAGGTTTGCAAGGGTTACGAGCATAAGCATTTTATTTTTAAAGAGAAGTGAAAAGCTTTCAGCCATTGATTCCTGTTGCTTTGACTGTAAAACTCGAACTCTCTCCTGAGCAAGATATGAACGGTAGCTTATCATTGCACCGCCAAGGCCGAATATTAGGGCAAAAACGAGGGTCATCAAACGCATTGTAACACCCGTTGCATTGGCAATCATTTCAAGCGCCATTGGGATTACTGCGCTGAATACTCCGTAGAAAATCGAGCCTATGGTTCTTGCCCACTGAACAAAACGGTCACGCTCGTTGCTGTCCGGTGAAACGGAAGATGTAATGCCCCAAATGGCGACATCCTGAACGGTATAAGCCAAATCCCAGCAAATGTACATAATAACGAAATATGCAACCCGAAGCCACAAAAGGTCTTCTTTTGTTGAAAACACAACAAACATCAGCACCGTAAAAATGCCCACGGGCAAGGGTGTGTATTTCAAGAAAGGTCTTAATTTTTCGCCGTTTTTAAAGGTGTGCTTGTCAATAAACGAGCCTACAATCGGATCATTTACACCGTCCCAAACCTTCATAATGATAAGCAACGCCGAAACGATTATCGCAGGGAACAGAGCAATATCGGTCATAAAATATGTAAAAAAGGATGCGCCGATAAGCGAATAAACCAAATTTTGACCCGAAAGCCCAACGTAATAGTTAACCTTTTCCTTTCTGCTTATGTATTTCATAAATACACTCCCCTTTTTAATATAACAATCCTCTTTTATTTTACCATAAAGTTGTATTTACACAATAGTAATTGCGTAAATATTTTTTTCATATAAAGGTTTTTATCAAAAAAGACTTGACATTGCTTTTTGTGTGATATATAATATCTCTCGCAGTTAGGAAAACTGAATATAGCGGTATTGTGTAACGGTAGCACAGCGGACTCTGACTCCGTATGTTGAGGTTCG
>JAFLUO010000033.1:0-1306 GCA_022508705.1 Oscillospiraceae bacterium
CGGATTTGATCTCCGCTTACCATATAAGCATTACGGGATATATCAATCATCGGTAAGTCGCTTACGGAGTCGGTATAAAACTCGTCAATTTGAACGTCGCCGTATTTTTCTTTGAAAAGAGCTACTTTTTTGTCTTTATAACAAATCTGTTGAATATCGCCCGTTGAAAAATTCACCTTTGAACAGATATAATTCTTTATTCCAAGGCGGTCGCACATAATTTTCAAAAGACTTTCGGGACAAGCTGAAACAATAATGTCGTCTGCCTTGTGAATTTCGCGGTAAAATTCCTTTATTTTATGCTCATTCAAATCCCAAAAACGGACAAATTCCTTTTCCATATCATCTGCGAAAGCGTCGCAGTACTCTTTTAGGAAAGTGCCGTATTTATTGATAACCTCGTCAATGGTTATAACACCGTTTTTATATTTCATAAAGCCCGTGAAAAATTTAGGAATATATTTGAATACTCCTTTAGTGTCTAATCGCAGAAAATGAAGGAACAAATCCAAACCGGATTCTCCGTCGTAAATTGTATTGTCAAAATCAAATACTCTCAATGAAATACCTCTTAATATCCGTTAGGGTTGTTAGACTGCCAGCGCCAGGAGTCCTCGCACATTTCTTCAATTCCTCTTTTAGCTTCCCAGCCCAGTTCCGATTTTGCTTTTGACGGGTCTGAATAGCAAACTGCTATGTCGCCTGCACGGCGGGGAGCAATTTTATAAGGCAATTCCTTACCGTAGGCTTTATTAAACGCCTTAACAATATCAAGAACGCTGTAACCTACTCCTGTTCCCAGGTTAAATACCTGAACTCCCTTTTTGCCCTCAAGTATATTTTCAACGGCTTTAACATGACCCTCTGCCAAATCCACAACGTGAATGTAATCTCTGACACCTGTGCCGTCGGGTGTGTCATAATCGTCACCGTAAACGCTCAAAAACGGGCGTTTGCCGATTGCCACCTGAGTAATATATGGCATAAGGTTATTGGGTATTCCGTTGGGATTTTCACCGATTCTTCCGCTTTTGTGGGCGCCTATAGGATTGAAATAGCGAAGAAGAGTAACGTTCCACTCACTGTCTGCCTTGCAAATATCTTCAAGAATTATTTCTATCATATATTTTGTTGTGCCGTAAGGATTAGTTGTGCCGCCTGTTTTCATTGTTTCCTTTAAGGGCGAAATATTATTCATACCGTAAACGGTGGCTGACGAGCTGAAAACGATTTTTTTGCACCCGTTATTTCGCATAACATCGCAAAGCTTTAAAGTTCCGCCGATATTATTGTCATAATATTCCAG
>JAFLUO010000033.1:1406-10282 GCA_022508705.1 Oscillospiraceae bacterium
CCGATATAACCCGCTCCGCCCGTTACTAAAATATTCATCAGTTTGCCTCCTTAGCAAGCGTTGTATTCGCAAAATATGTTTTGAGAATTCTCTCATAATTATACCCTTTTCCTGCTAAAGCGTTTGCCCCAGCTTTACTCATACCAACGCCACAGCCGATGCCATATGAAGTAAAGGTAAACGTTTCAGAAGAGCTGTCATAACTGAGCTTAAAGCAGCTTGATTTAATTCCGATGTCTGAAAGCTTTGTAATAAATTCGTATCCTGTTAAATCCTGACCGCCGACTCTGACAGATTTTACATAACCTACCGATGAAGAAACGGCATTATTGCGCTCTCTTACGATAATCCATCTTGTAGGATCGGAATCAACGTCAATTTCAAAATCTGCTTTAAGAAGAATTCCCTGAACTTCACCGCGCTTGAGCTGAACTGTATTTTCATATCCTTCAACAGAAGCCTCCGGGTTACCGTCAAGTCTTGAAACAGCTCTGAGATACGGGTAATTTTCACTGAATACCATTGATGCGTCGGCAGTACCGCCTGCCGCAATTTCAAAGAACGGTGTAAGAGCAACCTCACCGTTGTAGGAAATGTATCTGCCGAATACTTCGCTTACTGCAACCTCAACCTCTTGTGTGACTGACTTTTCTATCTGTACGCCGTCAATTTGGAAGTCGTTGTCTCTGTATTTAAGATATGTGTAAATTACAATCGCCTGAGCTTTTATAGCTTCCATTTCATAGCCTTCGCCCATTTCAGTCATAACAAGGCCTGCAATGGCATCTTTGGCAGGGATTTTTTCACCGTTAACCGTTATAAATTCGGGAGCGCCCTTATCTTCCTCTACCTCACTCTCAGATGGTTTTTCTTCGCCTTCTTCGTTAGTTTCGGGCTCCGTTGCCTCTTCGGTTGGTTTCTCCGCTTCTTCCTTTTGTTTTTTCTCAATTTCAAGTATATCTTGAATTATAAATTCGGATATTTTAAGTTTATTTTCGTTTGTTTCGGGAGCCGGTTCTGTGGTAGGTGCCTGAGTTGTGGGCGCTTGAGTTGTTGACTCGGTTGTTGTCTCGTATCCGAATAATTTGCGAAGGGCTTTTGATGCAGAACCGTTTTCACCCTGCATTTTGAATACTACTGCAAGCACTGCACAAAGAAGAATTACAACACCTAAAATAATTGCAAGTATTGTTACTGTTTTTTTACTTGACTTTTTTTCCATAGGCTCTGTGGGTTCAGACGGAGCGTCCGATACCTCAATGCCGACACTCCTGATACCTGCGGCTCTTTCGCCGATAAGCTCATAAAGCTCTGCCGCAACGCTTTCGATGAAAGCATCTTCTGTTTCGCCGTCTTCAAGATAAAGCTTTCTTACTGTAGCATTGTCATCGTCTGCAACTGCAATACAAATATATTTTGATTCATCCGTTTCATAAATATCGCTTATTGATGCTCCTATATTCGCGGCGGACAAATCAAGGCTTACACGTGCGAGCTGTGCGGCATATTCGGTAGCATTAACCTCGCCTTTGTCCTCAACATGAGGAGTAAATACGACTACGTCGCTGAAATGCTCAACCGCTTCGCCTAAATTTTTCAACGCTTCGGAATTTGCCGTGCCGTTAACTGCAACAACAGAGCCTGTTTCCCAAAGCCGTGAAATCGCAATTTCTGCTTTTTCATTATCAATGTGCTGTGTTTCTGAAAGAATGCTTGCTGCCTCGCCGCCAAGACCTTGTGCCAAATATGGAACAACACCGTTTCGCAGAATTATATTGATTCTGTCGTCATCAATTGGAATTACAACAATATATTTTTCTCCGTTGTCTATTCCGAAGCCTGAATACATTCCGTCTTTTGAAAGGAAAACCGTTGACATCTCTGGAAAAGACGAAAAATTCTTTCTCTGCTCATCGGAAAGAGCGTCATTATTTTCAAGCATATTAAGCACTGCGGGGCTTTGAACATTTTCAACCTCAAACGCCTGCGCTATAGCATTTTTAAGTTTAAAATAACGCTTTTGGTCAACAGCAATTACGATAATATCGTCATTTTGAATCGCATTTTGAAAGCCTTCAAACAAATTGAGCATTTTATCGTAATGCACAAAGGTTTCATTGCCCTCAGTGTATCCTTTTAAGCTGCTGACTACCCTTGCCTGAAATTTTGCAAAGGGAATGCTCTTTTCAGTATTAAGCGATAAAAGTCTAACCTTCATTTTAATCACCTTTCAGTACATTTTAACACAAAGCGTTATAAAAGCCCTTGTGAACAGTACCGTTCCTTTCTTCGTGTTTCACACACTACACTTCTTAATTATTACCACATTAAATTTGCAAACAGCTTTAGGGAGTCCAATTTGTGTCATCCTTATATGCGTTTTCCATGCCCTTTGCATCATACCATGCCTGCGGATACCTTGGAGAAGGGTTTATTTCTACTCCGCTTGTATCTACACTTGTATCTTCATTTTCACGGCAAAGCCTTGCCACAATTACAAGTCTTGCATCAGAAAATTCGTATGAGCAGGTTGAAAGAGTAAGAATTTTATCGTCAGGCAGTACGCTTATATTCGTATTGAAAAGACTTCTCTTCTGAATTTCCTGAATAAAGCTCATAAATTGGTCGTCTGATGAAAAATCCGTTATCGTATAGTTAAACAAATAACCGTTATCGTCTTTAGGATTGCCGTTTGAAATAAATGCCGCAAATATTTTGAAATAATAAGTTTTGTAAATAGTATCATACTGAATGACAGGAGATTCTTTGTAGCCTTCAATTGTTTTATATTTATCAAGGTTTGAGAAGATAAGTCCGTCACTCATATGGTGACCGTAAATTACGTTATTATCGCTAAAATATTTAGCGTCGTTTCTGTAATCAAGGAATGGACACCCGTAGCGGCTTTTTTTGCCGTAGAAATCCGTTTTTAAATATTTTGAATTATCGCCAGCCTTGACAACCTGAACGTCAAGGTTAGTTCCGTCAATTTTAAGCCAGCCTACAAGCTCCGGGTTAACTGCATAAAGATAAGCGTATTTAAGGTTCATGCCCTCGGGAAATTCAACGGAAGGATATTTTGAAAAAAGCTCTTGCCACGCTTCGTCATACTGGTCTGAGTTAAAATCGTCTGTTGAGACAACTAAGTTGTGAATGTTTTTATTGTCGTTTTTGTGAAGAAAATGCTGGGTTATCAGCACACCGAAAGCAATTACACAACCTATTATGGTTACTACAGAAATATCCATAACGATTTTACGCGCCTTCTCACGCTTTTTATCTTCTTTTTTTGGAAGAAATTTTCCAAAAAAATCAGCAAATATCTCATTAAAGGTTCTGACTTTTTTTTCAGTAACTTCGGACTTTTCAGCAGTTTCCGTATCTTTTTTCTCAGGCTCGCTTTTTTTTACATACTGTGCTGTAACGTCAACAAAGGTCATTCCGTTTTCGGTAAATGTCTTTATCCCCCGGTCATCCGAAACTTCTTCGTTTATATTTTTCTCAATTTCTGCAACAATATCATTTGATTCGAGAGTAGGCTCGGAATTTGACATTCCGTCAAGCTCTTCAAGAAGACTGTCAAACGAATTGTTGTCATTCGGTTTGTTTTCGCTCATCTATTTACCTCCTGAGGATACCATTTTTCATCATCTTTATACGGATTTGGAATACCGTTTTTATCATAGTAAAGCTGAGGATATTTCGGTGACGGATTTACCGTAACATTTTCGGTATTAACTCTTTCATCCTCACCGGGTCTCAGCTTTCTTGTAAGAACGACAAAACGTGTATCTGCCCTGTAAGAAATTTTGCCTTTGCTGTAAAGGTCAAGATTTCGGATACATGTTGAAAGAATAAGCATATTATCATCGTCGTTTATGTCAACATCGGTAATATACAGTCTGCGTTTATTGACCTCGTTTATAAATCCGTCAAAGTTGTCTCCGTCCATGTAAGGATAAATATAGTTGAAAATATAGCCGTTATCTTCCTGTGCTTTTGCATTGGTTATAAAAACTGCATACACTTTCCATTTTTCTTTTCCGTTTACGGTTGAAAACTCAATGACGGGAGACGATTTATAAAAATCAATGTCCTGGTATTTTTCAAGCTCTGAAAACATTGTGCCGTCATAACAGTTATGACCGTAAAGAATGGTGTTGGCATCAAAATTTACGGGATCGTTCCTGTAATCCATAAAAACAGTTCCGCGGCGGTCATAGTTTTTATAAAAATCATGAGTTAAATAATATGAATTATCCGCATATTTTACGACAGGCAGGCTAATTGTTGTGTTGGGAACTTTTACCCACCCCACAAAGCCCGGATTTATGGCTACCATTTCGTCAAAATTAAAATCCGCTTCCTCGCTGACATCTGATTCAAAAACAGATTCTAATTTATTATTCATTTCAATATTTTCCTGGCGTTTCATGTGATTTCTGATAATCAACGCCGCAGCGCAAGAGAAAACAATAATACTGATCAAGAGAATAATAATTGCGATGACAGATATTTTTCTGCGTGGCTTTTTTGTGCCTTGCGTGTTGTTTACACCCTCTGCCAAAGTATTTTTGTTTTCATTTTCGCTGAATTTTTCAACATTGTTCTTATTAAGTTCCAATTCTATTCACCTACGAGACTTATAAGAATTTTTAAAGCTTCATCTGAAGCGCTTTCACGGTTAAGACGCCTAACATCTCCCGCGAATTTATTTTCAAGTTTTTTTACTACTGTTTTTTTGCCGTTTGACCCTGCAAGAAATATTAAACCTACGGGCTTTTCGGTATTATCGGAATTAGGCCCTGCAATTCCCGAAACGGCAACGGCTAAATCTGCCTTTGAAAGCTTCAAAACGCCTGTCACCATTTCGCGAACGGTTTGCTCGCTGACTGCTCCGTATTTAAATAGCGTTTCGTCGGACACGCCTAAAACAGATTGCTTTATTTCATTGCTGTAGCTGACTATTCCGCAATTAAACACAGACGACGACCCGCTGACATCCGTTATGCGTTTTGCAATAAGACCGCCCGTGCAGGACTCGGCCGTAGCCACTACAAGCTGTTTATCTTTGAGAAGCGATACTAATGTTTCCTCAAGGAGCATTAAAAACCAACCACCGTTACTTTAGTATTCTCAAGTGCTCGCTGTGCAAGCGCATCGATATCAAGATTTTTTTCAACCTCTTCAAGCATTTGCACAGTAGGCTTTGTTTTGGGGTGCTTAGGTGTGAATACCGTACAGCAGTCCTCAAAGGGTTCTATTGAAATGTCAAATGTACCGATTTTTCTTGAAACCGTTATTATTTCGTCTTTATCGTTGCCGATAAGAGGACGAAAAACAGGCATTGTTGCAACTGCATCTGTGCAGGCAATTGCGGGTAAAGTCTGACTTGCAACCTGACCGAGGCTTTCACCTGTAATGAGTGCCTTACTGTCTTCTTTTTCGGCGATTGCAGATGCAATTCGCATCATAAACCTTCTCATAACAAGAGTAAACATATCCTCAGGGCAGTTGTCACGGATTTCTTCCTGAATTTCGGTAAAACCAACCGTAAAAAGAGTTATACTGCCGCTGTAAGCCGCGACCTGCTTTAAAAGTCTGAACACTTTGTCCTCAGACTGGGGGGAAGTGTACGGCGGCGAAGCAAAATGAACTGCATTGAGAACAAGACCTCTTTTTGCCATCATGTATGCTGCAACGGGACTGTCAATTCCGCCTGAAATTAACACTGTTGACTTACCTGCCGTTCCAGTGGGAAGCCCGCCTGCGCCTTTAAGCTGATTGCCTCTTATAAATGCAAATTTTTCACGGATTTCTATTGTAACGATTATTTCGGGATTTCTTACGTCTACTTTTAAATAGGGAAATTCAGAGAGAATTGCACCGCCGACCTCTGCCGAAATCTCAGGCGAAGTCAAGGGGAATTTTTTATCGGAACGCTTTGCCTCTACTTTAAAGGTCTTTGCAAATCTTAACTGGTCTTCAAGATATTTGGGAGCGCATTTGCAAATTTCCGCCATACTTTTTGGCACTTGCAGTGCTCTTGAATACCTTGCTATTCCGAACACTCTGCCGATACGCTCTGCAACCTCGTCCATATCAATATCATCAGTTGCTGGAATAACGGAAACGGTTGACTGTTCTTTGCGGTATTCAAATTCGCCCAAAGGCTTAATCCGTTTGCGAATATTCTTTATGAGAATGTCCTCAAAAGTGGCTCTGTTAAGCCCCTTTAGAGCAAGCTCTCCGTTTTTTATAAGGATTATTTCTTTCATAACAAATTTATCTCCTGATACGCTCTGCCGTTTTAACAATTTTCTCAAACAGCAGTTGCATCTCATCTTCATTAGTGTATTTTGAAAGGCTGATTCTAAGCGCGCTGTCAATTCTTGCAGGCTCAATATTCATCGAAGATAAAACACCGCTCCTGTGCCCTTTTGAACAGGCAGACCCTGCCGAAACACTTATACCCTCGCTGGAAAGGGAATTGAGCATAACCTGCGACGGAACGCCTTTGACGGAAATGTTTAAAATATATGGAAGCGCATCTTCGGGGGAATTTACATAAACATAATCAAGAGTTGATAGTTTTTTAAGCAGTCCGTCACGCAAATTTTTAACTTTATTAAAGTTTTCATCGACAGAACCAATGTTATTTACTGCCTCGCCAAATGCGCAAAGTGCAGGCATTGCTTCCGTTCCCGAAACAAGACCGCTTTCCTGCCCTCCGCCCACAATAACGGGCTTTATGCGAATGTTTTTATTAACGTAAAGCGCGCCCGAGCCTTTAATGCCGTGGATTTTATGGGCGCTCATACTCATTAAATCAATTCCCGATTTTGCGGGATTTATTTTAATTTTGCCGAATGCTTGAACAGCGTCACAATGGTAAAGAGCGTTTGAATGCTTTGCCTTTATTATGCTTTTAACTTTATCAAAATCCTGAATGGAGCCGACCTCGTTATTGACTGCCATTAAGCTTACGAGAATTGTATTTTCGTCAACTGCATTATACAAATTGTCAAGATTTATTTTTCCGTTTTTGTCGGGCTCTAAAAAGACTGGTGAAAAGCCTTGCTCGCCCAACAGTTCAAAATTTTTAATAACACTTGGATGCTCAATGCGTGACGTAATAATTTTTTTGCCTTCACGTTTTTTTGCATAAGCCGTTCCGAGAATTGCCGTCATATTTGAAGCCGTACCGCCTGATGTAAAATAGATTTCATTCGGCATTACTCCAATAAAATCTGCAATAGATTTTCTTGCACTTTCAAGTTCTTTTTTTGCTTCAAATCCTAAAAAATGAAGTGATGAGGGATTGCCGTAACAAGCAGAGGCTATGTGCATAGCTTTTTTTACAGCTTCTTCACAGGGCTTTGTTGTAGCGCTGTTATCAAGATATGCGTTCAATTACAATCCCCCAAATTACAGATTTAATCATCATAAATTATACAACATAATTGTTTAATTTGCAATTAAAAAACTGTAAAAACAAGCGGATATTTTTAAATTTTCTGTTAACACTAACACATAAGATATGAAAAATACTCCAAGGAGAGAAAAATATGACAGAAAAAGGCATTTCACGTCGCGGAAAAATACGTTTGATAAGCTATATCACCTTTGCATTAGCGGCTTTGACGGTCTTTTCCATTGTTCAATCAGTCAAAGTAGCAAAATATGAACGGGAAATTTTACTGACCCGACAGCGCGCTCTTATTTCCCTTGACGAATATATAAGCGATATAAATTCAGATCTTCAAAAAGTAGTTTACGTCAGCACGCCGTCAATGCTTTCAAATCTTTCAACAAAGCTGTGGCGTGACTGTGCGGAAGCAAAAAACAGTCTTGCCCAGCTTCCGTCAAACGACTCGTCTATTTCAAACACATACAGTTTTCTGTCGCAGGTTGGCGAATATATTATGTCTATTCAGCGAAAAAGTATGAGAGGCGAAACTCTTACGGAAGATGAAAGACAACAGTTACTTGAACTCTGCGAATTTGCAAATTCCCTTTCGGAAAAGCTTAATTCAATGTGTTACAGCTTGCAAAACGGATCAATGTCATTTGAGAAAAAATCCAATATGTTCCTGAGTACCAACGAAGTATCCGATACCGTTTTTGAAAAAATGGATGACGTTGAACAAACCCTTTCCGATGTTCCTTCTCTTGTTTTTGACGGGCCTTTCTCCAATCATATTGAAAATATGAAACCGAAATTGCTTGAGGGAGAAGAGGAAATCAACAAAAATAAGGCACAGGAAATTGCAAATAACGTTTGCGGTGACGGCAAAGAATTAACTTTTGCATTTGAAGAATCGGGCAATGTACCCTGCTATGTTTTCAAAAATGATGACTGCACGGTTGCCATTACAAAGCAAGGCGGTTATCCCCTTTATATGCTCAACTCCACCTTTGCAGGTGAAATAAGTATTGAATACGAAGATGCGATCAATAAAGCAAAAGAATATCTTGACTCAATCGGTTATAAGAACATGAAAGAGAGCTATTATTTTACCGATGACGGTATCTGCACCGTTAACTTTGCGTATGTTCAGGGCGATGCTATCTGTTATGCTGATCTTATTAAAGTAAGCGTTAATCTTCACAGCGGTGAAATCCATTCCTTTGATGCGACAGGGTATGTTTCTTGCCACACGAAGCGTTCAATTCCTGAAAATGCAATTACTGCGGAAGAAGGCAGGAAAAAGCTATACAGCGGTCTTGAAATTTCAAATGTTTCGGCTTGCTTTGCGCCGACTGAGTGGAAAACAGAAAATTACTGTTACGAATACCTTTGCACAACCGAAAACGGACAGCAGTTACTTGTTTATCTTAATGCGGCAACGGGCGAAGAGGAAAATGTTTTAATT
>JAFLUO010000033.1:10382-16092 GCA_022508705.1 Oscillospiraceae bacterium
GCAGTTACTTGTTTATCTTAATGCGGCAACGGGCGAAGAGGAAAATGTTTTAATTCTGCTTTACAGCGACGGCGGAGTTCTTACAAAATAGATAGGCACTGAGGTGTTAGTCGTTAATTAGTCAGTGGCTACCTCGAATAAAATCCCGCAAAACAGCCAATAATATAAACACAATAAAAACAAAGGAGGGTAAATCCGTGAAAAAGATAATATGTGTTATGATTATAGGAACACTTCTCATTTGCACTTTCTTTGCAGGCTGCGGTAAAACAGAGGACGGAAAGGTATCTGATACAAATAATGCAAGCCAAAACTCAGAGACAAATTCAAGCTCTGACCCGAGCCAAACAAAAAACGGTCTTGACGATATGCTTACAGATGCGAGTGAAAGTCTTTCAAGCGGCATAAGCGAAGTTTCATCAGATGTACAAAGTGCAGTTAATGAAGCCTCAACCGACATGACAAAAAAATAAAAGCTAAAACACCAATAAAAATCCGCCGTACTTTTGTACAGCGGATTTTTTATTTTTCTTAATTTACCGAAGCTACGATTTCGCCGTTTTGAACTGAAACCGTAATTTGATTTATGGGAAGCCCTGAATTGATAATCATCATATTTGAAACTTTATCTTCAATATTTCTGCGGATAACATTGCGAAGGTCCCTGGCTCCTCTTGAATTTCCGTCCATTTTATTTACAAGCACCTCGGGAATTTCATCACCGTAAATAAATTCGATGCCTTTATCCTGAAGAACGGTTACAATTTCGGAGAGCATAAGCTTTGCAATGTCTTTATAATTTTCGTGGGAAAGAGGATTGAAAACAACGATTTCATCAACTCTGCCGATAAACTCAGGCCGAAGGAACTCTTTTAATGCTTTCATAACCTTTTCTCTTGAAATATCGCCCTCGGTTTTTCCAAATCCAAGTGATGTTTCGGTATTGTGACTGCCTGCATTTGAGGTCATTATAATGACTGTATTTGCAAAGCTTACGGTTCTACCGTGCGCATCGTTCGTCTTACCCTCGTCAAGGATTTGTAAAAGGATATTCATAACGTCGGGGTGAGCCTTTTCAATTTCATCCAAAAGAATGATTGAATAGGGCTTTCTGCGTACCTTTTCGGTAAGCTGACCCGCCTCGTCATAGCCTACATAGCCTGGAGGCGAGCCGATAAGTCTTGAAACGCTGTGCTTCTCCATAAACTCAGACATATCAAGGCGGATAAGCGTTTCGGGAGTGTCGAAAAGCTCTTCCGAAAGTTTCTTGACAAGCTCTGTTTTACCTACGCCCGTAGGTCCTACGAAAATGAAAGATGCAGGTCGTTTTTGAATTGTAAGCTGGATTCTGCTTCTTTTAATTGCGTTTGCAACGAGTTTAACCGCTTCATCCTGACCGATTATCTTTTCAAGAAGATTTGTTTCAAGGTCTTTAAGACGGTTAATATCGCCTTCGACTACCTTGGAAACGGGTATTCCAGTCCAAAGATTTATAACCTTTGCAAGGTCTTCCTCAACAACCGCATTGTCCTTTGCCCTTTCGGTAAGCTCGGGAATAGTTTTGGAAAGAGCGTCAATTTCACCCTTTGTGACAGACATTTGAGCGTAAATCGGTTCAAGGTCTGCCCCTTCGGGGGCCGTTGCAAGCTCATCTTCAAGGTTTGCCATTTTCTTTTCAAGCTCTGCGCTCTTTTTCTCAGCAATTTCAAGCTCACTTATCGCTTTATTGCGAAGATTTGCGCAGGTGCAAGCCTCGTCAAGCAGGTCAATGGCTTTATCGGGCAAAAATCTGTCGGTAATATACCTTTCGGAAAGAGTAACCGCCTTATAAACAAGGTTGTCGGAAATTTTTACACGGTGGAAATTCTCATAGTAATTCTTAATGCCTAAAAGCATTTTGTATGAATCGTCAATAGACGGCTCTTCCACCTTAACCGTCTGGAAACGGCGTTCAAGGGCGGCATCTTTTTCAATATGCTTTCTGTATTCGTTGAAGGTAGTTGCGCCGATAACCTGAATTTCACCGCGGGACAGGGCAGGCTTTAAAATGTTAGCGGCATTCATTGAACCTTCGGCATCACCCGTTCCGATAAGATTGTGAACCTCATCAATGAAGAGAATAATATTGCCTTCGCTCTTAACCTCTTCCACAAGTCCTTTAATTCTGCTTTCAAACTGACCTCTGAACTGAGTTCCTGCAACAAGTGCCGTAAGGTCAAGTAACTGAATTTCTTTATCAGCAAGCTTTGCAGGTACGCTTCCCTCTGCAATTCTTTGTGCAAGACCCTCTGCAATGGCGGTTTTGCCCACGCCGGGCTCACCGATAAGGCAAGGGTTGTTCTTCGTTCTTCTGCAAAGAATTTGAACTGTTCGGGCAATCTCCTGCTCTCTGCCGATTATTCGGTCCAGTTTATTCTCCCTTGCGCGCTGAGTAAGATCTGTGCAGTAAAGACCCAAGAATTTTCTTTTATCGTTCTTAGTCCCCTGCTTTTTCTTTTTATTCTTTTTTTCGTCCGTACCTTTTCCGTCGGCTATGGAGTCATTATTGTGCTGACCGCCGAACATACCCTGCATAAACGGGAATGTACCTGCACCGCCGAACTCAAAGCCGTCGTCGCCCATACTTTCCATCATCTGCTCCATTTGGGCGGAAACATCGTCCATATCTTCCTCAGTAATACCCATATTTTCCATAATTTGCTTAACGGGACCGATATTCAGCTCCATAGCGCACTTTATGCACAATCCTTCATTAGTGGCTTTGTCACCGTCTACCTTTGAAATAAAGAATACAGCAGGATTTTTTTTGCATCTGCTGCAAAGCATACCTTTGTTCATTATTTATCCTCTTTCTTTTTCTTTGCGTTATCAAGAATTTGCTTTACGGAGCTGGGGAGATAGCTTATAAATGCAACGAAGGTAAGAATTACCGCTATAACCACAAGCACGAACATTACGGGCTCCGGCAAGGTCAAATTCGGGTAAGTTCTGCTGATAGCGCCTACCTCAGGACCGAAGCCGATAATCAATATCATTACAACGTAAAATACAAATGTTGCCGCTTTGCCGTAAATCTCCGCTGCAACGGGACGAGAACCCAAAGCTATGAGCAAAGCTCCGCCTAAAATCATAATTATATCTTTTGCAAGGAAAAGCAAAAATACCCATGCAAAAGCCTTCATTGATGCACTTTGAGCGTTTTTAAACTGAATGAATAAAACTATGGCAAGTGCAAAAATTGTCAGTTTGTCGGCAACCGGGTCAAGCATTTTTCCCAGAGCTGAAACCTGATTAAACTTTCGTGCTATTTTACCGTCAAGGAAATCGGAAATGCCTGAAACGGCAAGAATTGCTACTGACCACCAAATATAGCCTTTAATATAAAGAACCGCAAAAACGGGAATAAGTATAATTCTTATTACTGACATAAGGTTCGGGATTGTAAGACAACCGTCAAAAATCCCCTTCAAATTATCTTTTAAGCTTAAATTTTCTTCAGCCATTGTATTTTCTTCTCCTTACTTAAATGAGTTTTGTAATTTATCTATAAACGGGTTAATGCTGTTCACAATTTCAATTACCTTTGATTCTCTTACTGCAACGGCAAAATCACTGTCACCGCCCGAGAGCATCGTTACAAATACGGTTGAAATAATAATCAGCACCGCAAGCCCTCTCAGCGCTCCTAAAAGCGCTCCTAAAACCGTATCAACATTTTTAACTAACGGAAGCCTTATAATCTTTGAAACCGCCTTAGCGAGCAAGCGGAAAACAACCAGCAAAATTACAAACAGTATGAAGAATACTATAATGCGGATTGCCGGAACCGCTATGGGGCGGATAAAGTTTTCCTCGACCTTTTTGCCGATATCAGCCGTTTTTCCGTTTTGAATTGCGCCCGAAATTGTAGTGCTTATATTTGCTTTAACCTTATTTGTATCAATTCCCGCACATTCAGCAAAAGTAAAGACATAATCGGGAATGGAATCAATTGCAACAACGCCTAAATCCCCAGAGCCTGTTTTTTCGTTGATAGCGGAATCAATATTTTCAACTATATTATCTTTGAGGAACGTGTCATAAGCACCTTGCGATACAGGCTCGCTGATATATGATGCGCAGAAAAGCGCCGCAACAATCGCAACAACCTCAAGCACGGTTAAAACAAAGCCTTTCTTTGCCGCAGCAATTACAAGAACAATAAAAATACCTGCTAAAATAATATCTAATATAAGTGTCACAAAATCACCTCTTAATTTTATTCTGTTTTAACAGATGAATACTCAAAAATTCCTTCAGAAGAAAAGACGTAAACTTTGCGTGAATAAACGCCCACGTCAATAGGATCTGAGGTTATTTCAGCCTTTCCGGTCATCTCCCCTTTCATGTTGAAAATGCAGACTTGACTGTCAGTCAAAACTGCGGTATATCTTCCGTCCGTTGAGACGGATTTCACAACTCCGGTAACCTCTGCCGTAAACATTTCCTTACCGGATTTGTTATATACTTTTATTATTTTCTGCGTTGTACTTGAATACTTTGAAAGTACAAGCACCGCAGTGTTATTGTCTGATACATAAAGTCTTGACGGAGTGTTTACCGAAACATCAATTTTTTCGGAAACTTCTTTGCCGTCAATTATTTCGCAAACATTATTGCCGAATACAATAATTTTGTCGTTGGAGAGGAATTTAACCTCTGTAAGTGCGCTGTCATTATATTCAAAAGAAGCGTAAACCTCTGTTTTATTTTTTTCAAATACATATACTTTTGAATAAACAGAACCGTTGTCTACACCCAAAACTGCAACGGCGTATTTTTTACCATTATCGGAAATGTCACACGAAACGATATGCTCTTTAGCGCATGCCCATTTAAATACTTCTTTATGATTTTTGTCATAAACTGTGAGCATACTTTCGGCTCCGTCCGCTCTTGTGGCTACGGCAACCGAGCCGTCATGCCCTAAAGCAGCAGTCAAAATTATATAGTCTGTTTGATTTTCAAAAAGAACTCTTGTTTTTGACTGAACTCTGAACTGCTTTGCGCCGATGTCATATAAAAGAATTCTTCCCGAAGATGTTTCAAGCATGGGGTGGTCAAAGCTGTGCTCAATACCCGAAATCTCTTTTGCGGTTGAATCAATAACTCTTACGCTTACATCGTCAAGCAAAACTAAATCAGAGCTTGCCATGGAAATGTCAGTTGTGGTAATACCAGTAGTTAAATACGGAAATCCGGGACCTGCACCGATTTTTGCTATCACGGTGCTCAGCCCGTCAGAAACCATTGAAACGGTAACGCCGCTTATTCTTGCGGCGGCAATGGAAACAAGAATTAAAATAACGAGAATTACTGAAATAACTCTTATTTTATTGGCGGTTTTTAAGCTCATTGAAAGTCCGCCCTTTTTATTACTGTTTTTCATCGGCTTTTTTCTGTTATTATTCTTTTTCTTTTCCATCTCTTGTCCCCACATATCAATAAAAAACTTTATTTAAGTACAAACCCTCGGGTTTTGCGGTTACGCCTGCTCTGTTTCTGTTCTTGCTTTCGATAATTTGCGGAATTATTCCGCTTTCTATTTTACCGTTTTGAATATCAAGAAGTGTGCCGACCATTATTCTTACCATATTGTAAAGGAAGCCGTTACCCCTTACGGTAATTTTTATAATATTTCCGTTCTTTTCCGCTTTACATTCGCTGATTT
>JAFLUO010000034.1 GCA_022508705.1 Oscillospiraceae bacterium
TAACCCATATCTCTGTAATATTCAGCCAATGTAATACCCGTGTAAATCGACGCCTCACGGGCGGCAACTGGCATGTTTGAGGTGTTGGCAATAAGCACGGTTCTTGAAAGAAGTGATTTTCCCGTTCTCGGGTCAGTAAGCTCGGAAAATTCACTCAGTACCTGAGTCATTTCATTGCCGCGCTCACCGCAGCCGATGTAAATTATAATGTCAGCGTCACACCATTTGGCAAGCTGATGCTGAGTCATGGTTTTCCCCGTACCGAATCCGCCGGGGATAGCCGCCGCTCCGCCCTTTGCTATGGGGAAAATGGTGTCAATAATTCTCTGCCCTGTTATCAGCGGCTTTGAAAGAGGAAGTCGCTCTTTAACGGGTCTCGGTACTCTTATGGGCCAGCGCTGAGCAAGCTTTATTTCGTGGATTTTACCGTCACTGTCAGTGATTTCAGCTATTGTATCGGTTACTGTATATTCGCCATTAGGAACGATTTTTGTTACCGTGCCTTTTATATTTGGCGGAACAAGGGATTTATGTGTTATTGAGTCGGTTTCAGGACATGAAGCCAATATTTCACCGCCGAAAACCTTGTCACCCTCGTGAAGAGCCACCGTTACAGTCCATTTTTTTGTTTCGCTGACAGCAGGAATATTTATCCCTTTTTCTATGAATGCACCCGAAATTTCCCGAACGCTTTCGAGCGGACGTTCAATACCGTCAAAAATATTGCTCATGATTCCCGGCCCTAAGGTTACACTCATAGGCGAACGGGAAGAGAAAACGGGTTCGCCCGGTGTAAGACCTGCCGTTTCTTCATAAACCTGAATTGTGGCGTGGTTTTCAGAAAGACCGATAACCTCTCCGATAAGCTGTTTTTCACCCACATAAACGGTTTCCGTCATTTGCAAATCCGTTTTGCCTTTAACGGTTACAACGGGGCCGTTAATGCCGTAAATTTTATATTCTGACATACATTTGCCCCCTAAAATATTTTAAAATCAGCATTTTCAAAGAAAGATTTCTTTTCAGCTGTTAGCCTTGAATCCAAGGTGTCGTCTGCGCGCAGAGTATCGGCTTTATCTGTTGCAATTATTCCGCCTAAACGGATATTTTCATCTTCGCACAATGTTGCGTTTTCTGCAACTTCGTTGAAGATATTATTGTAAATCATATCACACGGGCGAACGTAAAATATAATTTCGGAGCCCAGTGTCTGTACAAGCCTTTCGGCGCTCTTTTTAAGAAAATCTGGATATTCCTGTGACTGCGTAAAATCCTTGATTTTTAGTTCCACGTCCTCGAAAATACCGTCTGAAAGCTCATTCCTAAGACTTGCCAAAGCGAGCCGCTTTTCTGACTCGTATTGAGCTGCCTTCATGGCGGCGTCAGACTGAATTTTGCTGACTTCACGGTTAGTATTGCTTCGGCTGTTTTCGGTAGCCTGTTTTTTGTATGCTGTAATTTCCTTTTGCATTTGCGTTTCGGCGGTGCGTTCAAGCTTTTTGCATTGAAGATCCGCATAATCGGTTACGCTTTTAAGGAAAATATCAAGGCGGTTATCCATTAGTATCGCCTCCTTAAATTTTTATTCCGACGGCGGAACGGATATAGTCCGTAACATTATCCGAAGAATTGTTCTGAGGATTGCTGTCGGGAATTTCAGAAATAAGCGGAAGATTTTTCTTTTTAAGCTCAGTTAGCGAACTGCCTAAAAGTTTTGCAATGTTCGGTGTAATTAAAATCATGCCAACATCGGGGTCTTCACTTATTTTCTGGATTTGTTCAAGGGCGCTCTCACCGTCCTGCAAGAGTTTTCCTTGAATACCGGCAAGACGAAGCCCCACAATAGAGTCGGGATCGTCCGAAAGCAGATAAAATTTCATTTTTATACCTTCTGCAAAATAAGAATGGATACAACGAAGCCGAAAAGAATAATTGACTCACCGAGAGCAACGAAAATTATTGATTTACCGAATGTTTTGGGGTTTTCAGCGTTTGCGGCAATAGCGGCAGGAGCGCCTGATGCTATTGCAATACCGCCACCGATACCTGCAAGCGATGTTACTATTGCAGCGGCCAAAAGCCCCATACCCTTTGCAAATCCTGCGCTGTCACCTGATGCGGCTGCTTCGGTTGTTGCTTCCTCTGCAAAAGCGAATACTGAAAAGGCAGACATAAGCATAATTGCAACGATTACAATGCTAACGATTTTTTTAATGTTTTTCATTTTTATTACCTCCGATAGAGAATTGTTTATCTGTGAACGGGATGAACGGTTTGCCGTCACCGCCGTAAAATCTTGAAAACATTTCATAGAATTCAAGACGTAAAACCTGAATAGCGGTCAAAAGACCTTCAACTGCAATAACAAAAATATTGCCGAATATAAGAATCAGCGCATTTTTGGTTTCCCCTGCAAGGGCGAACACTGCAAGCATCATTCCTGCGTGAACAAGAACGTAAGCGCCGATACGAAGGAATGAAAGCGTGTTGCTGAGATACGATAAAATGTATTCAATAAGCTCAAAGAAATTTTGAAGAATAAAGTCCATTATACTTTCGGGCATAAAGTCTTTATGTTTGTCAATTGCACCGATAAGAATTTCTTTTACGAGCAGTAATACCGCGCCCACGCCTATGATTACACCTGCAACACTTGAGGGAATCGGAGCAAATCCGCCCATAAAGCGCGAGGCTAAGTTTGCGCCGCAAAGGTAAACTGCAATTCCCGTAAGACCGTTATTACTGAATAACGCTTCACCGAATCTTTTATTTTTTATACATCCGTAAACATTTAGAAGCATGGAAAGCGTTGTCAGCACAATTCCGATAACGAGAGTTACGAGAAGCACGGAGTTTACGCTGTCCATAACCGAAACGGGTTTCCCTGAAAGACCGATTGCTTTGTAAACAGGGTCAAGCAATTCTTCAAAGCCGAATACACTTCCGAAAATAAATCCGAACACTATGGAAGAAATGCCGCAGGGAATAAGAATTTTGCCTATCTCCATTTTCTTGAGTTTATACATTAAAAATCCAGCAATGGAAAGAACGAGACCGTGCCCCATATCACCGAACATTACGCCGAAAAGAATTGTGTAGGTAACTGCTACGAAAGCGGTTACATCAATGTCCTTGTGAGAGGGCGTGCCGTACATATCAATGTAGAATTTATAAGGATTTACAAGGAATTTTAAAAGCCCTTTATGCTCTTTGACCGACACGGGCGGTGTAGCGTTTTCGGAATCCGTATCTCCCGTTTCAACTGAAATTCCGCTTTCGTTAAATAAATCGGAGAGGGAATCAAGCTGTTTTTGTGGAACCCAGCCCACAAGCATAAAGTAGTGACCGTTGTGCACGGAATAACTTTTTAATTCTTCAAGGCGGTTCAAAAAATATATTTTTGAATAAACTGTGTCGTAAACCGAAGTGTCATTATTCCACGCTTTATCCGCTTCATCTTCTATCTCATATAACTGCTCGTCAATAATTTTAAGACTGCTCTGGAGCTCAGATATAACACTTTGCACTGTACCTGCCGCAGACGGAACCTCAAAGGGCTCAAAAAGAAGCTGGGCAAATATTCTGTCAACCTCGTCAATGTGATTTTTCGGAGCAAAATAAACGCCCCAGAAATCCGTTTTGTCGGCACTGCACGGTACGAAATAAAAATAAGGACATTTCTCGAAAAGCTCGGGAAGCCGTTTTGCACTTTCTCTTGGCATATGGCCGAAACGCACCTTTACATATTGAAGAGCGGTAATATCGTCAAGATTGACGCTCAGCTCTTTAAAATGCGAGAATTTCGTAATGCCTTCCTCGCACTCTTGCTTTTGAGAAATTAAGGATTTCTTTTTTTCTGATATTTTTTCTGACTTTTCATACAGCTCATTAAGCCTTGCGGTTTCTTCATCGGTCAGCGGAAAATCGGCATTATTCGGATTATAAGTTACGGTATGACCGCTGTTTTCAATCTGCCCGTGCATTTTTTCAAGCATGGTTGTGTATGAATTTTCATCTGCATAGGGAATAAATCCAAGAGAAACTGATATGTGCTTTGTGGGGCTTTCAGGCTGAAAATACCCGCACTTATAAAGCTTTTTTGCCGTTTCATGCAGAAGGTTATTGTCACCACTGAGCGTGACAAGCTGCATTTTTTGAACAGACATCAGCATCCTCCTTTCACAATTATATCGGATATTTCGGCAGGTGTAAGACCGTATTTTACACCCTCGATAATGTGTATAATATTGTTAATTTCATTTTGCAGAACCGTTTCATAAGAAAAGAGCGAGAGAATCGGGTTTTGAGAATACCGTATATTTTTTACGCTCTTTTCCACGGTAAGTTTTCGCACGAATAAATCAATATTTGTAAATTTTTTCGTAAAATATTTTCCGTAAACGGAAGATTTTACAATATTCAAAATGTCCTGAGGTGTTTGAGCCGCTTCAAATTGACCGATTTCTTTTGATGTAAAAGCAGTAACGGACGGCATAAGTATACCCGCTTGGTAATTTTTAAAGTCGGGATAATTCTCAGTCAGTCTGTAAAAAGAACTGATTATGCTCATATCCGAAATAAATTCGACAAAGCTAAGAATCTCTTTACTGCTTTTACCTTTATATTTCTTGCATATAGTAGCTTTAAGATTGGAATATAAGTCATTAAACAGTATTCTTTCAAGTGCGGCAAGGCTTTTATAAGTATGATCCAGTGAAAATAATGGTTCAACTTTTTTGCCGTACGGTGTTTGGGAAAGCAAAGCGGCAAATTCGTCAAATGACGTTGCCCGTTGTAGTTCCGTTCCCGAAACTGACTGCTCACGGATAAAAAAAGCAGGACGGTCAAATAAATCTGTAATAATTTCGGTGTCAAGGTGTCTTGCACAATATAGAATTGCTTCTATTTCGTCTTTTTTTATAAAATAACTGTAGGTTTTGTCTCCAATGAGTTTTTGAAATCTGCAAAGGGACGCTTTTCTGTCAAGAAGACACTTTTTTAAAGCGTTTTCAAAACGCGAGGAGGAAAGTGTAACGGACGGCAAAGCATCTAAATATTCAGCGTAAGATGTTTCATTGCGAAGATAATTGAAAATTTCCTCATTGGAATGAAATGACAGTAAATTTGAGTAATCTTCATCTGTCAACCGTTTTGCAAAAAGCGCGTGTACCTTTGCGGTAACGGCATTTTCCGAATAATTCACTTTCTCACTCCCTTCGCGAAAATTTTATTTATTTACTGAGTTACTTTTTTAAAGATTTTTTCAACCATTTCATTTCGTCCGTTCTGGAATGCGTCGCGAAGCTTAGTTTCCGCATCTGCGTAGAACGAATCAATCCTTGCAAGCTCTTTTTTAAGCTTTATTTCAGACGTTTCGGTTTGCTTAGCAATATTTTTCTTGGACCGCTCATTTAGCTCTTCGTCTATAGCGTTTTTGGATTCCGCAATTTCCGTGTCAAGAGAAAGAAGTCTTTGCTTTTTCTCATTTACTTTTTCACGGGAAAGGGTATCGGTTTCTATTATCTGTTTAAGAATTATATCCATACTGCTTTCCATAGACGGCTCACTCCTTTTCTGCTTTCTTTGTATGCTCACACTATTATACTCCTGCTGTCAAGGGCTTTCAAGTAAACTTTTAACAACGCTCTTTAATAATTTAGACTTTTAATTATGAATTTTTTTGTGCTTTTTTTATATCTTTAGAAAATATAGCCTTGAACACCGTTCTGACAAACGGCTGAATGAAGAATAACTGTGTAAAGAATGCGAACGGGAAATTGAAGCATACAAGCTTAAGCCATTCTGCAAGCAGTGTCCACATATTAAAGCCTGCCTGATAATTATAGTAAAGAAAGGCGGCAATAAAGCTCATTGCGGGGCACATAATACCGACAGTAGCACAAATAATTACTGTTTCAAACAACACGGGGTGAGTTGTGCGTGGGTCGAAATTCTTGCAGGCAAGTTTAAATGAAAGGGGAGAGCCCAAAAGAACTTCAAGGGTGTAGGCTAATACAAACTCAATAAGTATTATAGCCCAAATCGGCACGGGCTTTCCGAACACGGGAATACCGCCCATTTTGTTAATAGCGGCAATTACCCCCGTTTCTCCGGTAAGGCTCATAAACATATTACCGTGAATTACATAAAGACTGTAAAACACATAAGCATGTACGGTTATCACCACTGTAATAAAGGCAAAAACCATTCTTTGAAATTGATTTCTCGGCATAAAAAATTCTCCTTTTCAGACAAACAAAAAAGCACACGCTTGCGCATGTGCCTTAAAATCAAAGAACACATGCAGTAAAATCTGTACCGTAATCAGATTTACGCACATAAAGTGCCACATGTGTCGTTGATTATCTATTTTTATTTTTAATCATAATATCATAAATTTAGAAAAAAATCAACATTTTACTTTGATTTTTGCTTAACTTTAAACAACTTTCTTTAATAATTTTCTATTGTATTAAATATTTTGTTGTGTTATACTAAATATGATAAAAATTTAACAAAAGGGGTATTGAGAAATGGACAACAGTTGGTATAAGGATTTAGTGGTTTATCAAATCTGGTGCCGAAGCTTTAAGGACGGCAACGGCGACGGAATAGGTGACCTTGAGGGAGTACTCGAAAAGCTTGACTACATAAAGAGTATCGGCGCTAATGCAATTTGGTTTTCGCCTATTTATCCGTCTCCCAATGCGGATTACGGGTATGATATTGCTGATTATAAGGATATAAATCCCGAATACGGTACTCTTGAACTTTTCAAAAAGGTTCTTGACGGCGCTCATGAGCGCGGAATGAAAGTGATAATGGACTTAGTCGTTAACCACACGTCTGATGAACACGAATGGTTTAAAGAAGGTCTTAAAAGCAAGGACAATCCTTATCACGACTACTATTTTTGGCGTGACGGCAAGGGGAAAGACGGCAAAAAACCGCCCAACAACTGGCTTTCCACCTTTGAGGGCGGAGCATGGGAATACAATGAGGAGTTAAATCAGCATTATCTTCACGTTTTTGCCAAAAAACAGCCCGATCTTAATATGGATAACCCAAAAGTTCGTGAAGAGGTTAAGGATATAATGCGTTTTTGGCTTGACATGGGCGTTGACGGCTTCAGAGAAGACGTAATCACATTCATTTCCAAAAAAGAGGGGCTTCCCAACGGCTTCCCGCTGCCCATTGCAACGGGAATAGAGCATTACAAAAAAGGTCCTCATATTCACGAATACCTTAAAGAATTCCGCCATGACGTTATTGATAAATACGACTGCTTTGTTGTGGGTGAATCACCTATGTCAAATTCAAATGACTGCCTTGAATTTACCGCAGGCGACGACCATGAGCTTGACATGATGATAGGCTTTGACCATATGCAGGCAGACTGCATTATGACGGACACAATACAAACTCCGTTCAATCTTAAAAAGCTGAAAAAAGCGTTTACTCATTGGCAGAACGATTTGGCAGGAAAGGCATGGAACTGCCTTTACATAGAAAATCACGACCATCCGAGAATCGTCAGCCGTTACGGCAGTGAGAAATACCATGATGAAAGTGCCAAAATGCTTGCAACAATGTGCTATATGCAGTGCGGAACGCCGTTTATTTATCAGGGTCAGGAAATCGGTATGACGAACATTACCCTTGACAGTATTGATAAATTTAAAGACGTTGTTACGTTTAACAATCAAAGACTTTTCAAAAAGTTGGGCTTTTCCGATGAAAAATATCTTAAAATTGCAAACAGAACGACCCGCGAAAATGCACGCACTCCCGTTCAGTGGGATTCGAGCGAGTATGCAGGCTTTTCAACGGCTGAGCCGTGGTTCTATGTAAATCCGAATTATAAAGAAATCAACGTTGCAAAACAAGAGAGTGACCCTGACTCAGTTTTAAATTATTACAGAAGACTTTTTGCTTTCCGTCAGAACCACAAGGTTGCGGTTTACGGTGACTATAAAGAGCATTTGAAAAACAGCAGTCAGCTTTATGTTTATGAAAGAAATCTTGACGGCGAAAGACTTTTGGTTGTAAGCTCATTTACGGAGCAAAACGTTCATTTTACCGCTCCTGAAGGGTTCGATTTAAGCAAGGGCGAGCTTGTTCTTAACAACTACCGCATAAATCCTGTGAAAGACAACGGCTTTGTAACAAGACCGTACGAAACGAGAGTGTACTATTTTAAATAAGTAAATAATAAGAAAGGGAACGGTGCAAATTATTAAATTTTATTGTAAAAGTTTAAAAATTTGCACCGCATTATGTTTATGGGAAACAAAAGCAAATTAAAAGGAGTTCAATGGTTTAATCTTATTCTTTTCGGGCTTATGGGGCAGATTGCCTGGGCAGTAGAGAATATGTATTTCAATACTTTTCTTTACAATTCCGTTTATAACGGTGCCAGCCAGACTGCAATTAACGGCTCTATTGACGTAATGGATGCTATCAGCCGAATGGTAGCGTTCAGCGCTGTTGCGGCAGTTGTTACAACGTTCATTATGGGCGTTTTGAGCGACCGTGTAAACAGCAGAAAATGGTTTATTTCAATAGGTTATATTCTTTGGGGTATAATTACCGCCTGCTTCGGATTTATCACAAGAGATAACATTGCCTTGCTGTTTCATTTAAGCAACGAGGTAAAAATACTCACCGCAACTGTTGTAACTGTTATTGTAATGGACTGTGTTATGACGTTTATGGGCTCAACGAGCAACGATTCGGCATTTAATGCTTGGGTAACGGATATCACGGACGTTACAAACCGTGCCACAACCGAAAGCGTGCTTACTCTCATGCCTGTTTTCGCAATGGTTATTGTTATGGCACTGGGCGGATTTGTGGGCGCAATAGGCTATCCTGCATTTTTCATAGCTCTCGGTGCAGTTGTTGCATTGTGCGGGGTAATAGGCATATTTACGGTTAAAGACAGTAGAGAGGAGAAGGCTTCTTCTGAAAAGCAAAGCTTTTTTGCCGAATTTATTTACGGATTTAAGCCCTCGGTAGTTAAGAATCATAAAAATCTTTACCTATCTTTATGTGCAATGGCAATTTTTAATATTGCATATCAGGTATTTTTCCCGTATATATTTATTTATCTTCAGCACTCGTTAGATTTCACTTTCGATAAGCTTCTTGCGGGAATTACGCCGAAAATAATCATAATTGCGGTTGTTTGCTTAGTCGCTTTGGTAGCAGGCATAATTTCCCTTGGCAGGCTTATGGATAAATTCGGCAAAGATAAATTCATTTATGCGTCGATTTTACTGTTTATTGCAGGGCTTGTTGTAACGGGACTTAACGACAAAAGCCTTGCAGGTTTCGGAATAGGAATGCTCATAACAATGGCAGGGTACGGTTGCTTTATGATTTTGCTTGGAGCTACAATCCGTGACTTTACACCTGAGGATAAAACGGGTATGTTCCAGGGGATTCGTATGATTTTCATGGTGCTTCTTCCAATGGTAATAGGCCCTGTCATAGGCAAAGAAATTTGCAAAATTTCTGCAATTACATATACTAACGAATATGATGTTGTGCAGTCAGCACCCGGGGCAGTAATGTTTTTCGCTGCAGCGGCAGTCGGCGCACTCATATTCCTTCCCGTTATATTCCTTAAAAAGAACGGGCTTAAAAAGAATTGAACAGTGATATTCAGGGGTGAAAAACACATTGAAGGGTATTGGTAAAGAGATAAAATATCATAATGTTTTTTTACTTTTCATGATAGGGTGCATACTCGGAGTTATCGTTGAGGGTTTATTTTGTTATTTCAGGCGCGGTGAATGGGAAACTCATGTAACTTTTCTTTGGGGACCCTTTAACATTGTTTACGGACTGGGCGCAGTTGTAATGTATTTGGCTTCTACTGAGCTTGACGGAAAAAGCATATTTACGCAGTTTATGTGTTTTACTTTTTTCGGAAGCGCAATAGAATGGCTTATGGGCTTTATTCAGGATAAGCTGTTTAATTCTTATTCCTGGAGCTACGGTAAGCTTACGATAGGCAAATATTTAAGCGTTCCTTTTGCGCTGGCATGGGGGCTTTTGGGATTGATTTTCATGAAAGTGTTTATGCCTTTTATAAGCAAGTGCTTTGAACATACCGAATCAAAAAAATGGCGTAGCTTTTCAAAGGTCTTTACAGTGTTTATGTGTATAAACCTATTGCTGAGCGTAGCAGTATTTATACGCTGGGGGCAAAGGGTGAAAAGCCCTGAACCGAGAACACGGATTGAAAAATTTATTGATAAAAAATATTCTAATGAATATCTGCAAGCTCGGTTTGTTGAATGGAAAATGAATGATGTTTAATCTTCTTCACATAAAGCGAATAAATAAAAAGTCCGCCATCGGCGGACTTTTTTACCGGTTTTCAACGCATATTCTGAAGGCTATTTCCCGAAGCTCATCAAGAGAGGAGACCATGCTCAGCTCTTTTCTGTATTTTGCCGCTCCGTGAAGCCCTTTGGTGTACCATGCACCGTGCTTTCGGGCTTCTCTTATTCCTACTTTTTCTCCCTTGTATTCGCAAATGCTTTCAACATGGTTTACCATAACTCGCATGCGTTCGGAAACTGGCGGAGTAGGGATTATTCGCCCGTGTTCAAGATAAGCGTTTATCTGTGAAAATACCCACGGTGAGCCCAACGCACCTCTGCCTATCATAATCAGGTCACAGCCTGTTTTTTCAAGCATAAGCGCTGCTGACTGTCCGTCTGTAATGTCGCCGTTACCTATCACGGGAATGGTGACATTTTTTTTGACCTCTGCAATAATATCTGTGTTTACGGGTGGGGAGTACATCTGCGCTCTCGTTCTGCCGTGAACGGTAATTGCCGCCGCTCCTGCATTTTCTGCACGCTTTGCCATTTCAACAGCATTTATTGAATTTTCATCCCATCCGCTGCGGATTTTTACCGTTACGGGAACGGTAGACTCTTTAACAACCGCACGGATAATGCTTTCGGCAAGCTCAGGATTTTTCATAAGCGAAGCACCGCCGCCGTTTCCTGCAATTTTCGGAGCAGGGCAACCCATATTTATATCAATTATTTCCGGATTAAACTCCAAAACAGTATGAACACTTTCCGCCATTGTTTTCGGGTCACTGCCGAAAATCTGTATTGCGGCAGGGCGTTCCTTATCGGATAAGAATGAAAGGGATTTTGACTTTCTATCTCCCATTTCAAGTCCCTTTGCGCTTACCATTTCGCTGACGACGTAAGCCGCTCCGTAAGACACGCAAAGCTCACGGAACGCGCGGTCTGCAACACCGGCCATTGGGGCTAAAACTGCTTTGCCTTTTATTTCTGTATTACCGATTTTCAATTCCGCACACTCCTGACTTTAGCAATTTCAGTTATTTTATCACGAAATTGCAAGATTAACAAGTAAGATTTAGCATAATCTTTTTTCTTCTTTCATATAGTTCTTTGAAACTGAAATAGCAAAAAGGAGAGATAATAATGGATTTTACCGTAAAAAAGGACAGTATTTCGGTATGTGACAGCCGTGTCTTTTCTTCTGTCGAACACACGGTAGATTGTGATGTAACGCTTCCGGAATATATGCCGGACGTAGTAAGAGTGCTGCGGTGCTGTCTTGCGCCGTCTGTTGCGTCACAGCAAATAAGCGGCGACAGAATAATGACGGAGTGCGACTGCACAGCTTCTGTGATTTACATTTGCGAGCAGGGGAAAATACATTGCTTTGAGCAAACCGAGCATTTCGGAAAACAGCTTGAATTTAACGGAGAATATCAGGAAAGCGTAACAGTCAGCGCTAAAACTGAATTTGTTAATTACCGTGTCTCGAGCAGCAGAAAAATTGAAATTCACGGGGCGGTAACGGTTACGGCTTCAGGGCTTCAAAGAACGCTTCGGGAGATTATTTCCGGTGCAGAGGGCGACGGAATGACAGTGCGTGCGCAAAATCTTAACGTTTGTACTCTGTCATCATTTGCAGGAAAAACTTTTTCCGTGTCTGAAACCTGCGAAATAAACAGCAACGAGAAAATTCAGTCGGTACTTTCGGTAAACCATTTTATCAGAACGGACGAGGCAAAAGCAATACACGGTAAACTCTTCGTCAGAGGTGAGCTTATTGTCAGAACAGTTTGCTTAACTGAGGACAGTGACGTTCGGTGTTTTGAAAATTCAGTTGCCGTAAATCAAATTGTAGACGTGCCGGATATTGTTGAAGAAAATATTATTCAGACAGATATAAATGCAACGTCCGTGTGCGTCAGACCCCGTTCCGAGCAGTCGGGCGACCGAGGACTTCTTGATGTTGAGGCAACCCTTTATATCGCAGTACGCGCCTATGATATGCGAGAGCTTACCATTGTTCGTGACGCATATTCGACTAAATACGAAACGGAAAATGAACTGAGAACGGTAAGTATAAATGCATCCTGCGAAAAAATGTATGACACCTTCCTTTGCCGTGAGAGCGTTGACGTTTCCTCAGTGGGTATTCAAAAGGTACTTTCCTTTGAATGCAGTAATATTTTGTCAAATGTTTCTGTTGCCGACGGCAGTATTCTTGTTTCGGGAAACATTACGGCGGACTGCATTTTTGAAGATTCAAATAACGATATAAATTATGTTACAAGGCAAATACCTTTTGAATATAAACATCCGTCCGTTTTTGAAAATGTGTCCTCAAGCAGTATCAGCGCATCTGTTTCTGCATACAACTATGCATTAGGCACAAACGGTGCGTTAGATGTAAGAATTGAGATTTTAATTAACGGACTCGTTTTCAGCGGAACAGAAGAAAAAGCGGTTACGGAAATTACTCTTGATAAATCAAAATGTAAATCGGTAAAAACAGCATCCCTAACGGTTTATTTTGCTGATGAAAATGAAAGCGTTTGGGATATAGCCCGTCATTACAATACAACAGTTGAAGCAATTTTGCGTGAGAACCGTATGCAAAATGAAGAAATAACTCACTGCTGCAAGCTGCTTATACCGAAAATATAGGAGGGAGCAATATGAGTAGTACAAATATTTACAAAGACATTGCAGCCCGTACCGGCGGAGATATTTATATCGGCGTAGTGGGACCCGTCAGAACGGGAAAATCAACCTTTATTAAGCGCTTTATGGATACGGTCGTTATTCCCAATATGGAAAACGACTCTGTTAAAGAAAGAGCGACTGACGAGCTTCCGCAATCTTCGGCAGGCAGAACGATAATGACTACCGAACCGAAATTTATACCTGAAAACGCCGTAAGAATAAAGCTTCCCGACAATGCGGAGTTCAATGTGCGGATGATTGACTGCGTAGGATATATCGTTCCTGGCTCTCTCGGCTACATAGAAGAAAATGGGCCGAGAATGGTGCGCACTCCGTGGGCGGAAGAGGAAATGACATTTGCGCAGGCTGCGGAAATCGGCACTAAAAAGGTAATAACCGAGCATTCTACAATAGGACTTGTCGTAACAACTGACGGCAGTATCAGCGACATTTCAAGAGACGAGTACGAGGAAGCGGAAGAGAGAGTAATTGCGGAGCTTAAAGAGATTAACAAGCCCTTTGTTGTTCTTCTTAACTGTATGCACCCCAAGGGCGAAAACGCATTAAATCTGTCAGCATCTCTTTCGGCAAAATATCAGGTTCCCGTAATTTCGGTCAACTGCCTTGAGCTTTCCGAGCAGGAGATAAAGGAAATAATCACGCAGGTGCTTTTTGAATTCCCCGTTAAAGAAATAGGGATTGATCTTCCGCAGTGGCTCATAAATCTTCCCGAAGATCACCCTGTGCGTGCAGAAACCTATAAATCCATTTCCGAAGCCCTTGAAAATATTACGTATGTCCGTGATATTAGTTTACTGACCGAGGCGCTGGGGAACTGTGAGTACATTACGGGCGCTGATATTACGGGAATGGATCTTGGCGTTGGCAGTGCGTGGATTTCAATAAATATGAACGGCGATTTGTTCTATAAAATACTTGCCGAGAGCACGGGTATTGAAATTGACGGAGAGCAAACACTGTTAAAACGAATGAAAGAGCTTGCTCAAATGAAAAAAGATTACGAGCGAATTAAAGCCGCTCTTGACGATGTTTCTGAAAAGGGTTACGGAATAGTTATGCCGACTATTGATGAGTTAACTCTTGAAGAGCCTGAAATTGTAAAGCAGGGCGGACGCTACGGAGTAAGGCTTTCCGCATCGGCACCGTCAATTCACTTGATGAAAGCAAATATAAAGACGGAAATTGCGCCTATTGTGGGCAGTGAAAGCCAGTCTGAAGAGCTTGTAAAATATCTTTTGGAAGGGTTTGAAGAAGATCCGAGAAAGATTTGGGACTCAAATATTTTCGGCAAGCCGTTAAATGACCTTGTAAACGAAGGGCTTCGCAATAAGCTTTACCATATCCCGGACGATGCAAGAAAGAAATTCCAGGAAACTCTTGAACGGGTTATCAACGAAGGCTGCAACGGACTTTTGTGTATTATCTTATAAATATTTATATATAAAAAATAAGACGGAAGAAAATCCGTCTTATTTTTATGTTTATTTTACTTACTTTAATTTGCTGTCAAACCATGAAACAAGGTAATCCATAACGTCATTTCTGTCTGTTTCATTAAGAATTTCGTGGCGGTCATTGGGGTAAAGCTTAAGGGTAACATCCGTGTGTCCTGTTTCAACAAGCTTATCGTAAACGGCAGTAACACCTTTTCCGTATGCGCCCACGGGGTCATCCTCACCTGCAATCAGAAGAACGGGAAGATGCTTATTAAATGAATTGTACCAATCGCCTGCATTTACCTCATTAAGTACGCTGAAAAGGTCTCTAAAGCCTGTGGCAGTGAATAAGAAACCGCAGTATTTATCCGCAATATATTCCTGAACGATTTTCTCATCCTTAGTCAGCCAGTCAAATTCCGTTTTCTTGTCGGTCTTTTTGTTGTATGTACCGAATGCAACGGAGTTTATGAATTTGGAACGGTGCATTTCGCCTTTTGCTTTAATAAGTAAGTTTGCAATGGAAATTCCAATGCCCGCTCCGGGGTTCGGGCCGCTTGTTCCGCAATAAACTGCGGCATCAATTCCGTCACCGTAATATTTTGTATAGCAACGGGCAATAAATGAGCCCATGCTGTGACCGAAAAAGAAATACGGTACTTCGGGGTATTCCGCTTTTGCAATTTCGGTAAGCTTTTTGCAGTCGTTTACAATGTTCAGATAGCCCTTTTCGCTGCCGAAGAAGCCCAGCATGCTGTCATCTTTAACAGACCTTCCGTGACCTAAATGGTCGTTTGTGAAAACGGCATAGCCTGCCTCACAAAGTTTTTCGGCAAAGGGAATGTAGCGGTCGCTGTGCTCAGTCATACCGTGTGAAATCTGAATTACCGCTTTTACATTACCATTGTCGGGAATAAAGCTTTGAGCAAAAATGTCGCAAAGACCCGAAGACGACGGAAACTTAAATTCTTTTCTTATCATAATTTAACACATACCTTTCCTATTTTATTTCCCAATCAATTTCCTGACCGTAAGACTTACGGAGAAAATTATTTGCCTTTTTAAAATGCCCGTTGCCGAAAAATCCGTTGTAAGCGGAAAGCGGACTTGGATGTGCGGATTCCAGCACTAAATGAGCGGGGTTTGTAATAAGCTTTGCCTTGTCCCTCGCATTTCTGCCCCAAAGTAAAAATACAATGGGTTCGGGACGGGCATTGAGAAGTTTTATAACATTATCGGTAAATATTTCCCAGCCCATACCCTTATGACTGTTTGCCTGACCTCTGCGAACGGTAAGGCAGGTGTTCATAAGCAGAACACCTCTTTTTGCCCAATCGGTAAGCTCGCCGTGAGTGGGTATCGGCAAGCTTAATTCCGCATGAATTTCCTTGTAAATATTTTGAAGTGACGGCGGAATAGGTACTCCTTTTTTTACAGAAAAGCAAAGCCCGTGTGCCTGCCCGGGCTCGTGGTACGGGTCCTGCCCTAAAATTACAACTTTAACGTCCTTGTAATCTGTAAGCTTAAGACTGTTAAAGATAT
>JAFLUO010000035.1 GCA_022508705.1 Oscillospiraceae bacterium
GTGTTAAAATCGGCGAGCTTGTAATGGAAAAGCTCAAGGCGATTGACGAAGTTGCATACGTTCGTTTTGCTTCCGTTTATAAGCATTTCAAAGACGTTAACGCATTTATGGACGAGCTTTCGTCCTTCCTTGAGCAAAAATAATCTTTGAGCAAAAATAATCTTATCGAAGTGATATTATAATGAGAAAATTTTTCTGTGTTTTACTTTCTTTTTTTATTCTTGTAGCATCTTTGGCAATTTTCCCCTCAGCTTTGGGAATTGAATATACAAGTGAAACGGTTTGGGTAGAAGCGTTAGAGGATGAATATTATTTTTCTGAAAAGACCGATGAAATTATTCAATCTAACAAATTTTATTCAAATATCGGCGGTTGCTATGCCTTTGGAAATTTCTTAGACGAATATCAAAAAATCGTTTACAACGCAATAGTTGAAAACGAGGGCGGACTTTTAGGTAAAATAGACGAAACAGCACAGACCTCGTCAATAAGTATTCCATTGGAATTCCCCTACTTTAGCGGTGCACAAGAGGCTGTATCTGAAAAGTTAAAGCTGACAGTTGTTGCAGCATTCTCCTCCGTAATTGATGATTATCCGGAGTATTTTTGGCTGGGCTCTTATTCTTTCAGCTACAGCTTTAATTATATAAGCGCAGATAAAACTCAAATTCAGCTTAAAAGTATTACACTGAAGCCTACGCTTGATACTGCCAGCTATGCAAACTGGAATGTTGTAAAAGAATGCTACTTAGCGCTTTTGGATGCTGTTAAAAGCTTTAAAGTTACAGGCAGTACCCGTTATGACAAGCTGAAATCCATTCATGACGGCATTTGCAATATGACAACATACACCTTAAATGTACCGATGGCTCACCAGCCAACAGGAGTATTTCTCAAGGGGCAGGCAGTCTGCGAAGGATATGCCGAGTCCTTTAAGCTTCTTTGTGACAGAGAAAGCATTCCCTGCATTATTGTTGTCGGCACGGGTAACGGCGCAGCGCATGAGTGGAATTACGTTCAAATGGAAGACGGTAAATGGTACGGAATGGACGTAACGTGGGACGATCAAACTGACAAAGGCGATGGTATTTTCTACGATTATTTCCTTGTGGGCGGTGAAAGTTTCAATGCCGCTTTCGGTAAAACGAAATTCGGAAACGGCACGGAATCGACAGGAAATCACATTAACACGGGAACTCATTTTCCAAACTCCACCTTTGCGTTGACATACCCTTCCATAGCTACTCAAAGCTACACAGGTGTTATACCTATGTGGAATTCCTCAGCTACCTTTGACAATACAAGAAATCTTATGTTTATTCCAAGGGGCGCAGTTGCAAGTCAGCAAATCATTTGCACATATTCCGGTTGGTCGAACAATGCCCCGTCAACAAATAAAGCGAGTGTTTCGGGCACAACTACCGGCGGAAAGGTTACCATTACAAGCCCTATTTCAAGAACTTATACGATTGTTCGGCGCGGAGATGTTGACAAAACAAATTCCGTAAATTCAACCGACTACTCAATCGTTCGTGACATTGCAATGCATAAACGGGCTGAATACACTGACACTGCTCAGTTTGCGGCAGCAGATATGAACGGAGACGGTGTAATTGATGGATTTGACGCAATCTACCTTGACCTTTATTACAGAGGACTTGTTGATTAAACAATCACAAAAAAACTCCCCTATTTTGGGGAGTTAATTTTTGTGATTTCGTAATTTAATTACTGCTCAACGGGGTAAACGCTGACTTTCTTTCTGTCCTTACCCATTCTCTCAAACTTAACTTTACCGTCAACAAGAGCGAAAAGTGTATCGTCAGAGCCACGGCCTACGTTGTTGCCGGGGTGAATGTGAGTACCGCGCTGTTTAACAAGAATGTTGCCTGCAAGAACAAACTGACCGTCTGCTCTCTTTACGCCAAGTCTCTTTGATTCTGAGTCTCTGCCGTTCTTGGTAGAACCCATACCTTTTTTATGAGCAAATAACTGAATGTTAATCTTAAGCATTAAATTGCACCTCTTTCAATTTTTATGTGTTGCGGATACTGACTTTGCAGTTCAGTTAAATGCAGAACCAAACCGTCTGTCAGAACCTTAGTTTCGGATAAATTCTCATTCGGTATTTCGAATTTCATATACCCGTCACGGACAACTGCGTCCGCTTTGATTTTCTGAACCTCAAGCACCGTGTTTGCAACTAAATAAGCCGCAGATGAAACTGCACTGCAAACAATGTCCTGTCCCGCTTCCCCTGCTCCCGTGTGGCCGCTGATTTCAAAACCTGAAACCGTGTCCCCCGAACAGAAGAATTTAACTTTCGTCATTATGCGTTAATTGCGGTAATCTCAACCTTTGTGTACGGCTGACGGTGACCCATTTTACGCTTTTCGTTTTTCTTTGACTTGTAAGTGAAAACGGTAACCTTCTTTGACTTGCCGTTCTTAATAACCTTAGCAGCAACAGTTGCGCCCTCAACGTAAGGAGTGCCTGCTTTAATGCCGTCATCTGTTCCTACTGCGAGAACCTTGTCAAAGGTAATCTCTGCGTTTTCTTCTGCGTCAAGCTTCTCGATGAAAACTACATCGCCGTCTGTAACCTTGTACTGCTTGCCGCCGGTAACAATAATTGCGTACATTTTTTTACCTACCTTAATATAGACTCGCTATTGAGGGTGGGAAAACCGCTTAACAGTCCTATAGACAGACTACCCCCTAATATGCGGCTTAAAAATAATAACAGAAAAGTGTATTTATGTCAAGAGATTATTTAAAATAATTCGATTAAATTATCCGATAAAACGGTTTATCCGCCTGAAAGTATATCCGAAATATCGGGAAGCCTTCCAACAAGTCCACCAAGGAAGCTTGTTTCAGATTCTGTTTCTGATTCTGACTCCGGTTCTGTTTCAGGGGGCTGACCGTAAACGTGAATACAAACGGTAGAGCCTTTTTCAGCATTCTCACCTGCATTGGGAGTTATCTGACACACGCTGTTTTCCTCATGAGTTCCGTCGTTTTCATCTTCAATAACGGAAACTACGAAGCCTGCTTCCTCAAGAGTAGTTTTAGCACGGTCAACATTATAATCCATTACATCGGGAATACGGACATATTCCTTGCCCCTGCTGACCGTTAAAACAAGATCGGTGCCGTAGGGAACTTCCTTCCCAGGCGCAACGCTCTGCTCTATAATGTAATTTTCAGGAACGGTACTGCTGTATTCTTCCGTTACTGTAATATTAAAGCGCTTTTGCTGACTGTTAATAATTTGATTGTAAGTCAGATTTTGACTTGCCGTTCCGTAACGGAAATCCTCAACGACAAAGGTTTTAACATCTTGGGCAATGTCTTCCTGCTCAGTCTCAGGTTTATCTGCAAAGAAATGCTCATAAGTTAAATAACCGCCAAACGCCAAAAGACCTGTTATAAGGATTATTAAAAACGTGATAAGAACTGTTTTCGCAGTTGACGATTCTTCCGGCTCGGGAACGCTTGGCTGAGTTTTTTCAGGCTGAGCAGGTTTTGGAGGAACGCTGGAACCCGAAAAAGACGAAACAACGTTTCCAGGAGTTGCCGAAAGCTCTTCACGGAGTGTTTCCGCGTCAAGAGTGCGGTCGTCAGGCTCAATCTGCATTCCGTTCATAAGCGCATTTATAACATAAATCGGAATTATTTCCGCATAGCGCGCAGGTATTATAAGCTGATCGTTCACGGAACGGGAAACTGCGTCCTGCGGTACGGTGCCCACAAGTGAACGGTAAATTACCGCTGAGAAAGAATATATATCGGACCATGTGCCGAAATTGTAGTTATATCCGTACTGCTCCAATGGAGTATATCCGTCAAAAAATTCGGGAGTTAAATCACTGTTTTCCAAATGAGCCTCGTTAATTGAAAAGCCAGTTAAATGAAGCTTTCCGTCACGGCCGATAAGCAAACTGTCGGGGTTTATTCCGCCGTGAATTATTCCTACGCCGTGAATGCTTAAAAGCGCGGAAAGAACGGGCATAAACAGTACCTTAGCCTTGCTCCAGTTAAGATAACCCGTTTGGCTTTTAAGCAGAAATTCACGCAGAGTAATACTTTCAATATGCTCCGAAATAACGTAAGCCGTGTTGTTGCTTTCGATAATATCCACCACGGGAACAAGCGCTGAAAGCCCTCTAAGCCTTGCGAGCTTTCGCCACATATCAAGAAATTTCCCGAGATATTTTTGGAATAGCTCTTCACAGCCTTCATTTACAAAAAGGCTTGGGCTGTCTATTCTCCTCGTTACAAACTGTTCGGGCAAAAATTCACGAACCGTAACGGGTGAATTTCTGACCGAGTCATAGCCCATATACGTAGCGCCCTCAGAATTGGCGCTTATCATTTTTCCGATAATATATCTGTCACCGATATGGCTTTTAAGCGGAAGATACGGCGAAATTTGCGGTGTATTCGCATAAAAACCGCAATTGGGGCATTTTTCTTCACCGAAAAGTTCATTCATGCAACCCATGCAAAGATCGTCAATGTTCATATGCTTTCCCCTTATTGTTTTAGCATTATTTTCTAATTTAAATGATATATCAGAGTTTGCTTAAAGTCAAATTACAAAATTATTACGATTCATCACAAAGTACCGCTTCAGCGCATTTTACACCGTCAACAGCGGCAGATACTATTCCGCCTGCATAGCCTGCGCCCTCGCCCGAGGGGAAAACGCCTCGGATGTTCGTCTGATAAAACTCATCGCGCAAAATACGCACAGGTGACGAGCTTCTCGTTTCAGGAGCAGTTAAAACTGCATCCTTCATGGCAAATCCGCTGATTTTTTTGTCCATTTGCAAAAGTGCATCACGCATTGTAGCAGTAACCTTTTGGGGCAGACATTTTGAAATGTCGCCCATTGTAACTCCCGTTGTAAAAGAGGGCTTAACCGAGCCGATTTTTGTTGAAGCTCTGCCGTCAAGAAAATCGCCCACAAGGTGAGCCGGTGCGCTGTAATCGGATCCGCCGAGCCTAAATGCTTTTTCTTCAATTTCACGCTGTAAATCAAAACCCGACAAAACACTGTTATCGGGAAAATCCTCAGGCTCAACGCCAACGAGTATTGCGGCATTTGCGTTTTCTTTATCACGGGCATATTCGCTCATGCCGTTCGTTACAATTCCGCCACTCTGGGACGAAGCGCACACAACCGTTCCGCCCGGGCACATACAAAATGTATAAGCACCCCTGCCGTGGGGCGGATGGCACGCCATTTTATAATCGGCGGCTTTCAGCAACGGGTGCCCGTTAAATCTGCCGTACTGCCGTTCATTGATAAACTCCTGAGGATGCTCAATTCTTGCGCCTACCGAAAAAGGCTTTTGCATCATATTTATTCCGTGAGACAAGAGCATTTCAACAGTATCTCTTGAGCTGTGTCCTATTGACACAATTAAAGCATCAGTTTCAATATCAGTGGTTTTGCCGTTTTTATCCATTAAAGTCACGCCTTGAATAAAGCCGTTTGCAACGATAATATCGGTAAGTTCTGTTTCAAAATAAATCTTTCCGCCAAGGGACAAAACCTCTTCACGAATGCTTTTTACAACACGCTTTAGATTATCAGTACCGATATGCGGCTTTGCGTTAACTAAAATATCGTCAGGAGCGCCGTGTTTAACAAATTCTTCAAACACAAATCTGCAACGGCTGTCTTTTATTCCCGTTGTAAGCTTGCCGTCGGAAAAAGTTCCTGCGCCACCCTCACCGTACTGAATATTTGAGCGTTCATTAAGTATTCTGTTGTTCCAGAAATTTAATACGTCCCCAGTTCGGGTGTCTACGTCTGCTCCACGCTCAACGACTATTGGGTTACAGCCGCTCCTTGCCAAAATGAGAGCCGCAAACATTCCCGCAGGGCCGAAACCTGCAATAACGGGAGAATATTTATTGTTCCGCTTATTTTCAGGAAGAGAATAAACGTATTTTTCACATTTAACTATTTTAGGGTTATTAAGCCTTTCTTGTAGAAAATCTTCATCGCCGTCAACTGTCACGTCTACAGTATAAACAAACTGAACCGAGTCCCGTCGGCAGTCAACACTGCGCCTGTAAATTTCAGCCTTAATAATATTTTCTCTTTTTATTTTGAGCGCACGGGCAGTCGAATCCACAATTTCCTGAAAGCCGCTGTCAAGGCTCATTTTAATATCACTTACTCTGAGCATTGTTTATCCTTTCCGCAATGCTTTTGCCTGCCGTTCTGCCCGAGCTCCACGCCCATTGAAGATTATACCCGCCGCAGTCTCCGTCAACGTCCAACGCCTCGCCGCAGCAGTAAACACCTGAAACTATTTTTGACTCCATAGTTTCAGGGTTAAATTCAGCGCATTTTACTCCGCCTGCGGTTACCTGCGCAAACTCAAAACTGCGTGAGTTTTTAATTTTGATGTTCCAACATTTTAACACTTCGGAAATCTTGTTTATTTCGGCATCGCTTAAAGCATTTACCCTGCCGTTTACGGCAATTCCGCACTCTTTCATAATTGTTATGCAAAGCTGCTTGTTAATTATTCCGCTGAGCATATTTTCACAAAGCCCCGTATCTTTCTCACGCCTTAAAATAAGGTACGAATGAAGCTCTTCTGCCGAAAAATCGGGAGCTAAATCAAGATGTATCTGTATATCGTTTGACGGCGACATAGAAACAAAGCGCGAAAGCTGCATAATGGGGATTCCCGAAAGTCCGTAATCAGTAAACTGCACCTCACCGAAATTGTTATATTCCTTTTTACCGTCAATTATGAGTTCAACGCCGCAAACGGAGCGTATTCCTTTCAGCGATTTTGTAAAATCGTCACAGTTAAGGGAAACGAGCGCAGGAGCAACGGGCGTTACGGTATGCCCTAACATTTTTAAAAGGTCGTAGCTGTCGCCGTCTGTTCCGTGTATTTTGGCGGCTTTTCCGCCTGCGGCGACTATTACATAATCAAATCTGTCACGGTTGTTGACCACAATTTTTCTTGAAAATGCGGTGCTTACCTCTTTAAGATGCACCGCTCTGTAATCGCAGACAAATTTTACTCCCAGCCGCTCACATTCAAAACGCAAGGCATCAAGCACAGACGAGGCCTGATTTGAAAGAGGATAAACTCTGCCCTCTTCCTCCGTTCTTGTGTAAAGCCCCATAGCGTTAAAAAACTCTATATTGCTTTTAGGGCTAAAACGGTGAAGTGACGATTTTGCAAATTCAGCATCTCCCCTGTAACCAGCATTTTCGGCATTCATATTCGTAATATTACACCTGCCGTTGCCTGTAACAAGGAGTTTTTTGCCCACTCTCGTCAATTTTTCAAGTATAGTGACCTCAACATCGTTTTTGTCAGCCACATTATTCATAAGTTCAATAGCGGCGCACATCCCCGACGCTCCGCCGCCAATAACAGCGACTTTAGTCACTTTTCTCACTGCCTTTCAAGGTAATCGTAAAGCTTTTCAATGGTTTCAGCACTCATAACGTGCTCCATTTTGCAAGCATCTTCCTCGGCCGTTTTTTCACTAACGCCCAATGTGTCGTTAAGAAAATGCTTTAAGAGCTTGTGCCTGTGCAAAACGCTGGCGGCATAAGTTTCCCCCTCAGGAGTAAGCGTTATTGCGCCGTAGGTTTCGTGGCTTAAAAATCCGTTTTGCTTAAGGGTATTTACCGCCCTGTTTGCACTGGGCTTTGAAACATTCAGCATTGCGGCAATATCGGTTAAGCGCACCTCGCTGTTGCTTTGAGAAAGCACCAAAACGGCTTCAAGATAATCTTCAAGGGAAGCGGTCATATTTATTTCAGCAATCATCTCATTTTTCTCCGTTATCGTTCATTTGATTTACAGAACTAATTACCTCTGCTTTTTCGGTATCGTTTAGTGTTCTGTATTTTACAATTAAATCCCTTTCATCTTTTGACAGCGATGAAAGATATACTGTTTGTTCATCATAATGCTCGCTGTCGTTTACCGTTTTTTCATCTATATCAAAAAAAGTGTTTATGGGAAGTCTGTAAAATTTTGCAAGCGTTCTAAGTTGTTCGGGGCTTATTTGGCGCCTACCGATTTCATAACCGCAATAGGTGGAACGTACAACACCGAGGACGGCAGCCACTTGCGCCTGTATAAGTTTATTTTCTTCTCTTATTAGCCTTAGCTTAACATAAGTTTCCATATTCCCTCCAAAACGGTCTTATTTTCCAATATGATTATCTATATTATAAACTAAACTGTGACGGAATGCAACGCACTTGAAAAAAATAATGTATAATGGTACAATTATGAGGGTGTTATTATGTGCGTTTATGTTCAAAATTTAAGCTCTCCCATAGGAAATTTAGTTGTAAAATCAAACGGCTCAGCAATTACGGATATAGTGCTCGGCATTTATACAAACGAAAATCCCGATAAGTTCACACAACTGGCAGTAAAAGAGCTTTCACAGTACTTTGACGGCACTCTTACCCGTTTTTCATTCCCGATTGAGCCTGTGGGCACAGACTTTCAGAAACGGGTGTGGAAAATACTCACCGAAATTCCATACGGCGAAACCGTTTCCTACGGTGATATTGCGGAGAAATTGGGCGGAAAACGCTATTCGCGCGCGGTTGGCGGCGCAGTAAATAAAAATCCTGTTTTAATTGCAATTCCCTGCCACAGAGTAGTGGGCGCTGACGGCTCGCTAACGGGATTTGCATATGGAATTACAGTTAAAAAATATCTATTGAATATAGAAATTAAATATAAACTCGGGTGAAATTATGATTTACAATATTTACGATAAGAAAGAGATTAAAGAAAGACCGCAAAGAAAAAAGGTGGTTTTGGAAAGCTATATTATAGGTCAAAATGCTCCTACCGTTTTAATTTGCCCGGGCGGTGCATATAAATTTGTCTCTGACTCTAACGAGGGAAAGCCCTTTGCGGAAAAATTAAATGCCGCAGGCTACAACGCTTTTGTGCTTTTTTACAGCGTCGGCAGCGGAAACGGGCGGTTTCCTTATCCGCTTTATGATGTTGCCCGGGCTTTGCAGTTTATAAAGTCAAAGGCGGAAGAACTTCAAATAAATGCTGATGAAATTTGCCTTATGGGAAGCTCGGCAGGCGGGCATCTTTGCGCATTTTTCGCAACTCAGTACACAAGATTTGAAAAGGAATACAACGGCAAAGATTATTCATTAAAGCCGAAAGCGCTCGTGCTTTGCTACCCTGTAATTACCATGGGTGAGTTTACGCATAAAGTATCCCGTCAGATTTTCCTTGGCGCATTTTCCGGCAAAGCAGAAAGAGAAAAAGCCTCTGTTGAGTTAAATATTACAAGCGATTATCCGCCAACCTTTGCCTGGCACAATAAGGACGACAACTCTGTTGATGTGAAAAACAGCATAATGCTACATAAAGCGCTCGATGAAAAAGGTATTCAAAACGAGCTTCATTTGTACGAAACAGGCGGTCACGGCATAGGTCTTGCCAAGGGCAAAGACGCTGAAGGCTGGATAGAAAAGGCCATAGAATTTCTCGACAGGAATGTTAAAAAATGATTTCATAAAAATACATTTTGAATATATTTTTGTAAAAAGACTTGATTTATTTAAATATTTATATTATAATTTTAAGGCACTACGGGGTGTGGCGAAGTTTGGTATCGCGCTTGGTTCGGGACCAAGAGGCCATGGGTTCAAGTCCCGTCACTCCGACCATATCGAGTGTTCATAAGGGATTTCACTTTATGAACACTCGATTTTCTTTTTCTGTGGTTATGTATGAGCAGGCGTGAATGCCTGCTCGTTTTTTATGCCGTGCGTTGTTCCGTGAGATACTCTACGGCGACGCCCTTTCGGGTGTCAGCTTTGTAGTTCGAACGGGTCGATGCTGTCGGTAATTCAATATACCCTACAAAACGATAGTAGATCACGATCCGCTGTGTGCGGTTTTTGCCTTTTCTTTCCGTTTCATATACGTCGATATGGTCAATCAGTTCCCGCAGCAACGGTGCAGTCAGGTGTTCCATTCGCATAAATTGCCGTACTGCCTCGATGAACCCATCTCGCTCTTTTTGATGTTGTCCCGACTCTGCCAGCTTTTTGCGAAGTGCGGCAATCGTAGCTTTTAATTCCAATCGCTCCACCTCATATTTGTGAGATAACTGCATAAACCACTCGTCGTTGACTTTGCCTGTAGCGTTATCCTCATAGAGCTTTTCGTATAACCTTAAAACGGTGTCGTTTCGGGTGATTGCCTTTTGCAAAGCAACCTCATTACGCTTCTGCTCTTTGAGTAATTCTTTGTTCGTCTTTTGGGCAAGAAGTTCGGCAAAGGTCTCCTCGCTGTTCCGCAGCATCTCCGCCATTCGGCTCAGTTCCAGCATTACCACCTGCTCGATGGCGTCTGCACGGACATAGTGACGGCCGGGGCAACTCCCACGGTAATCAACGGCATTGTTGGCGCACACAAAATAATGAATATTTTTGTTGATTGTATTTGTGTGATACCGCAGCTTTTTGTGACAATCTCCACAGAACAGCAAATCGCAAAAAATGCTTTTCGCACCATTCTCAGGCTTCGGCGCACGGCGCTTGGTCTTAGCAATAAGCACCTGTACCTGTTCAAAAGCGTTTCTATCAATAATCGGCTCGTGAACATCTTTGAACACCGCCCAATTCTCCGGAGCATTTTCAATCCTTGTCTTGTTTTTAAAAGACTTGGAATAGGTCTTGAAGTTAATGATATCGCCGCAATACTCCTGTTGTGACAATATCTTCTGAACGGTGGTCTTGCACCATTTGTATGGATTTGGCTGGGTTTTCTTGCCGCCTCTCGGAAGCCCCTTACTCTGCCAATATGCCATTGGAACAAGTACCTTTTGCTCTTGCAACAATCGTGCGATGGTTTCGTTGCCTTTGCCATCAAGGCACATTTTGAAAATGCTTTTAACGATCTCTGCCGCCTCCGGATCTATGATCCACTTCTTTTTGTTTTCAGGAGATTTCATATACCCGTATGGAGGCTGCGATAGCGGTTCTCCTGCATTTCCTCGCAGACGGTGGGAGGAGCGTACCTTCTTGGAAATATCCCGTGCATACATTTCGTTGAGAATATTTTTGAACGGTGCGATCTCACTTTCACCTTCTTCGCTGTCGATAGAATCGTTAACGGCAATAAAGCGGATACCCCGATCCGGAAAATAGCTGTCGGTATAATTACCGACCGACACATAATCTCGACCGAGTCGGGACAAGTCCTTTACCATCACGGCGGTGACATACCCCAAATCAATATCGGCGAGCAGCTGCTGAAATCCGGGACGATTAAAATTCGTTCCCGTATAGCCGTCATCGACATAGTACCGTATATTGACAAGTCCCAATTCCTTTGCTTTCTGCGAGAGCAGGCGCTTTTGATTGGCCACGGAATTGCTGTCGCCGTCCATTCCGTCGTCACGGGATAAGCGGCAATACAGCGCCGTGATCCCGATTAATTCATTCTTCTTTTTCGGTTGCATTATTTTCCTCCTTTCCGGCAACCGAACGCACATATTCGGGTTCTATGGTATCAGTTGCCTGTAAAGTTGGCAAATCTGCAAAATCGCTGGTGATATAATTTTCAATCCTATGATCAAGTCGGACATTTTCATCCATATTCCGAAAATCGACCGGTTCATAGTGACCTTCAACGATATAGCGGACGCCGTTAATGATATATTCGTTTGCACTTGGGCCGAAGCCTATAATAAATCTATCCATTGTAATTCCTCCTTACCTTTCATCACGGTTGCGCTGACGGATCAAAAATTTGCGGTAATGCTCGCAAGCCTTCAAAACGAAATCTTCTGCCTGCTTTGCGTTGGCGTTAGGGATAAACTTACGAATACGCTCCATCGGAACTTTGAACATCTCCCGCTGATTTGCTTTTTCCTCGCTCATAACGGCAGCGATGATTTCGGGCGTTAAACCTTCCAGTTGACTCATTTTCTTAAAGCGGCAAGCCTGAGAGAGTGACGGCGTGCAGTCGTTCAGTTCCATCTGCTCTAAAAGGTCGTACTGCTCCTGCTCATTGAGGTAGGAAAGCTCGACAGCAGGAGTAAAGGAGATTCGTCCGTCATCCACATATTGCAGGATTTCGGGGATAAGATTGGTAAGACGAATATACCGCTTTACTTGCGATGCGCTGTCGCTATCGGAAATCATATCGACAGTCAACTTCGGTCCAAGTTGGTCCGAAGTTAAATCTGCACGGAATCCCTGATGCGCCAATGCTTCTGCTTTCATCTTATAAGCATACGCTTTTTCAGACGGCAAAATATGCTCACGGTGCAAGTTGCTGTCCACCAATACAATCGCCGCCGCATCACGGTCAAGGGAAACAATTAAGGCAGGGACTTCGCTGATCCCTGCCTTTTTGCTTGCCATAACCCGTCTGTGACCGGATATGATCTCATATTCATCTGCGGTGTTTTCTTTCGGTCGTACGATTATGGGAGAAAGCACGCCGTTCTGCTGGATACTCTCGGCAAGACGTTCCATTTCCTCATTGTCTTGTACCTTGTAGGGGTGATTTTCAAATGCGTGTAATTTATCAGTGGATATATTTTTCTTTGTGTTTTTCATCGTTCATAACCTCGTTCTTTCTTAATCGTTAAACCGTTGTGTTTCATTTCGATCTGTCGCTCGTCATCAAGCAGCTCCTTCATTCTCGGAATATGCTCCTCGATGCGCAAAGCGACTTTTAATTCATTCCGCAAGGGAGTGATTTTCTTAGTGATCTCCTTGCATTGCTCTTTTAGGGCGGCATCTTCCTCCGGCTTTTTTACACGGCGGAGCTTCAGCCGCAACGCATACCGTTCTCGCTCTAATGCGGCAATCTGTGCAGATAAATTTTCTTGCAATGACAAAAGCTCCTTTGGCGACTCAATGTGGTGGTCGCAAAGGAGCTTGTATTCCTCGATATATTTATCTAACTTTTGCACCTCTGCCCGCATCATCGGAGATAGCGGTCGGTTGTCTGCCTGTTGGATATTACTGCCGGTGCATAGCTTCAGGATTTCAATAAACAGCTCAAACAGGAGCTTAACCGTATCTTTTTGCTGTGCCTTACGCAGTTGGTATTCAAAGCTCAGCAGCGGCGCCCGTTTCCATTTGGGTGTTATCAGCACATAAAGCTCAGGCAGCCGCTGATTTGCAACAAGTTTTCCTCTCATTGCCTCCCGTGAATATTTCTCCCCAAGACTTGTGATGCGCACCGCCCGTTTCCACCCATCTGCAATAACAGATGGGTGTTCGTAACGAAAGTCACGCTCAAACCGATAACCGAGAGATTTCATATAATATTCAAAAGCCTTAAAGTTCGTGCATTTGGATAGTGCTTCATCCACATCCCGCCGCAGCATATCTCGATGAGCGAGATTGCCAGAATTCCGTATCCAATACGCTTTCTTATTACCGTAAAAATGCGTAAAGGGGATGACTGACTTGCCGTGTTCTCTACATACCGCATCGGAGATCTGCCGAAGCTCTACGTGGTCACGGATATGATTCTCAAACTTTCTGCCGGTCTTAAAAGAAACAGAATTGATAACAAAATGGTTGTGCAGATTATCCGTATTCAGGTGGGTAGTGACAACGATCTCATAATTATCGCCCCACATTCGCCTTGCGGTTTCCACACCGATTTTATGCGCTTCCTCCGGTGTGACTTCACCAGTTTGAAAACTCTGATACCCGTGGTACGCCACATTGCCGCCGAGCTTACCGTACCGCCTTTTAGTTGCCATCATACATTGATAAGCTCTTTGTTTCGGGCAGTTGATACCCGACACATACATCGTTTGGTCGGTCTTGTCATCGTTTTCTACATAGCGGATCGCCGCCCATAAGTCATCGTCCAAGAACTTTTTATCTGTTGTTTTATCGGGGTTCTCCGCATAGTCGATGATCTCCTTTAATCGGGACTTGACGGGCCAAAAGCCTGTGCTTGCCATTCGGTCACCTCCCGCACGATTTCTTCCTTTGATTGTTTTGGCATATCTATGATCTCGGCATAAATATCATCAAAGAGTTGAAGTGCCGCTGCTTCAGTTTCGGGAGACGACTCACGATTCAGAAGCTCGCACAGCCTTTCGTTGAAAACATAAAAGGCATCGGGAACAACTGCTTTCACAACATATCCCAATGCCCGCTGCACCATATATTCGCTAACGGAAAGATTACATTTTGCCGCTATGCTTTTGATTTTCTCTTTTTCTTTAGGTGTTGTTCGTATTAAAATTTGGACAGTTTTTTCTTTTGGATTTCTGTTCATATACATACCTTCTTTCTGTGATTGGGGGTTTAGGGGTGTCCCCCTAAAGGTGAATAGTAGGCGGAAACGCTTACTGTTTGTTTGGAACTTGATATACAAGTTCCCTGCTTGTTACGGTGTAAGACAGGCGTTGTCTGTATCATATATTTCCACCTTTCTCAAATAGGAAATACCGTTCTTTGCTCTCTCAAAAGTGAGCGTCAGCATTGCTCCTTCTTCGATTTCGGGGATGCCGAGATAGCCGGTATTCTGCCAAGCGGAAGCCATAACTTTACTGCCATCTTCAAAAGTGAAGTAGGCAAGAACGTTTCTGTTCTTGCCCCAACGCTTGTAATCAAGCCGTGCAGTAAACACGCCGTCACGCTCGCTTGTTTTGTAATCGTCAACGTAAATACCCTGTTCTATGAATTGTTTGAATGAATATGCTCTCATAAATAAATTCTCCTTCTGTTTGATTTTGGGCATAAAAATAACACCTACCGATTTTGCTTCAATAGGTGCTATCAAATGATTTTCTTGTTTTCGAAGCCGTAATCCTCGCCGGTAAACTTCTCATAAGCCAAACCGATTTTACGGATACGCTTCAGAACGCCGCTATGGTTTTTGTAACCCAGCTTTTCGGCAATCTCTTCAAGCGTATTGCCCTCCATACGCATTTGGAGAATTGCCATATCTTTTTCATTGAGCATCGATTTGAATTCGTCCACCAATACCTGCGCCGTAACATCCGTTTCAATATCCTGACTGCTATCCGGCATATCCCATTCCTGCCCGTTGTGGCTTTCAGCGTAGTCTTCCTGAAATCCCTCAAGGGAAATTGTTGGGTGTTTGGTGCGGGTATGATACCACTTTCGGTAAAAATCCGTTTTTTGCCGACTGTCCCGAAAATCGAAATCCTCGAAGCATCTGAATTCTTTTGCCACTTGAATAGCTGCATTCATATTATACTTCTCCATCACCTTCGGTACGATATACCGCAGATAAATGTCGATTTCCCCTTCGGAAACATAACCCATATCTTCATCGTAACCATCATACAACTTTTCCAAGTCAGGAATGATTCCTTCGATGGTCAGCTCATTGATCCAGTATTCAGGATTATGGGCAAGCTTCCAAGCGGGATCGTAACCGGAATATATCTCCATATACTCCTCAAATCCCATATACGGCCATACCATATATGCCGTGGCATCATAAATCAGCAGCATAAACAGATCGCTTTCGACGATATCACAAGCCGCAGGGTCGTGCAGCAGTTTTTGCGGATTGCGGGGAATGGAATTTAGTTCTGCGCCGCATCTTTGCAGAATGCTTTTTGGGATAAAATAGTAAAACGGAATATATTCCGAGTGGCGAAACGGGGTGAGCGAACTGTCCGACCTTAATCTTTGCAATAGCATTTTCTTTGCCTCCTTTCCGAGGATAGTGTCCTCTATTTAATTATCGACATAAGCCATATATAATTGTTCTTGCTTTTCGCAAATAATTATATCATATTTTACTGTCCAATAAAACTCCCTTTGCCGCAAAAACAAAAAAGCCCCGAAGAGAAAGCAGAACTAACTGCGATCCCTTCGGGGCTTAGTATATCATCGGTACATTCGACTTTTAGAAATTGTTTTCCTAAAATAAAGCGGACAATTTCTAATC
>JAFLUO010000036.1 GCA_022508705.1 Oscillospiraceae bacterium
TCGGTTTTTTGGAATTTCTTATTTCAAGGTGACCGATATGAGCGTTCTTATCAACCTCGCCGTATTGTTCTCCGCACTCCTCGCAAATTGCAGGGGTAACGCAGTTTGCTTTACCTCCAACATGCTCATGAACTGAAGCGGCATTCGTAAACGGCATTGTCGCAACGAACGTCGTACAAACAATTGCAACCGACAAAATGATACTCAGAAATTTTTTCAATTTCATAAATGTCACGTTCTCCTTTATAAACATTTTAATCAAACGGTACAAGAGTTTAATCATCGTTTAATTAGTTTTATAATACTATTTTTTCTTTTAAAAATCAAGATAGAAAGATAAGAATTCCAAAGTAGCAGGGGTAGTTATTTTTTCCATTATTCATTATCCATAAAAAAGGGTCGGCATGAAAACCGACCCCTACAATCAATATTTACTTTGACAGCAACCCGTCAATAAAATGCCGTGCTAAGCGGGCGGATCTGCCCCCTCGCTCCAAAGCAAAGCGTTCGGCAAGTAAGTCAAGCTCGCTTTGCTCCATAGAAATCCCGTTTTCTTTTGCCAAATGATGAACAATATTAAGAAAAGTTTCTTTATTCGGCTTGTAAAAGGAAACATGAATACCGAACCGTTCCGACAGAGAAATCTGTTCCTGCATTGTGTCGTTGCGGTGAACGTCGTCACCCTCACGGTCGGAGAGCTTTTCGTTGATTATATGCCTGCGATTACTCGTTGCATAAATCACTACATTTTTAGGCTTTCCCGTAACCGAGCCTTCCAAAACCGCTTTTAGTGCATTAAAACTGTCATCGTCTTTAAGAAAAGAAAGATCGTCAATAAACAGTATGAATTTCAACGGATTTTCAGACAGTTCATCTAATATCTTGGGAATTGCACGGAGCTGATCCTTGCGAATTTCAATGATACGAAGACCGTCACTCCACAAAGCATTAACAACTGCCTTTATGGTAGAGGATTTGCCCGTTCCTGCATCACCTGTGAGCAAAATATTCGTCGCAGGCTTATTTTCAAGCAAAGCCTTGGTGTTATCAAGCACGATTTGCCTCTCACGCTGGTAGTCGATCAAATCGGAAAGACCGATTTTGTCGGGATGAAGCACGGGAACAATATGATTTTCACCGTCAACATAAAACATACGGTTTTTAGCGTAAATGCCGTACCCGTATTTGCCGATATTTTCGGCTCTGTGAAGATATATCTCCGAAAGATTCAGTTTTTCGGTAGCAAAATCAGGCAAAGAATCAGAACTGTCAAGATTTTCGCAAAGTTTATCTTTTGAAAGCTCTGAAATCTGCTGTAAAACCTGCAATTCAGCAACAAGCGCGCAAGTCATATATTCAGGCACTGTTTCGCCTTTACCCACGGTTTTAACGTAAACGTTTTCGCTGTCTTCGCAAAGCTCTTTTATATATTCGCTGATATTTCCCCCGTTTGCGTTGTAAAGCTCCGACACAAACTCAGCATATGCCGAATTTGTGGGACTTTCAAGAAAATCACGCAAAGCGGAAATGACAGGATCCTTCAAAAACTCTCTGAAAATACAAAGAGTGTCGATTTTTTCTTTTAAATCTTTCATGTCAGTTCAAAATTGCGCCTGAAGCACCGCCTGAAACGAGCGCAGCATAACGTTTTAAGTACCCCGTCAACTCTTTTTTCTTAGGAACAAAGTTTTTAAGACGTTCTGCTAAAACCGCCTCGTCCACTTTAAGCTCAATTTTGTTTTCGAGGATATTTATGCTGATAATGTCGCCCTCTTCAACAATGCCAATCAAACCGCCTGAAGCGGCCTCGGGCGTAACATGACCTACGCAAGCGCCACGGGTAGCTCCGCTGAAACGGCCGTCAGTAATGAGGGCTACACTGCTGCCAAGCCCCATACCCATAATTGCAGAGGTGGGGTTCAGCATTTCACGCATACCCGGTCCCCCTTTCGGGCCTTCATAGCGGATTACCACAACGTCGCCGGGGACTATTTTGCCCGCATCAATTGCCGCCTGAGCATCTTCTTCGCAGTCGAACACTCTTGCAGGGCCTTCGTGTACCAGCATTTCGGGAAGAACGGCTGAGCGCTTAACAACGCTTCCCTCAGGGGCAAGGTTGCCTTTAAGCACCGCAATGCCGCCTGTTTCGCTGTACGGATTTTCAATGGGACGAATTACCTCGGGGTTGAGATTTACGCACCCGTCAAGATTCTCGCCTACGGTTTTGCCCGTTACGGTCATGCAGTCGGTGCTGAGCAATCCTTTCTTTGTAAGCTCGTTCATAACGGCGTACACGCCGCCTGCTTCGTCCAAATCTTCCATATAGGTGCGCCCTGCAGGGGCTAAGTGGCAGAGATTGGGCGTTTTTGCGCTGATTTCATTAGCAATATCTAAATTAAGTTCCACGCCGCATTCGTGAGCGATAGCAGGAAGATGCAACATACTGTTAGTGGAACAGCCAAGAGCCATATCCACCGTTAAAGCGTTTATAAGTGCATCTTTTGTCATAATATCACGGGGACGGATGTCTTTCTTCACAAGCTCCATAACCGCCATACCTGCGTGCTTTGCAAGCTCAATTCTTGCAGAAAATACGGCAGGAATTGTACCGTTGCCCCGGAGCCCCATGCCAAGAGCTTCCGTTAAGCAGTTCATGGAATTTGCCGTATACATTCCTGAGCATGAACCGCAGGTGGGGCAGGTTTTGCACTCATATTCCAAAAGCTTTGCATCGTCAATTTTGCCTGCATTGTAAGAGCCGACTGCCTCAAACATACTTGAAAGGCTCGTTTTCTTGCCCTCAACCTTACCTGCAAGCATCGGTCCGCCGCTGACAAACACGGTAGGGATATTCACCCTTGCCGCCGCCATTAAAAGACCGGGAACGTTTTTGTCACAGTTTGGAACCATTACAAGCCCGTCAAAGCCGTGGGCCAAAGCCATTGCTTCAGTTGAATCGGCAATTAAATCCCTCGTTACAAGAGAATATTTCATTCCCGTGTGCCCCATGGCAATTCCGTCACAAACGGCTATGGCAGGGAAAACAATGGGAGTACCGCCTGCCATTGCAACGCCCATTTTTACCGCGTCAACAATTTTATCAATGTTCATATGCCCGGGCACGATTTCGTTATATGAACTGACAATGCCTATAAGCGGACGGTCAAGCTCTTCCTGCGTTAGTCCCAGAGCGTGATACAAACTTCTGTGGGGTGCATTCTGTACACCGTCAACAATATTTTTCGGCATGAAAATACCCCCTGTTAGTTGTTGATAAGTTTATCCTCATCGCTCCAGCTGTAAAGCTTGCGGATATCAGCGCCGACAGTTTCAGACGGGTGCTCGCTTGCCAATTTTCTCATGGCGTTAAAGTGAACCTGACCGCCTGCATTTGACATATCAAGAAGGAAGTCTTTTGCAAATGTTCCGTCCTGAATGTTTTTAAGGATTTGTTTCATAGCCTTCTTAGTGTCCTCAGTGATGATTTTGGGACCTGTAATGTAATCGCCGTATTCTGCGGTGTTTGAGATAGAATATCTCATACCTGCAAAGCCGCTTTGATAAATAAGGTCAACGATAAGCTTCATTTCGTGGATACATTCAAAGTAAGCGTTTCTCGGGTCATAGCCTGCTTCAACAAGTGTTTCATAGCCTGCCTGCATTAAAGCGCAAACGCCGCCGCAAAGCACAGCCTGCTCACCGAACAAGTCGGTTTCAGTCTCTGTGCGGAAGTTAGTTTCCAAAACGCCTGCTCGAGCCCCCCCGATACCAAGGGCGTAAGCAAGACCTAAATCCCAAGCGTCACCTGTTGCATCCTGTTCAACTGCAATAAGGCACGGAACGCCTTTGCCTGCCTGGTACTCACTGCGAACTGTGTGACCCGGGCCTTTGGGAGCAATCATGATGACGTTTACATTCTTCGGGGGCTTAATGCAGCCAAAATGAATGTTAAAGCCGTGAGCAAATGCAAGAGTTTTGCCTTCCGTAAGGTTAGGCTCAATGCTCTCTTTGTAAAGAGCTGCCTGCTTTTCGTCGTTAATAAGAATCATAATAATGTCGGCAACCTTTGCGGCCTCGGCTGATGTCATAACCTTGAGCCCTTGAGCCTCTGCCTTTGCCCAGCTTTTTGAGCCTTCGTAAAGACCGATAACAACGTCTACGCCGCTGTCTTTAAGGTTGAGAGCGTGAGCATGACCCTGAGAGCCGTAACCTATAATTGCAACGGTTTTGCCGCTAAGCTTCTGAAGATCGCAATCCTGCTGATAAAAAATTCTTGCCATAATAATTACCTCTTTCTAATATTAAAATATATTATATTTATTACAGATTTAAGTTTTGGCGCAACACTCCGCCGCCTTTTTCCAATGACGCCGTACCTGTTCGGCAGATTTCCAAAATGGTGTAATCCCGCATAAGCGAAATGAACTCATCTAATTTTTCACCTGTGCCAAACAAACGCAGGGTTATTGACTCCCTTGTGTAGTCAATGGTTTCTGCCTTAAAGGCATCCGCCGCTGACTGAATGTCGTTTCGGGTGTCGGGGTCGTTCTGCATTTTAATGAGCATCAATTCACAGCTTATAGAGTTTTCTCTTGACAGTTCTTTTATTGAAAAAACGTCCGGCAGTTTATAGAGCTGGTTTATGAGCTGCTGTTTTCCGTCCTCTTCCCCGTCAAAGCTGAAGGTTGCACGGGAAAATTCGGGAGACTCCGTTTCGCTGACTGCCAAGGAGCTTATATTAAACTGCCGTCTGCGAAGCATACTTGTAAGGCGGTTAAGGACACCGAATTGATTTCGCACAAGTACCGCTAAAGTATATCGGTTCACATCTCCACCTCCAATTTCGTAATAATGTCATCCATACTGCCGCCGGGCGGGAGCATTGGAAGAACAAACTCGTCTTTGTCTATTTTGCAGTCGATTACATAAGGCCCGTCCTGTTTGAAGGCTCTCGTCAACGCCTCGTCAAGCTCTTCGACGGTAGATACCGCTTCACCGTTTGCGCCGAATGAGCGTGCGAAAGCGGTAAAATCGGTTTTTCTTTCCAAAACAGTGTTAGAATAATGCTTATTGTAGAACAAAGTCTGCCATTGGCGAACCATTCCAAGCACTCCGTTATTCAAAATGAGAATAACCATGGGAATATTGTAGGTTACGGCGGTAGCAAGCTCCTGCAAACACATACCGAAGCTGCCGTCACCCGTTACCAGCACACTGCGCTCCTTTGTGCCGAAGGCAGAACCTATTGCAGCACCGAAACCAAAGCCCATAGTACCCAAACCTCCGCTTGAAACAAATCGGCGGGATGTTTTAAGATTTACATTTTGTGCGGTCCACATTTGGTGCTGACCGACGTCAGTACAAACAGCAGTGTTCTCACCTAAATGTTTATTGAGAGTTAAAATAGCGTTTCTCGGCGTTAAGCCCTCGCGAGAGTCAAGATAATCTTTTTCTTCCGCTTTAAAAGACTCAATCTTTGCAGTCCAATCGGGCTTTTTGCTTGTGTTTATTAAGGGAAGGAGCTTTTGCAGGGTGAGTTTTACGTCGCCCCGAAGTCCAATTGCAGAGTTGACTGTCTTGTTAAGCTCCGAACCGTCCACATCAATATGAACAATTTTAGCACCTGTAGCAAACTTTTGGCGGTTGCCCGTAACTCTGTCATTAAAACGAACGCCGAGGGAAATAATCAAATCTGCTTTGTGCATTGCCATTGATGATGCATAATGCCCGTGCATTCCCTGCATGCCGAGAAATCTCGGATGGTCGGTGGGAATTGCCGAAAGCCCCATAAGCGAGCAGCCAATGGGAGCATCAATAGTTTCCGCAAGTCGGAGCATTTCCTCCTGCGCCTCGGAAATAATAATTCCGCCGCCGAAATATACGAACGGGCGTTTTGCTGAGTTTATGTACTTTGCCGCTTTTTCAATATTGCTCTCTTTTGCGGCACGGGGCTCTTCCTTTTCTGCAGGCGGAAGTGGCTCATATTCGCACATCGCTATTTGCACGTCCTTTGGAACGTCTATGAGCACGGGGCCGGGTCTTCCGGATTTTGCCAAAGAGAAAGCCTCACGAATAGTATCTGCCAAGTCCTCAACTGAGCCTACAAAATAATTGTGCTTGGTAATAGGCAGAGTTACGCCCGTAATGTCTATTTCCTGAAAGCTGTCAGAACCTATCTGCGTGGTGGGAACGTTTCCGCAAATTGCAACCATGGGAACTGAGTCAAGATAAGCAGTTGCAATGCCCGTAACAAGATTTGTAGCTCCCGGGCCTGAGGTAGAGATTACAACGCCCACCTTGCCCGTTGTTCTGGCATAACCGTCTGCGGCGTGGGCGGCGCCCTGCTCGTGAGCGGTTAAAATATGGTTTATTCTGTCTTGGTGAGTGTAAAGGCTGTCATATACATTTAAGATTTGCCCGCCCGGATAGCCGAAAACGGTGTCACAGCCCTGTTCAATTAACGTTTCTACAAGGATATCTGCACCTGAAAGCAGCATGAAATTACACCTTCTTCAAGTTTTCAACAATCAAATCTCCGCAATGTTTACAACCAACCTGCTGCATGCCTTCGCTCATAATGTCGGCAGTACGGTAGCCTTTGTCAAGATAAGCAGAAACAGCATTTTCAATAGCGTCTGCCTCATTGGGCATATCAAAGCTAAAGCGGAGCATCATAGCGGCGGAAAGAATAGTGCCGATAGGGTTTGCTAAATCCTTACCTGCAATGTCGGGAGCGGAGCCGTGAATGGGCTCATAGAGTCCGCAGGAGGTTGCGCCTAAGCTTGAAGACGGAATCATGCCGATAGAGCCTGTAATCATAGACGCTTCATCTGAAAGAATGTCGCCGAACATATTTTCCGTCACAACAACGTCAAACTGTGCAGGATTTTTAACAATTTGCATTGCGCAGTTATCAACAAGCATGTCGGAAAGCTCAACATCTGGGTATTCTTCGGCTAATTTGTGCATAACCTTCTTCCAAAGACGGCTTGAGTCCAAAACGTTGCTCTTTTCAACTGAGCAAAGTCTTTTGCCTCTTTTTCTTGCGGTCTCAAAGCCGATTCTGCCGATACGTTCAATTTCCGCTTCACTGTAGGTAAGCACATCAATTGCAGTGTCGCCCTCAGTCTTGTGCTCGCCGAAATAAATACCGCCGATAAGCTCTCTTACGATAATAAAGTCGATTCCTTTATCTACAATAGATTTTTTAAGAGGTGATGCGTCACTTAACTGCGGCCAGATTTTTGCAGGACGGTTGTTACTGTAAACGCCCATTCCTGCACGCAGTCTTAAAAGACCTTTTTCGGGGCGCATATTTCCCGGAACGCCGTTCCATTTATCTCCGCCCACCGCGCCCAAAAGAACGCTGTCGGAATCAATACATTTTTGTAATTCTGATTGAGGTAACGGATCACCGTATTTGTCAATAGCGCAACCGCCCATGTCCGCATCAATATAATTAAAGGTATGTCCGTAAAGCTCGGCAATCTTATTTAAAACCTTTAAAGCCTCTTCCACGATTTCGGGGCCGATGCCGTCGCCGCGGATAACTGCAATATTTTTAACCATTGTTTTCCCCTTCTTTCAAAGATTTAAGAAGTCCGCCTTTTTTAATAATATTCTGAATAAAGGGCGGGAAGGGCTGAGCCTTATATGTTTTGCCCGTGGTGATGTCGGTTATAATACCTGTGTCAAAATCCACTTTAACCTCATCATTTGCGCTTATTTCCTCTGCCGCTTCTTCGCACTCCAAAATCGGAAGACCGATATTTATAGCGTTGCGGTAGAAAATTCTTGCAAAGCTTTTAGCAATTACACAGCCCGTGCCGCAGGTTTTAATAACAAGAGGGGCGTGTTCACGCGACGATCCGCAGCCAAAGTTCCAGCCTGCAACCATAACGTCGCCTGCATTTACTTTTTTAACAAATTCCGTGTCAATATCCTCCATACAGTGAAGAGCAAGCTCTTTAGCATCTGGAGTATTAAGATAACGTGCAGGGATAATAACGTCTGTGTCCACATTATCGGGATATTTAAAAACTTTTCCTTGAGTATTCATGATTTACGCCTCCTTGTATTCGGTTATGTAGCCTGTCAGCGCGCTTGCGGCGGCAGTATGGGGAGATGCAAGATACACTTCGCTGTCAACGTGACCCATACGGCCCACAAAGTTACGGTTGGTGGTGGCAATGCAACGCTCGCCTTCGGCAAGAATGCCCATGTATCCGCCCAAACACGGCCCGCAGGTGGGGGTTGAAACTACTGCGCCTGCATCAATAAATGAAGTGTACCAGCCGCGCTCTACACATTCACGAAGAATTTGCATTGTGCCGGGTATAATTATGCAACGAACACCGTCCGCTACTTTTTTGCCTTTTAAAATGTTATAAGCGGCTTCCATATCTTCCATTCGTCCGTTGGTGCAGGAGCCGATTACTACCTGGTCTACTTTAATGTCATGCAACTCGCTTGCAGGGTGTGTGTTTTCGGGAAGATGGGGGCAAGCAACCGTTGGCACGATTTTTGAAAGGTCAATTTCTATTGTTTTCTCATATTCAGCATCGGCATCCGCCTCGAAAACTACGGGAGTTCTTTCGCTTCTGCCGTTCAAATATTCCATTGTCACGTCATCAACGGGGAAAATTCCGTTTTTAGCACCTGCCTCAATCGCCATATTGCAGATGCAAAGGCGGTCATCCATGGAAAGAGCGTGAGCGCCGTCACCCGTAAATTCCATGCTCTTGTAAAGAGCGCCGTCAACGCCAATCATACCGATGATTGTAAGGATTACGTCCTTACCGCTACAGTTAGACGGCAGTTTTCCCGTTAAACGGAACTCTATAGCAGAGGGTACTTTGAACCATGCCATGCCCGTTGCCATGCCTGCCGCCATGTCGGTTGAACCTACGCCCGTTGAGAATGCACCAACTGCGCCGTAAGTGCAGGTGTGGCTGTCTGCACCGATAATGCAGTCCCCTGCGGTAACAACGCCTTGCTCGGGAAGGAGTGCGTGCTCAATTCCCATTTTACCAACGTCGTAAAAATGGCTTACACAATGTGCGCACGCAAATTCACGGCAGGTTTTGGACTGCTGAGCCGCTTTAATATCTTTATTGGGAACAAAATGGTCAAGGACTATTGCCACTCTGTCTTTATCAAAAACTTTTTCAAAGCCTGCTTTTTTAAATTCATTTACCGCAACAGGTGTTGTAATATCGTTACCCAGCACTAAGTCAAGCTTTGCGCTTATTAACTGACCTGCTTCGACTTTATCGAGTCCTGCGTGGTGGGCCAGGATTTTTTGTGTCATAGTCATTCCCATTATTTTACATCTCCTTTTGTCATATTGCAGAATGCGCTTAAGAGTGCCTTTGTGCTTGCAGTAATAACGTCCGTGTCTGTACCTGCGCCCCAGAACATATTGCCGTCACGCTCCAAACCGATATAAGATACGGCAACACTGCGTGAGCCGTCACCCTGCATACTGTGCTGAGTGAATACCTGCAAGGTGTACTTTTCGCCTGTAAATGCGCAAAGGGCTTTGTTTATTGCATTGAGTGCGCCGTTGCCCTCGGCTTCCATAGCCGTTTCTTTTCCGTCTTTTTTGAAGGTGATATGGGCTTTCACCTTATCGCCTTCGTGGTCAAAGTCGAAATCTGTTATTTCAATTCCGCTTTGAAGATTCAAATAATGCTTTTTAAAGATATTCAAAACCTCATCAGGCTTTAATTCTTTATGCTCACGGTCGGAAATATCCTTGCAAAGATAGCTGAAATGCTCTCTCATTTTTGCAGGCAGGTTGTAACCGTAGCTCTGTTCAAGCAAATAACCTATACCGCCCTTGCCCGACTGGGAATTTACACGGATAACGTCTGCATCGTAGGTTCTGCCGATGTCCTTCGGGTCAACGGGAATATACGGTACGTTCCATTCGTTAAGGTCTTTCTCTGCTCTGTATTTCATGCCCTTTGCAATAGCGTCCTGGTGCGAACCTGAGAAAGCGGCGAATACAAGAGCACCTGCATAAGGCGCACGCTCATAAACATGCATACGGGTGCATCGCTCATATGCCTCAACTAAGCGGTTCATATCGGAAAGGTCTAATTTCGGGTCAACACCGTGGGAATACATATTCATTGCCAAAGTGATAATATCTACATTACCTGTTCGCTCGCCGTTTCCGAACAGTGTGCCTTCAACACGGTCTGCACCTGCAAGAAGAGCAAGCTCAGTATCGGCAACGCCTGTTCCTCTGTCATTATGAGGGTGAAGAGAAACCGTTACATATTCGCGGTATTTAAGATTTTCGCTCATATACTCTACCTGTGAAGCGTAAACGTGGGGAAGGCTCATCTCCACCGTAACGGGTAAATTGATGATTACGTTATTGGTTTCACTGGGCTCTAATACGTCAAGGACCGCATTACAAACCTCTAAAGCGTATTCGGGCTCTGTTCCCGTAAAGGATTCGGGTGAATACTCAAAACGGAAATTGCCTTCATATTCAGCGGCTAATTTCTTGACAAGCTTTGCGCCGTCAACGGCAATTTTCTTGATTTCTTCCTTGGATTTTCTGAACACCTGCTCACGCTGTGCCACGCTTACGGAATTGTAGAAATGAATAATAGCACTGGGAGCACCCTTGCAAGCATCAAAGGTCTTGCGGATAATATGCTCACGGCATTGAGTGAGCACCTGCACGGTAACGTCTTCGGGAATCATATTGTTGTCAATAAGTGTGCGAAGGAACTCATATTCAGTTTCGCTGGCGGCAGGGAATCCAACCTCAATTTCCTTAAAACCAACGTCTAACAATACTTTGTAATATTCAAGTTTTTCTTCAAGGCTCATGGGGATAACAAGGCTCTGATTGCCGTCCCTCATATCAACACTGCACCATACGGGCGGCTTTTCGATATGATCCTTTTCCACCCATTTATTATATTTTTTATCAACAGGGTAATAACCTACCCTGTATTTTTTTGCATCCATCATTGTGTGTTACCCCTTTCTGCTATAACCTCTATCTCAACCAAAGCGCCTTTGGGAAGATCTTTTACTGCAACACAGCTTCTTGCGGGCTTTTCGGTAAAATATTGTGCATAAACTTCATTAAATGCGGCAAAATCCGCTATATCACTTAAGAAACATACTGTTTTTACTGCGTTTTCAGTCGTCACACCTGCGGCAGATAGGACTGCCTGTAAATTTTTGCAAACTCTGTGCGTCTGCTCAGTAATATTATCCCCCTCAAGAACACCAGTTTCGGGATTTAGAGAGATTTGACCCGATGTGAAAACAAGATTTCCCGTAACAACCGCCTGAGAGTAAGGTCCAATTGCCGCCGGGGCTTTAACTGTACTGATTTTTCTCATAAAAAACACTCCTTTACACAATTTTAAAGCCTTCGTCTATTAAAGACTGGGTGATTAAATTTACATGTTCATAATCTCTTGTTTCCATTTCAATACGCAGGAAACAGCCGTTAACACTTTCGGTGTTGCCCTTTTCATAGTGAACACCCGTTACGTTACCGCCGCAATTGGCAATAATGCGTGAAACATCCTTTAGCTGACCGGGCTTGTCAATAAGCTCAATAAGAAGGCTTGTGGAACGTCCCGAATTGCGAAGTCCGCGGTCAATAGCCCGTGAAAGGCTTGTAACGTCAATATTACCGCCGGACACTACCGCTACCACGCGCTTGCCCTTCAAATCAAATTTGCGGAACATTACAGCCGCAACCGCCGCAGCCCCTGCCCCTTCGGCTATCATCTTTTGCTTTTCAATGAGGGTTAGTATTGCACTTGCAACCTCGTCGTCGGAAACCAAGGCAATTTCATCAACGTACTCACTAACCAAAGCAAATGTGTTCTCACCCGGCTGCTTAACGGCTATGCCGTCTGCTATAGTAGAAACCGAGTCAAGACACTCAATTTCACCGCTCTTTACCGAGTTATACATACTCGGCGCGCCTGCAACCTGTACTCCGTAAACCTTAATGTTCGGTCTTATTTGCTTTGCGGTATAAGCAATGCCGGAAATCAACCCGCCGCCGCCAACGGGAACTACGATAGCGTCAATATTATCAAGGTCATTTAAAATTTCAAGAGCAATTGTACCCTGACCTGCAATAACGTTTTCATCGTCAAAGGGGTGAACGAATGTGTAACCCTCTTTCTCTTTCAATTCCAATGATTTTTCATAGGCGTCATCATAACAGCCCTCTACCAAACAAACCTCAGCCCCAAAACCCTTGGTGGCTTCCACCTTGGAAATAGGCGCGGAATCGGGTAGGCAAATCAAAGATTTTATTCCGTTTTTCGTTGCCGCCAGTGCCACGCCCTGTGCGTGATTTCCCGCGGAGCAGGCAATAACGCCTTTTTTCTTTTCCTCTTCGGAGAGCATCGCTATTTTATACGCGGAACCCCTGACCTTAAATGAACCTGTAATTTGTAGATTTTCAGGCTTTAAATACAGCTCGCAGTCGGGAGCAATTCCGTATGCTCTAACAACATTCGTCTCACGGATAATATTTTTCAGCACAGTCTGTGCATTGAACACTTTGTCAAGAGATAACATTCTTTCTGCCTTCTTTCTCTTTTTTATGTTTATGTGTAAAAATTAGGTAACTGACGATTAAATTGCAAGAGAGATTTGCAAAAGATTTTTTCAGATAAAAAAACCGCCTCAAAGCCTTTGCTTGCTTTGAGACGGGTGTAAAATTTAACACTCGCGGTACCACTCAAATTGCGGAATTTTTCTCCGCCACCTTATCGAAGTCTAACAACCTCTATGCACTAACGTAGCATACACGGGTCACCCTACCCACAAAAGCTTCAGGATCCCAGTTCAGAAGTGAGAGGACAAGGCCTTCAACAAACCGGTTTGCACCAACCACCGGCTCTCTATGGCGTTTATCTCCATGCCCATTCTTCGTCATAACTTTTAACACTATTCAGTTTCTTTGTATTGTACTCTAATATTTCCCCGCTGTCAAGTATTTTTTAGGGGTGTTTTTAAAAATTTTCCGAATAGGTAATTTAACTTGAGTGAAAAGCGTCTTAATTTGTCATTTGCTTTTGGATAGACGATTTTTTCTGCCAGCGGTTGCTGAGATAATATGTCCATGCAATTAAAAATCCCATGCCAAAACCAAACAGTCCGTTCCACCAAATGATTGTATAACCGAAAAATGAGCTGTATCGGAACAGATAAGTGGTAAGCACTCTGACACTCAGCGCTCCAACCGCCACCATTGTTGCCGCGCCGCCGTGATTTGCCCCCTGAAATACGCCGAACAGCGGAATATACAAGGTCAAAATAACGTTTACCAGCGCAATAGTTCTTATATGGGAATGACAGTAAACTGCCGCCTGTTCACTCAGATTAAACAATCCGATAATCTTATCTGTCGAAAGCCACACAAGTGCTGAGATACAAAGTGTTAATATAAGCGACATAAGCAACGCCTGCCGTACTCCCTTTTTCACTCTGTCCATTTTCCCTGCGCCTATATTTTGGCCTGTATAAGTGGCAAGGGTGGTCTGAAATGCACTGCACGGCAGGTTAAGATACAGCTCAATTCGGTAACCTACCGTGAAAGATGCCGTCATTACCTGACCGAATCCGTTGACCGCCCTTTGAATAAAGGTAAGACCGAAGGATACAATTATCAACTGCAATGCAATGGGAGCGCCTGCCCTCAACGTGCTTTTTGCCAAGCCGTAATTCCATGTAAATTCTTTTCGTTTGAAACGGAACATGGGATATTTGCGTGTCATGTAGATATATGCAGCAACAAACGAACCTGCCTGCGCAATATCCGTTGCCACAGCCGCACCAATAACGCCCCAATGAAAGCCTGCGACGAAAATCAAATCTAAAATGATATTTGTCACCGAGGCAATCAGCAGAAAATACAGCGTTGCCGCACTGTCGCCCACGGCTCTTAAAATAGACGAGAAAATATTATAGCCGAACTGAAAAATCAGTCCTATTGTATAAACTCTGAAATATTGCAGAGTAAGCTCTAAAAAATCTTCGGGAACGCCGACAAAATATGTAAATGCAGGCCGTGAAACAATAAGCCCTGCTATTGTAGACAGTACGCCCATGCCCATTAACAGCAAAATGCCCGTTGACGCGTTGGCTCTTACCTGCTTTTCGTCACCTGCACCGTAGTGCTGAGCCACAACCACGCCGTTTCCGGCCGAAAAGCCCATTGCCAGCGCCAAAAACAAGAAAGTAAAGCTTCCCGTTGTGCCAACCGCCGAAAGAGCGTCCTCACCCGAAAAATTGCCGACTATAATGGAGTCTACGGTGTTATATAACTGTTGCAGAAGCGACCCTGCAAGCACGGGAAAAGCAAATCTTAAAATATGCTTCCACGGTGCGCCATCTACCATTGATTTACCGTTCATTTTTGCGTGTTGCAATTACTTTGCCCTCCGTATTATTTTACCTTTCCGTATTCTTCGTCGGAAACGGGTTCGCACCATTCGTTACTCGTTTCCTCACCCGAAACCTCTATGGCAATATGCGAAAACCATGAGTCAGGTGCGGCGCCGTGCCAATGCTTTACCTCCGCAGGAATATTCACCACACTGCCCGGAGTCATTTCAACAGGCTCTTTGCCCCATTCCTGATAATATCCGTGACCGCCCACGCAAATAAGTATTTGACCGCCGCCGCTTTTCGCATGGTGAATATGCCAATTATTACGGCAAGCAGGCTCAAAGGTCACATTGTAGAACATGACCTGCTCAGTTGAGAGCGGAGCCAGATAGCTCTGCCCTGAAAAATACCGGGCATAAGCGTCATTAGGTGCGCCGATGGGGAAGAATATCGTATTCTGATATTTATCTTTTTCAGTTTTCTCTGCAACCTGCTCATTCCATACTTCTTTTGCAAGTCTGAATACTGCCCAGCCCTTGGGCCAGCCGACGTACATTGTTGCGTGGGTGATAATTGCCGCAATTTCTTCTTTCGTTACGCCGTGATTTTTAGCGTTCTGCAAATGGTATGTCAGCGAAGAATCCGTAATTCCCGACGCCATTAAAGACACCACCGTAATTATGCATTTCGTTTTTACGGAGAGAACCTCCTCGTTCCACACCTCGCCAAACAATACATCATCATTCAAATGTGCAAACATCGGCGCAAATTCGCCAAGGCTTTCCCTGCCTGCCGTCTGTACTATCTTTTCGGTCATAATGTAGTCCTCCTGTTGTTTGTTATTATATTGTAAAAGATTATTTTTTGATTTCCAATACTGAAAAGTGAAGAGTGAATAAGTAAAATCGACAAGTCTCTTATAAGCCTTGTCGATTTTTGGTGGACCCGAAGAGGTTCGAACTCTCGACCTTACGGATGCGAACCGTACGCTCTCCCAACTGAGCTACGGGCCCGAATTTTTTTAGTGAAAAGTGAATAGTGAAGAGTGAAGAGTGAATAAGTAAAATCGACAAGCCTCTTGTGAGCCTTGTCGATTTTTGGTGGACCAGCAGGGACTCGAACCCCGGACCGACCGGTTATGAGCCGGTTGCTCTAACCAACTGA
>JAFLUO010000037.1 GCA_022508705.1 Oscillospiraceae bacterium
CTATAGTAAGTACGAAAAACGCAGAACAAAAATGTCGGTTGAAGATTTTAAAAAACTATGTGAATTCTACAAGGTATCTGCTGACGAAATATTAGACTTATAAGAAAAAAGATAGGGTCATAAAAGGTAAAGCCACCGATGAATTCTCATCGGTGGCTCTTTTATATCAGTTACTCAAACTTTTTTAATTAAATTTTATAACCGTTTTTGCGGAGAAGAACATTGATTTTATCGCTTGTATCAAGAAGAGTGCTGATTGATTTATCCTGATTGAGCGTGTCAATGATATATGAAAGATATTTTGAGCAGTCAACCTCGCAGTACCAGTCGCAGTTTGCAAGCTCGGGGATTCTGTAAACAAGGTTTGTTGTAAATGCTTTATCAAATACTCCGTTTCTGTAAGCGTTGTCAAATGCTGAAAGCCCTTCGCAGAAAAGACCGAAGGCAGAGAAAATAAACACTCTGTTAGCACCCAAATCTTTAAGCTTTGAGGCAACCTCAAGCATTGACTCGCCTGAAGAAATCATATCGTCAACAACAATAACGTCTTTACCCTCAACGTTTGAACCTAAGAAAGAATGCTCTAAAATCGGGTTTCTGCCGTTAACAACTCTTGAATAGTCGCGGCGTTTGTAGAACATGCCGAGGTCAAGACCCAAAACGGTTGAATAATAAATACATCTGCCCATACCGCCTTCATCAGGGGAAATAACCATCATGTGGTCTTTGTCAAAATTAAGACCCGAAACGTTATTTATAAGAGCTTTAATCATTTGATAAGCGGGGGATACGTCTTCAAATCCGCAAAGGGGAATTGCGTTCTGAACTCTTGGGTCGTGAGCGTCAAAGGTGATAATGTTTGAAACACCCATGTTAAGGCAAAGCTCCTGAAGAGCTATTGCGCAGTCAAGGGACTCACGGGTTGAGCGTTTGTGCTGTCTGCCCTCGTAAAGCATGGGCATAATAACGGTAATGCGCCTTGCCTTGCCTTCAATGGCAGAAATTGCTCTTTTAAGGTTCGCATAGTGATCGTCAGGACTCATTGGAACGGTATGACCGTAAATGTTGTAAGTAATACCGTGATTAAAGACGTCGCAAAGAATGAAAACGTCTGCGCCTCTTGCGGTATCACGAAGAGTACATTTGCCTTCGCCCGTGCCGAATCTTGGGAATGATGCATCAAGCAAATATGTATCACGTTCATAACCTGCAAAAGCTATTGTACTTTTGTGCTCGCTTTCCTGCTGGGCGCGCCATTTGACAAGATATTTGTCAATCTTTGCAGCCAGCTCTTCACAGCCGGGAAGAGCGATGATTCCCAAAGCTCCGTGGGGGATAGTTGTAAGTTCTCTGTTAGCCATTTTTTGAGTCCTCCGCTTAAATTTTTTACATATATATTCTACTAAATTCTACACTTTTTTCAAGTGCAAATCAGTAAAAAAATATTTTTTAGTGAAAAGCATGGTCAACTGTTATCACACAGAAAAATCTTTCGTCTATTTTGCCGAGAGCCTCTTCTATTTTTTGACAAATTTCACGGTCTGTGCATTTAATATCTCTCGGCAAAAGAGTATCAAAAATCAAATTCGTATGCGACGGACCTTCAACCACTCTGAAATCGTGAATGGTTAATCTTTCGTCAACAGACGCAACGGCATTTTCTGTTATTTTGCGAAGCTCGTTGATTCTTTCGTCGTTTATTACAACAGGATCCATGTGAATAGAGGTAAGCATACCGTATTCGTTATAAATATCTCTTTCAATACCGTCAATAATGTCGTGAAGCTCCATAATATCTTCATTTGACGGCACTTCTGCGTGAACGGATGCAAATCTGCAAGATGGGCCGTAGTCGTGAATAATCATATCGTGAACGCCGCAAATATGCGGATATGACAGTATTTTCTCAGTTATTTCGTCAACAAATTCCTCTTCGGGCGCTCTGCCCAAAATGTTTCCGAGCGTTTCTTTGAGAATGCCAAAACCTGCAATAAATATGAATATTGCTACAATAAGACCTAAATAGCCGTCAATGTTAATATCTGAAAAAGCGGAAACAATAATTGAAACGGCGGCAACTCCCGTGGCAAGGCAGTCGCTGAAACTGTCTTTCATCACTGCCATCATTGGTGCGGAATTTATTTTTTTGCCAAGAGTTTTATTAAAAATACCGAGCCAAAGTTTTGCAATTATACTGAATATCAGTATGGCAAGGGACAAAAAGCTGAATTTTACAGGCTCGGGATTGATGATTTTTCCGACAGAGTCCTTAAAAAGCTCAATGCCCATAAATAATACGAAAAACGCAACTATAAATGCTGATATGTATTCAACCCTTCCGTGACCGTAAGGGTGGTCTTTGTCGGCAGGCTTTGCGGAAATTTTTACTCCGAAAAATGAAACTATTGACGAGCCTGCATCTGAGAGGTTGTTGATAGCATCGGCAGTTATTGAAATACTGCCCGAAATAACACCTGCGGCATATTTTGCCCCTGCAAGAATCAGATTTAAAACAATTCCCGTAATACTGCTGAGTACACCGTAAGCTGTGCGAACTTTTTTGTCATTGATTTTTTCGCTGTCTTTAATAAAAAGTTTAACAAGTAGTGCTGTCATTTCTGTGATTTCCCTTTAAATCAGATTTTAAAATCTGTCTTAGTCTTTCTTTTGTATTATATAAAAAATGCGTTCAGTAATCAACACAATTTTAAGCAAATTTGTATTTAATTAAAATTTTATGAATTTTATATAGAAATGTATAGAAATATCCGAATTTGTGTGTTAAAATATAAAATGTATATCTATGTAGATTATTCTCTTATTAAGGAGTAAATTATGGCATTTATTGAACTAAACGATGTAGTTAAAACCTATAAAATGGGTGAAATTGAAATTAAAGCGGTTGACAACATAACCTTTCCCATTGAAAAGGGTGAATTTGTTGTTATTGTAGGCCCCAGCGGTGCAGGCAAAACAACGGTTTTGAATATCTTAGGTGGAATGGATACTGCCTCATCAGGTACAATCATTGTTGACGGTGAGGATATTTCCAAATATAAAGAAAAAGAGCTGACACGCTACCGCCGTGATGAAGTCGGCTTTGTTTTTCAGTTTTATAATCTTATTCAAAATCTTACTGCCGCCGAAAACGTTGAAATGGCGGCGCAGATTGCCAAAAACCCCATTGATGCGGCGCAGATTTTAGGCGAGGTTGGTCTTGGCTCGAGGGCAGGGAATTTCCCGTCACAGCTTTCAGGCGGTGAGCAACAGCGTGTTTCAATAGCCAGAGCTCTTGCCAAGAACCCGAAGCTTTTGCTTTGCGACGAGCCGACGGGTGCGCTCGATTACATCACGGGTAAGTCAATTTTAAAGCTTTTGCAGGATACCTGCCGTGAAAAGGGAATGACGGTTATCGTTATTACGCATAACACGGCAATTACTCCTATGGCAGACAAAATTATTCAGATTAAAAACGGACAGATTGACCGAATTCTCATAAACGCAGAGCCAAAGCCAGTTGAACAGATTGAATGGTAAAGTAAAATTGAATGGTAAGGGAAATAACAAATGAGTAAATCACTACGTAAAGATTTCTTTATGGAAATAAAAAAGAGTTTAAGCCGTTTTATTTCCATTATGTTGATAGTAACGCTTGGCGTTGCATTTTTTGCGGGACTTCGTTCTTCAAGCCCTGCAATGAAAGCATCTGCCGATGCGCAGTATGACAAAGAAAACTTAATGGACATCCGAGTTGTGGGCACTTTGGGGCTTACCGAGTCGGATTTAAACAAAATAAAGGAAATTGAAGGGGTAAAGGAAGCGGAAGGCTCGTTTACCACAAACTTTATTTGTCACGTTAACTCAAAAGAGGTTGTAACAAAGGTCATATCTATGCCGCAAAGCATAAACGACATAACTTGTACTAAGGGGCGTTTCCCCGAAAAGTATAACGAATGTCTTGCAAGCCGTGAATTTCTTGAAGAATCAGGGCTTGAAATCGGCGATTATATGACCCTTAAAACGGGTACGACTGATTCTATATTCGATACCCTTGCCGCAGAAACCTACACAATTGTGGGCGTTTGTTCTTCTGCCTATTTCCTTAACGGCGATATGGGAACAGCTACTGTGGGCGACGGTGTTGTTGACGGTTATGTTGTTATTCCGAAGGAGTCTTTTGCCACTACTGTTTATACGTCTGTTTATTTAACGGTTGAAGGGGCAAAAGAGCTTAACTGCTTTAGTGACGACTATTCCGCTCTCGTTGAAAAAGTTACAAAACAGCTCAATGAAATTGCAGAAATCAGATGCGAGGTGCGTTACAGCGAGGTTCGCTCTAAAACATCTGAAATGCTTACGAAAGCGAGTAATGAATACAACGCTAAAAAAGCAATAGCCGACAACGAGCTTGCAAAGGCTTATCAGGAACTTCTTGACACCGAAGAAGTGCTGAATGCAAGTAAACAGATTTATGAAGAAAAGAAAAAATTGCTTGAAAGTGCTGAAACCGAAATTCCCTTAAGCAAGCAAAAAATAGCTGAGGCAAAGCAAACGGTCAGTCAACTCAAAAAGCTTCGTGCTTCCGAGGCCGCCAGAGCAGAAAAGGCGGAGAGCGAGGCGTATATTTACTACAATGCATGGAAAGACTTAGCAGAAAGCGGCGCTCCTGAAGAAAAAATAAAAGAGGCAGAGGCGCAGTACAGTGCAATAGCGGCTTTAGCGGCTGTTTCCAAAGCTCAGGTTGAGAATTATACCAAAAAAATTGATGCTGCTACAAAGGAAATTGAAGACGGCGAAAAGCTGATAAATGAGGTTCAGTCATCTCTTGCAAATAAAGACCAGCTTCTTGCAGAAACGGAAAAGCAAATAAAAGATGCTGAAATTCAGCTTCAAAGAGGAAAAGAGCAGTATGCGATTGCAAAGCAGGATGCAATAGACGAGTTTTCAGATGCAGAGCTTGAGCTTCGCAATGCTGAAACAAGGCTTAATAATATGGAAGTGCCCGAGTGGTATGTGCTTGACAGGTCTTCTGTTGAATCCTACGCAAGCTTTCTTAACGATGCGCAAAGTATCGGCGCTTTGGGCACGGTGTTTCCGCTTATTTTCTTCTTGGTTGCGGCTTTAGTCAGCCTTACAACAATGACAAGAATGGTTGAAGAGCAAAGAACGCAGATAGGTACTCTTAAAGCCCTCGGCTACAGTAAGGTTTCAATTATTTCAAAATATATTATGTATGCTTTCCTTGCAAGCATTATAGGAAGCATAATAGGAGTAGCCGTCGGTGAATTTACAATACCGTACCTTATTGTAAGAGCGTACAGTATGGCTTATTATAACCTTAAACAAACTGTTGTAAACTTAAATGTTTATTATGCGTTAATAGCTTCCGCTTTGGCGGTTCTTTGTACCTGCGTTGCCGCATTTGCCGCCTGCTATAAAGAACTTAAAAGCGTTGCGGCAGAGCTTATGCGCCCCAAATCCCCGAAAGTCGGCAAGCGCATACTTATTGAACGGATGAGCTTCATTTGGGACAGACTCGATTTTGCTCAAAAGGCGGCATGCCGCAATTTGTTCAGATATAAACGCCGCTTCTTTATGACACTTTTCGGTGTCGGCGGTTGTATGGCGCTTTTGCTTGTAGGCTTTGGTATTAACGACTCTGTTTCGTCAATGGCGTCTAAGCAGTACGGCAATATATTCAAATACGATGCGCTCGTTTCCGTTGACAGCACGCTTACGAGGGCGGGCAGAAGAGCAATGCTTTCAGACGTGCAGGATATATCCGATATTTCAGGGTACACTCAGGCGCACCGCTCAATCATATATTCCGCAGATAATTCCAATGACGTTGATAATCTTAAATATGCCTATCTTGTTGTTCCCAATGATACCGAAGGCTTTGAAAGCTTTGTTGCAATTCAGCCGAGAAAAGGTAACAGCAAGCTTAAAAATATAATTGACATTATAAGAGGTAAAGATATAAACACCGCTAACGACGGGCTTGTGCTTAGTGACGACGGCGTAATTATTACCGAAAAATATGCAGAGCTTTTAGGCGTTAATGTAGGAGATTCAATATTCATTCGCCAAAGCGAGTCCGACTCTTTGCCGAAAGAAGTTAAAATCAGCGGAATTACCGAAAACTATATGTTCAATTATGTTTATATGAGCCGTTCTCTTTACAACTATTTCTACGGTGCAGAGCCCGGCCCAAATATTCTTATGGTAACATTTGACCCCAAGGCAGATACGGATTCCGTTGTTGACAGTATGCTTAACATTACGGGAATTATGTCTGTAACGCTCAATGACGAAACGCTTGAAGATATAAACGATATGACGGGAAGACTTATATTCATTATTATTATGATGATTATTGCCGCAGCCCTTCTGGCATTTGTAGTTATATACAATTTGAATAATATCAATATAAGCGAAAGACGGCGTGAGCTTGCCACCATTAAGCTTTTGGGCTTCTATGATGACGAGGTTGCAAAATACGTTTACAGAGAAAATATTGTGCTGACGGTTCTCGGTACGCTTCTCGGTATTATTCTCGGCATTGTTCTTCACAGATTTGTAATGGGCACTGTTGAAACGGATATTTATATGTTCGGCAGAAGTCTTAAAATCTTAAGTGTTGTAATTTCAGCAATACTCACAGTTGTCTTCTCAATGCTCGTTAACATTTTAATGTATTATAAAATTAAAAAGATAGATATGGTTGAATCGCTTAAAAGCGTAGAATAAATCGGAGGTTTGTTTATGTATCAGCTTGAAAAAACCGTTGCAGGGGACAAAATTGCGACTATCATTACTAATATGGGTGAAATTAAAATTAAGCTTTTTCCCGAGCATGCACCCAAAGCGGTTGAAAACTTTGTGACCCACGCTAAAGAAGGTTATTATAACGGTCTTATTTTCCATAGGGTAATAGATAATTTCATGATTCAGGGCGGCGACCCTAACGGCACAGGCACAGGCGGGGAGAGCATCTGGGGCGTGCCTTTTGAAGATGAATTTACACCCGAGCTTCATAATCTTCGCGGTGCGCTTTCTATGGCAAATGCAGGGCCTTCTACAAACGGCAGTCAGTTTTTCATTGTTCAGGCAAAAGAGGTTTCTGATGATATGCTTGAACAAATGAGAATGGCAGATGAAAAATATTTCCCCACTGAGTGCATAGAGGCTTATGAAAAAATGGGCGGAACACCGTGGCTTGATTATCACCACACAGTTTTCGGCCAGGTTTTTGAGGGTATGGAAACGGTTGACAGCATTGCAAGCGTTCCTGCCGATTACTTTACCAACAAACCGAAAACAGACGTAATAATTGAAAAAATAACTGTTGAAGAATAAAAAATTATGATTTTTAAAAATATTACAATTCTTGATGAGAATTTTGACATACAAAAAAATATGTATGTAGGCACTCGCGAAGGAAAAATTGCGTATGTAGGAAAAGTTGCTCCGCAAGACGACTTCGGTGAGACCTTTGACGGTACAAACAAGGCGCTTTTACCAGGGTTTGTCAACGCTCATACACATTCGCCTATGACTCTTCTTCGCGGATATGCCGAGAATTTGCCCCTTTCAAGGTGGCTCAATGAAAAGGTTTTTCCTTTTGAAGACAGGTTGAATCCCGACAGGGCATATTTCGGCACAATGCTCTCAATTGCCGAAATGCTGTCGGGCGGAACAACGTCGTTTTCCGATATGTATTTCTTTCAGGACGGCATTATGCGAGCCGTAAAGGACTCACACGCAAAAATCAATTTCAGCCGTTCCATTGTGTCGTTTGATAATACGGATTTTCTTGAGGACAGCAGAGTTTTAGAAGCTTTGGAAGCAGTAGAAAAGTATCACAATACCGAAAACGGAAGAATAAAGGTTGATATGTGTCTTCACGCCGAATATACAAATACATATTCAATGATTCGGCAGTTCGGAGAATACACAAAGGGTAAAGGGCTTATAAATCATATTCATGTTTCGGAAACGAAATCTGAGCATGAAGAATGTAAGAAAAAATACGGCAAAACGCCTACAGAGCTTTTTTATGATGTAGGCGTGCTTGACTCTCCCACAATTTTCGCTCATTGCGTTTGGATAGAGGAGTGCGACAGAGAGATTCTTAAAAATACAGGCGCAACGGTTGCCCATTGCCCTGCAAGTAACCTAAAGCTGGGCAGCGGAGTTTGCGATACATATGCGCTTCTTCAAAAGGGCGTTAATGTAGCCATTGGAACGGACTCTGCCGCAAGCAACAACGGGCTGGACTCTTTCCGTGAAATGTATCTGGCGGCTTTACTGCCAAAGGGCATAAGGGGTCAAGCTGATATTGTCTCACCCAAAGAAATAATTAAAATGGCAACGGTAAACGGCGCAAAGGCTCAAGGGCGGTTTGACACAGGTCTTATTAAAGAAGGCTTTAAGGCTGACCTTACCGTTATTGATACCGACAAACCGAATCTTTACCCCGATTTCGATATTTTAAACAATATCGTCTATTCTGCGGAGAAATCTGACGTTGTACTTACTATGGTTGACGGTGAGGTACTTTATAAAAACGGAGAATTTACGACTATTGATATTGAAAAAATCGGTTTTGAGGTTAACAGAATAGTAAAAGAAGTTGTCAGCGAGGTTTAAAATGGTTGAGAAAGCGGCTGAATTTATAAAATCAAAAATAGACGGCGATTATGAAATAGGAATTATCTGCGGCAGCGGTCTCGGCGGACTTTGTGACAAGGTAGAAAACCCGATTTATGTAAACTATGCGGATATTCCGAATTTCCCCGTTTCAACTGCTCCGGGGCATATAGGTCGTTTTGTGTTTGGCGTTCTTTCTGGCAAAAAGGTAGTTTGTATGCAGGGCAGGGTACATTATTACGAAGGTTATTCACCTGAAAGCGTTGTTATGCCCGTTCGTGTAATGAAGCTTTTGGGAGTTAAAAAACTTATAGTAACAAATGCCGCAGGCGGAATAAACGAAAGCTTTAACGTGGGCGACATTATGCTGATAACCGACCATATAAACTTTACGGGGACAAATCCATTGATTGGCAAAAATGATGACCGTTTCGGCGTAAGATTTCCCGATATGTCCTTTGCTTATTCACCGTTTTTGCGTGAAACAGCAATTAAATGCGCTGAAAAAATGAAACTTAATTTGCGTGAAGGCGTTTATCTTGGCTGTTCAGGTCCGTCTTATGAAACTCCTGCAGAAATAAGAGCCTTCAGAACACTGGGCGCAGATACTGTTGGAATGTCAACGGTTATGGAGGTTATTGCCGCAAACCATTGTAAAATGGAGGTTCTCGGTTTTTCCCTTGTAGCAAACAAGGCGGCAGGAATGTCGGGAAACCGTCTTACCGAGCAAGAGGTAATTGACATCGGCAAACAAAAGGCAGATGAAATGCAAAAACTTGTTTCTGCCGTTGTAGGTGAAATATAATGTGCTTTTTAAAGGGCGCAACGGTAGGGTATGATACTGTAAATAACAAGGCTGTATTTGTAGACCAAACTTTGTTGCCATCTCAATACCGTGAAGTTTCTACCGATGATTACACAGAAATGTTTGAGGCGGTAAAAACCTTAAAAGTCAGAGGTGCGCCGGCCATTGGCGTTTTTGCAGGAATTTGCACGGCGGTTTTAATAAATAAAATTGAAACAGACGATTACTATATTTTAATATCTAAACTTGAAAGAATTTGCGCTGATTTTGTGCAATGCAGACCGACGGCGGTTAATCTTAAATGGGCGCTGGAGAAGATGCTTGACGGGGGAAGAAAAAGTACCCCACAAAATCTAAAGAAAAATCTTAAAACTCTTGCGCTTAAAATGATAGAGGACGATATTTCTGTCTGCCGAAAAATCGGCGAATACGGTGCAGAGCTTTTAGCTGATAAAAATGCGATTTTAACCCATTGCAATGCGGGCAGGCTTGCGGCAGTAAAATACGGCACGGCGTTAGCTCCCGTTTACATAGCGCAAGAGCAGGGGCACAGTATAAAGGTTTATGCCGATGAAACACGGCCGCTTTTGCAGGGAGCAAGGCTTACTGCATTTGAACTTGTAAATGCAGGCATAGACACGACTTTGATTTGTGATAATACCGCTTCAGCTGTAATGGCAAAAGGACTTGTTGATGCAGTCTTAGTAGGGTGTGACCGAGTTGCCAAAAACGGCGATGCCGCCAATAAAATAGGCACGTCTGCCGTTGCAATTTCAGCAAAGCATTACGGAATACCTTTTTACGTTTGTATGCCGTTTTCAACCTTTGACTTTTCGTTAAACGACGGCTCTCAAATAATTATTGAGGAAAGAGCGGCAGAAGAGGTAACGGATTTTTGGTATAAAGAGCGAATGGCGCCCGAGGGTGTTCATGCTCTCAATTTTGCCTTTGATGTTACTTCCTCGTCTCTAATTACCGCATTTATTACGGAAAAAGGCATAATAAAGCCAACTGAAATCAAAAATTACATTTAGCGGTTACATCACCGTGTGATATTTTCCAAAAAATCAATCATATAATGTTAGAAGGAAAAACAACGACATTGACAAAGATTAAATATTTGATATACTAATACAATAATTGATTTTACTGTTCTAAATTTGCTTTTAGTGCGGTGTGAGAAAGGCTGTGTGTGAATTTTATGGGCTACACGAAGGAAGACATTTTAAGGATTGCAAAAGAGAATAATATTAAATTTGTGCGACTTCAGTTTACGGATATTTTCGGTCAGATGAAGAACGTTGCTATTACTGACGCACAGCTTGAAAAGGTTTTGGACGACGGTTCAATGTTTGACGGCTCTTCAATTGAGGGCTTCGTTCGTATTAACGAATCAGATATGTACTTAAAGCCTGACCTTGATACATTTGAAATTCTCCCTTGGAAAGAGGACATCGCAAGAATTATTTGCGATGTTTACAAGTCAGATAAAGTAACTCCCTTTGAAGGCGATCCGAGAGGGGTGTTCCGCCGTGTTATTGAGGAAGCGGCAGAAATGGGATACACTTTAAACGTTGGTCCTGAGTGCGAGTTCTTCCTTTTTGAAAGAGATGAAAAGGGCAACCCCACAACCCAGACTGACGATATTGCAGGGTATTTTGATATTGGCCCCGCAGATTTAGGCGAGGAATGCAGAAGAGATATCTGCCTGGCTCTCAGTAAAATGAATTTTGAAATTGAGCAGTCACACCACGAATGTGCCGCAGGTCAGCACGAAATTGATTTCCGCTTTGTTGAGGCGCTTGATGCGGCTGATAAAGTTGTAACCTTTAAGCACGTTGTAAAGAGTTATGCAACACGAAGAGGGTTACACGCAACCTTTATGCCAAAGCCCGTTTACGGTATTGCAGGCAGCGGTATGCACACCAATATGTCACTTGTTAAAGACGGCAAAAATGCGTTCTATGACCCTGACGATGTCAACGGACTTTCCGATATAGCTTACAGCTTTATTGCAGGTTTGCTCGATCATATTAAGGGAATAACCGCAGTTTCAAACCCATTGGTAAATTCATATAAAAGACTTGTTCCGGGTTACGAAGCACCTGTTTATATTTCCTGGTCTGCTTCAAACCGTTCGGCGCTTGTAAGAGTTCCTGCGTCCCGCGGAATGGGCACAAGAGTTGAGCTTCGTTGTCCTGACTCGGCCTGCAATCCATATCTTGAAATGGCACTTTGCCTTGCCGCAGGTCTTGATGGTATTAAAAGAAAGCTTACTCCGCCGGAGGAAATTACACAGAACATTTTCTCAATGAGCAAAAAAGAGCTTAAAGAGGCTAATATTGAATGTCTACCATCTTCGCTCAGCGAGGCTCTTGACGAGTTTGAGGCTGATCCCTTTATGAAAGAAGTTCTCGGCGAGCATATATATACAAAATACCTTAAAGGTAAACGCCACGAGTGGGAAGATTACAGCAAGCGTGTTTCACAGTGGGAAATCGACCGTTATCTTATGAAATATTAAAGTGCTTTTAATAAAGTGGCTGTAAAAATCCGTTATCGTTAAAAAAGAGGTAAAATATATGAGCAAAATTACAAACGAACCCAAAATTAAGTTATCGTTGATTCAAGCTGTAAGAGGTCAGATGGAGCAGAGAGCGCAGTGGCTGTATCTGCTTTGTGACGAGGCCGGAAAAAGAGGTCTCGATTGGTGGGATGTAGGCAGTGCCGCAATTAAACGCTGCGGGCTTAATCAAGGCGCGGATCTCGTAAAAAAAGGCGGCACGAAAAGTCTTAAAGGACTTAGAAAAACTCTGTTTACACTCCCCGGGCAGTGGATGTTTGAAATGGACGTAAAACGCTGTGACGATGACCATCTTGATATTGATTTCCACTATTGCCCGTTGGTAAAAGGCTGGCAAAAAATGGGTTGCACCGATGAGCAAATCGCTCTGCTTTGCGACATTGCCATGTGCGGCGATCAGGGAATAGGCGAAGCCTACGGCTGCAAGCTTGATCTTCCTGCGGCAATCGCAAAGGGCGACAGCGTCTGCAAATTAAGATACCACAGATAATACATAACATAAAAATTTAAAAACATACATAACAAAAACCGCAGTTTATGCGGTTTTTTGTTGACTTAAACAAAATAATATGTTAAAATACCTTTGCATATATATTTATGAAAAGGAGTTTTTTCTTATGGCAAAAGGTTTAAAAGACATTGACAGCGCAGCTGCTTCAAAGGGTAAGGGTATTGAAACCCTTTGGCAGTTTGTAAAATTTATTGTAGTTTCACTGGGTGCATTTGTTATTCAGACATTCTTACCGCTTCTCATTAAGCTCTTTATGAGCGATGCATTCCTTGCAAAGGAATATGATATTTGGGGTATTTTCAAATCCTCTGTTGATGCAAAAACAGGCGCTATGCTCGGACTCGGCGTTTTCATTGCAGCCAATGTTTCAAACGTTATAGCACAGATTGTTTCTTTCTTTATTAACAGAGACAAGACTTTCAATTCTGATGCTAATATCGCAGTTACTCTTCCGATATACATAGTATTTACAATTGCGCTTATTATTTTCTCAGCATGGCTTTCAACAAAACTTATTCCGCTCTTTACAGGTCTTACAGGCTCTGCTGATACAGCAATGGCTATTTCAGGCGCTTGCTGCGGTGCTGTTCAGTTCTTCCTTTATTTCCCTGTTGATAAGCTTCTTTTCTCAAAGAAAAAGGATAATAAGGCTGACTAATTTAAGGATTTTTAACCTAAAACTAAAACCCCGTCTCTCAGGCGGGGTATAATTTTAAACTTTTTTCGGTGGTTTTACTATGGGCAAAAAAACAAACAGCTTAGTATTAAAAGTTCTTCTTAAAATCGTATCCGTTTTTTTGACGGTTGTATTTTTACTTTCGACTCTCGGTGCGGTTGCAATAACGGGCGTTCGCCATTTCTTCTGTGGCGGCGAATTTGAAACGATGGTAAATGAAACCGACTTAAATGAGATTCAATTCACAACCGGCGGTAAAACTTATACTCCAAGCGACTACATTTACGAAGCCGTAACCGAGCTTATGCCCTCTGTCGTTAAGAATTATTCAAACCTTCTCAGCTCTATTTTCGGCAGTACCGTAAATATGAAACTTAAAGAACTGATTTCCTCTGATGCTGTCAATTCAATAGTTAAAACAACTGTGATAGAGTGTGTCGATTATTACCTTAACAGCGATGTAAAAGAGGCAAAAGAACGCCTGAAAGAAGAAACAGTTGTTGATAACGCCAAAATTTACGAAAATGTAAGAACGCCTGAGGAAGCAGTAAGAATTTATGTGCGTTCGCTTATTATAAATACCGTAGAAAACAAGTCGGGTATTTCTTCCGATTTAATAATTGTACTGCTTTCAAAAAGCATGGCAAATCTTTTGATTGCCGTTGCAGTTGTTTCGGCATTTTTGCTGATTATTTGTAATTTGGGCTGTCTTTTTGACTTGCCCTTACATTTCGGAGTAGCATCACTCGCTTTCGGAGTTGTCATAAAAGTGTTGCAGAGTAAATTTGAAAGCTCACAAGGGAACAAAACCTTAATTGTATATCAATTGTTCCATCCGCTTGTTGACAGCTTTTCGCCCAACGCCACGGCAGGAATAGTATGCGGTATTTTACTAATCGCCGTATTTTGCATATATTGCTGTGTTCGTATATATTCAAAGATAAAACAAAAGAAAAATAATAATAACTTATAAACAAAGGCGGTGAATTCACCGCTTTTTTACTTGTTATATATTGAAAAAAATTCTGCAATAGTGTATAATATTAAATCGAAATTCAGCAAAGGATGTATAATATATGAAACTCGGTATTGTAGGTCTTCCGAATGTAGGAAAAAGTACCCTTTTTAATGCAATAACAAACGCAGGTGCACAGGCGGCTAACTACGCTTTCTGCACTATTGAGCCAAATGTGGGCGTTGTTGCTGTGCCGGATGAGCGACTTGATAAGCTGACGGAGATGTATAACCCTGTAAAAACAACTCCTGCAACCATAGAATTTGTTGACATTGCAGGTCTTGTTAAGGGCGCTTCAAAGGGTGAGGGTCTCGGTAATAAATTCCTTTCGCATATTCGTGAGGTTGACGCAGTAATTCACGTTGTCCGTTGCTTTGATAATGACGATATTACTCACGTTGACGGCTCGGTTGACCCTGCAAGGGATATCGAAACAATAAATCTTGAGCTTATTCTCTCTGACCTTGAAATTCTCGACAGAAGAATTGCCAAGACGGAAAAGGATTTAAAGGGCGATAAAACTCTTCAATCCGAGCTTGACTTTTTGCGCCGTGTTCACGATGCTCTTCAAAACGGCATAAACGCAAGAGCAGTTGAGATAGATGACGATGAAAAAGAAATCCTTGCAACCGTTCCGCTTCTTTCTGCAAAGCCCGTAATTTACGCCTGCAATATGAGTGAGGACGATTTTGCAAACGGAATTAACGATAATGAAAGATACAATGCGGTTAAAAAGATAGCCGAGGCAGAGGGTGCGCAGGTTCTTCCGATTTGTGCCGAGCTTGAGGCAGAAATTTCTTCAATGACAAAAGAAGAAAAGGAAATGTTCCTTAACGATTTCGGCATTGAAAAGGGTGGTCTTGACGTTCTCATTCAAAAATCCTATGACCTTTTGGGGCTTATGTCGTTCTTAACGGCAGGTCAGCCTGAGGTCAGGGCTTGGACTATTAAAAAAGGCACGAAAGCGCCGAAAGCGGCAGGTAAAATCCATTCTGATATTGAGCGGGGATTTATTCGTGCTGAGGTTATCTCTTTTGACGATTTAATGGCGCTCGGCTCAATGCAGGCGGCAAAAGAAAAGGGAAAAATTCGCTCCGAGGGCAAGGAATATATTATGCAGGACGGCGATATAGTTCTTTTCAGATTTAATGTTTAATAAGATTTTTAATGTTTAAATATGTTTTGTTCGGCTTGATTCTCAAGTCGCACGAAAGCTCACTTAATATTTGTGCTCGTAGCTCAGTTGGATAGAGCGTCAGACTCCGACTCTGAAGGCCGCTGGTTC
>JAFLUO010000038.1 GCA_022508705.1 Oscillospiraceae bacterium
TCGGGCGTAGAAACAAACGTGCCTCTCATTGTGTCGGAGAGCATCATACTGAAATTTGTGACCGTTAAAAATACGATAACGCTAAGGCTTAGTGCGAATACAATATTTTTTGACCGTCTGCCGTTTCGTTTAAAGTTTTTAACGGCAAGAACGCCCTCGTAACCGAATAATTTCTCCGTAAGCTTTGACGTGCGAAGCTTTCTCGGCTTTTTCACCTTAACCGTACCAACTTGCCTTATAGCGTCAATAGCAGTTGTTTTTGAAGCCTTTCTTGCAGGAATCCACATTGAAATAAAAATTGTAAGGGCGCTTGCCAACACCGTTCCGACAATTACAATCCAGTTAACGTAAACCTTTAAAGTGCCCAAAGGATAATTCATAGTCGCTAAAAACGCATCTTCAATGCATTTAAAAGTTACGGCAATTCCGCCGATTCCCGAAATTATACCTAAGGGAATACTGATTGCACCTAAAATCAAACCCTCAAAATAAATTGATTTTCTCTTTTGCCGCTTTGTAGCGCCGACGGACGCTAACATTCCGAGATATTTTGCCCTCTCCTGATAAGAAACGGCAAAACTGTCGTAAATCATGAATATGGAAACAACCGCAATAATAAACAGTAATATTCCTGCAAACAGCCCAAGAGAAACAAGTATTCCGTTGTTTGCCATAATTCCCGAATAATTGAACAGGTCGCTGTGATAACCGTAACTGTCAAGCCCTACGCTTTTTTCGGTTTGCTTCATTTTATCCCAAATTGAATTGTTAAGCTTATCGTAACGGGCTAAAACAAGAGTTTCCTGAGACATTTCCAGCGCCTCGCTGTCAAGCCCTGAAAAGATTTCATAGTTTTCCGTTGCTGAAACAAAGCTGTCGCTTATGCCCACAACCGTATATTCCCGCTTGATTTCTTCATTTTCATCCTTTTCTGCATTGTAAACCGTAACGGGAATGGTTATTTTGTCGCCGACATTTACATTAAGTTCAAATTCTTCAATAGCCGTTGTTGTAAGCAGAAGCTCATGGCTGTTTACGGGGAGTCTGCCCTGCGACACGGTGACATTTCTCATTGAAAACCAATTTTTTTCAGCGGCAAAAATGAAAGAAATATGCGACGAGTTTTCAATACCGAAATCTGTATGACCTAAAGAGGCTCTTGCACCAAACTCCACAATGTTTTCGTCCGTTGCATAAAACGGTTTATGAAGAGAATAGTCTTTATCCGTAAACTTTGCGTGCCAGTTGCCGTCAAGGGCTATAGTTGCATTTTGGAAGAACTTAATAAATGAAATGGAGCTTGTGAAAACCGCCGTCACCATTGCAACGGACACGATTATGGCAACAACCGTTAAAATGCTCCTTTTTTTATGTGTTTTAATGTGACGGAGCGTGAGAGTGTTTACAATATTCACTTATTTCACCTCATCTCTCACAATTCTGCCGTCCTGAATGGCAATTACCCTGTCAGCGGAAAGCGCAATGCGCTCGTCATGAGTAATGATTATAACGGTTTGTCTGTATTCCTTATTAAATCTGCGCAAAAGCTCAATAATCTCTTTGCTGTTTTCACTGTCAAGGTTGCCCGTTGGCTCGTCTGCAAGCAAGAGAGCAGGGTTATTAAGAAGCGCTCTACCTATTGAAACTCTTTGCTGCTGGCCGCCCGAAAGCTCTGAGGGCAGGTGAGAAAGTCTGTTATAAAGCCCCAGTTTTTGCGCCATAGTTTCTATCTGCTGTTTATCAGGGTGTCTGCCGTCAAGAAGCAGGGGCAGAGTTAAATTTTCCTCAACCGTTAAAATGGGAATAAGGTTATAGAACTGGTAAATAAGACCTATCTGCCTTCTTCTGAAAATTGCAAGAGCTGTTTCGTCAAGGGCGCTTATGTCCGTTCCGTTGATTATTACCTGACCGCCCGTTGCGGTGTCAACTCCGCCTAAAATGTGCAAAAGAGTTGATTTACCCGAGCCAGACGGGCCCACGATTGCAATAAACTCGCCCTGCTCTACCGAAAATGACACACCGTCCAGCGCCTTTACCTGCGTTTCGTCTTTACCGTAATACTTTGTTAAATTGTTGATTTCGAGAATTTTCATATTTTTCTCCTTTCGTGTGTTTAGGGCAGGGAGAGTCGAATCTAAATTGGCTTTTACGCCGTAAAATGATGAAGCGGGGATATGTTTTGTAAGGGGTTTACCTTTTTTCTGTTCGGCTCTCTCAACCCTAACGCCATTATAAAGGGTAAATGTGACTGTTCGGTGACTGTTTTCATTACAATTATGTAATATTAGTTGTTAGAGAATAGTAGTTTGTGATTAGTAGGGGACGATGCCCACATCGTCCCGCCCAAAATTTTTTAAACAATCCCTTTATAAAACTTAATTATAAAAGAAGAGCCTTTGCCGAGTTCACTCTCGCAGGAAATTTCCGCCCGTTGCTTTGACAGTATTTCTTTCGCAAGGTTAAGACCTATGCCTACCGAATCCGCTGAGGCGTTTTTCCCGTGGTAAAATCTCTCGAAAATATGCGGAAGGTCCTCGCTGTCAATTCCGCATCCGTTATCCGAAATCACAAGCTCGCTGTAAATATTTGTGATTTTGGATGTGATTGTAAGCTCGCCGTTTTCGTCTGTATGTTCAATGCAGTTTTTAATAATATTTTTAACCGCTTCCGCCGTCCAGGCGCTGTCGCCGTTAAATTCAAAATCAGTAAAGTTTTTATTTACCGTTATGTTCTTAATATCAAGCGTGGGCTGAAATGTTTTTAAAGACGTGTCGATAATGTCTGATATATGTATGTCCGTAAAGTTAAAGGAAATGGCGTCTGCATCAAGACGGGAAAGTTTTAAAAGCGTGACCGTGAGCCAATTCATTTTGTCGGTCTGCGCTTTGATTATCCCCAAAAGCTCCGAGCGTTTTTCGCTCATTTCCTCATTCTCCATAAGGTCAGTCATAACGGTTATTGACGTTAGCGGAGTTTTAAGCTGATGGGTAATATCCGCCAGCGACTGTGCAAGGTTCAGCTTTTCTTTTTTCAGCTCGTCGTTAGTGCTTTTAAGCATAACGACCACCTTGTAAATATTGTTTTTAAGAATCGACAGCTCGCCCTCAAAATTATCCCTTATATCAAAGGAATAATTACCCTGAAGCACAACGGAAAGATAATTGTTAATATTTTCAATAAATTTTGTACGGTTTATTTCAAAAATTGCAAACAAAATCAAAAGCACCGCTGAAAAAACGGCGGATATTACTCCGCATTTAAAATCAATAAGTAAATTTACCGCCGTAAACAAAATACTGATTGCTACGGCTAAACTCAAAAATCCTTTAAAGCTAAGTTTCCTCATTTTAAAATATACCCCATACCTCTTACTGTTTTAATGTATTCGGGATTTTCCGTGTCTTTTTCGATTTTGTCCCGAAGTCTTTTGATATAGACCGTTAAAGTGTTGTCGTTTACAAAGTCGCCCTCAACGTCCCAAATATCTTCAAGCAGTCGCTGCCTTGTAAGAATTATTCCTCTGTTGCTGATAAACGAGAGCAAAAGTCGGTACTCCATTGCAGTCAAGATCACCTCTTGCCCGCGCACCAGTACCTTTGCTTCAGCGGGAATTACGGTAAGCTCGCCGATTTGCACGGTGTCCTTTTCTGAATTTTTTGAATAGCGTTTTAAGCACGCATTTATCCTTGCAATCAACTCGCGGACACGAAAAGGCTTTGAAATATAATCGTCTGCGCCCAATTCAAAGCCCGTAACAACGTTTATTTCATCGTCAAACGCCGTTAAGAATATTATGGGACAGTCGCTTTTTGCCCTTATGGCCTTGCAGACGTCGTATCCGTTGCCGTCAGGAAGAGTTAAATCGAGAATATAAAGGTCAAAGCTGTCTTTTTCAATAATTTCATATGCACTTTTTACGGTTTTTGCAAGTGTTACCTCAAATTTTTCGCTTTGCAGAGTGTAAGAAAGACCGATGCCGATAGCTTCGTCATCTTCAAGAACAAATATTTTCATATTTACTCCTCCAAAATAATGTACTGAACTTATTTTATCATACAGAAACACTCTTTACCATTACAATTTTGTAATAATACAGAAAAGAAAAATCACCGCAAGATTTTTCAACTGCGATGATTTTGTAATTCAAATTATTTCAATTTTTAGCCTAACTCGTGTTTATCCGTAATTTCAATAAACGGCTTTGAATATTTTTCCGTTTCAAGAACGATTATTTCGTTTTCATCCTTTAAAAGAACGCCTGGGAGGTACAGAGATTTCTGCGGACCGACACTCCAATATCTGCCGAGATTAAAGCCGTTAACAAATACGTATCCTTTTGTAAAACCGTCAAGGTGAATAAAGCAGTCTGCCTTACTGTCTGCTGTGAAAGTACCCTTTAAAAATACGGGATAATTCTTGTGTTCAACATTTGAAAGCTCCGCATATTCAAGCCTGTCAAGATTATCAAGAGGAAGCGTCCACACATCATATCCCATTTGGCGCTGATCGCCGATGAAAATATCGCTTAGTCCCTTGCGGTCGTCCATCTTTTTACCGTAGTTAACTCTGCCGAATGTGTCAACAAGTACGCCGATTTTCTTTTTGCCGTTTATTGGGGGCATCAATATAGATACGCCGTCCTCTTCACCGTCATGCTTGCCCAAAATTGACGGTAAAATGTGTTTTTTCGGCTGAGTGTAAACCGTGCGGTCAATAATCTTTTTAAGCTCACCGTCAACAAAAACGTGACCGTAATCGTGAACGTCCTTGAACGTAAGACGGGCTATATCGTATTTTCCCTCTAAAACGGTTTCATAATAAATCATGCCGAAATTCTGACCGAAATATTCCATTCCCTCGGGAACGGGAGCACGGTGACGGTCGCCGATATTATCAAGATTTTCAAAAAGCGAAGCGCTTTGCGTAAGCTCAACCTTGCCGATGGTTTGAAGTTCGGGTGAGGGCGGAAGTTCGCCCGTGTCAATGCCCTGTTTTTCGCAAAGGAGTTTTCTTACTGCGTGGTAAGCAGGGGTATAATCGCCCCACTCGCTAAGTAGCGCACAGTAGTCATAGCTGGTAACATCAGGCTCGTAAGCCTTGCCCGGATTGTGATTTGCGCCTGCGGTAAAGCCGAAATTCGTACCGCCGTGGAACATATAGAAATTAAAGCTTGCGCCAATGTCGAGAAAATCCTTGACCTCTTTGACTATCTCTTCATGTTTTCTTGTATGGTGAATACCCCGCCAGGCGTCAAACCAACCGCACCAAAATTCACCGCACATATTAGGTCCGTCGTTTTGGAAATCCTTCATACAGCCAAAAGCAGTTTTCGCCTTTGAGCCAAAATTCAGCACCTTGAAAACCTCAGGAAGAGAACCGCCTGAAAGCATATTTTTCCAGTTTCCGTCTGAGGTAAATAACAGACAGTCAACGCCGCATTCACGCATTAAGCTTTCAATATGTCGGAGATATTCCTTGTCGTTACCGTAAGAGCCGTATTCATTTTCAATCTGCATTGCAATAATATTTCCGCCGTTACTTTCAAGGTGAGGCACAAGACGGCTCAAAAGCTCTTTGTAAAAACGGTCAACGCACGCTATGTAATCGGGGTACATACAGCGAATCTGCATATTTTTATCCTGTAAAAGCCATGCGGGGAAGCCGCCGAAATCCCATTCGGCGCAGATGTACGGACCAGGGCGGACAATGCAGTAAAGCCCAACCTTTTGGGCCGTTTCAACGAATCTTTCAATGTCAAGTATTCCCGAAAAGTCAAATTTAGTGGGCTTTGGCTCGTGAAGATTCCAGCAGACATAAGTTTCAACCGTGTTAAAGCCTGCTTTTTTAAGCTTTAAAAGTCTGTCTTCCCAATATTCGGGAAAGGTACGGAAATAGTGAATAGCACCCGAATAAATTGTGAACGGTTTTCCGTCCATATAAAACTGTTTATCTTTTATTTCTAACATAATATTTAAACCCTCCGAAAAGTGACTGATGTTTTAATGTATGATTTTATTATACTTGTTGTTAAAAGAATTTTCAAGTAATTTACCTTATTTTAGGAATGGTTTTCTATGAAAAAGCGGAGTGCAAATGCACTCCGCTGATGTTTTAATTTAAATTATCAGTTTTTAAAATTACAGTTCGGAACAAGTCGCTTTAAAAATTCGCGTGTTTCGGACGGATTTAAATTCGGTATCAGGCTGATTTCATTTTCTAAAAGCTTGTCGTCAAAGGGAATCGGAGCAGTAACAAAGATTTTGTCATTCTGCGTTTTGCGCCTGCCGTCCATCTCCTCTTCCAAAGACAGCTCCTCATAAAGCTTTTCACCGGGTCTTAGCCCCGTAAACTGAATTTCAATATCTTTATAAGGCTCAAAGCCCGAAAGTCTGATAAGATTTTCTGCCAAAGAAACAATTTTAACAGGCTCGCCCATGTCAAGCACAAAAATCTCTCCGCCCTTAGCAAGTCCGCCTGCCTGAACTACCAACTGAGAAGCCTCGGGAATGGTCATAAAGTAACGAGTAATATCGGGATGTGTAACGGTCAGGGGGCCGCCCTGCTTTATTTGTTCTTTAAAAATCGGAATTACACTGCCGTTTGAGCCTAAAACGTTTCCAAAACGCACTGCGGCAAATTTTGTTCCCTTTGAAATCTTGCTGAAATGCTGAACGGTAAGCTCGGCAATTCGCTTGGTAGCGCCCATAACGTTTGTGGGATTAACCGCCTTATCGGTTGAAAGCAGAACAAAATTCTGAACACCGTATTCATTGGCGCAAAGACATACATTGTAAGTGCCGAGAACATTGTTTTTAACTGCTTCATAGGGGCTGTCCTCCATGAGCGGAACGTGTTTGTGGGCTGCTGCGTGGAAGACCGATGACGGATGAAACTCCTCAAAAACCTCACGAAGCCGTGCCACATCTCTAACGGAGCCTATGCGTATTTCAATTTCCGGCGCGCCGCAATAACGGCTGTCCAGTGAATTTTTAAGAGTAAACGCATTATTTTCATAAATGTCAAATATAACGATTTTCTCAGGTGCATAGCGCGCTATCTGCCTGCAAAGCTCGCTGCCGATTGAACCGCCGCCGCCTGTGACAAGAATTGTCTGATTTGTAAGATATTTACAAACTTCTGTGTCAAGCTCAACCTCAGGGCGTGCAAGAAGGTCAAGCACATCAACGTCACGGATTTTTTCAGAGACTTTGTCCCGAACTCCCGTAAGCTCGTCAATATTCGGCGCTGTTTTCAGGTCACAGCCCGTGCCCATTGCGATTTCAAGAATTTCACGTTTACGCTGAGCTGTGGCAGACGGAATACAGAAAACTATCTCATTTACCCCAAACTTTTTAACGATTGCAGGTATATCCTTGGTGGTTCCTGCAATGGGAATACCTTGAATTGAAGAGCTGAGCTTGCTTTCATCGTCGTCAACAATAACAACGGGAGAGCCAAATTTGTAACCGCTGATGCTCATTTCATAAATAATTGAAGAGCCCATATCTCCTGCGCCGATAATCATTATTCGCTTATTTGCCGAGCCTCTGCGTCTTTTTGCGTCAGACCGAAGCGTTCGGTAAGCGGTATAAAACATTCGGACTCCTACGGTTAAGAAACTGATAATCAGGAAGGAATCTATGTAAACTACAAAAGGCATGCACCTGAAAAAGTGCCAGTCAAGCACGCCTGTGATCTGCAGCTTTTGACCTACATATTCGATTAGATAGAAAACAAACGTGCCTGCCCCTACAGAGAGCACTGTGCAAATAAGCTCGTAAAAGCTCATATACCGCCAAAGGTTATTATAAATCTTTGAGGCAAGGAAAAAGCCTATATAAATTACCGTGATAATCGGAAATCTTATTAAAATGTACTCGGCTACCCAACGGGGCATTGAAAAGCCGAAATGCAGAAAAAGAGAAAGAGCAAATGCGCCGTTGACAGCAAGAATGTCAAATAACAGCAAAAGCACTCTCGGCAGCCTTAACCTTTCCAAAAATGTACTCATAAAAAATCCCTCGGTCTATTCATTTTTTATAGATAGTAAGATTATACTCTTTTTGAGTACGCTTGTCAAATCCGCATTATAAAACATTATTTTTATTTACAATAAATTTTCATTATGGTAAAATATGCTTTGATATTGAAAATTTACTCAAATTTTGTCTTGTTTTTTAAAGGTCGGTGGTGCAGTTGAATACAAAATACATCGGTAAATGGCACGGCAGAGCGGACACGCCCTTTTTCAAGGGAAGCGCTTATGTGGATATTTTCGACAACAACGGTGAATACGGCTTTAAGGTAGAGGTTCAGGGCTTTGACAAGCTCCCCAAATTTACGGTATATAACATTATAGAAGGTGAAAACTCACTTAAAGGTACGGCGGATATAAATATGTTTGGTCGCATTACAGCGGAAATTGAGGTTCACTTTAATGGTGATACCTTCACGGGTGAAATCCGTCTTCCCGTTTTCGGAACGGTGCAGATTCTTGACGGCAGGAAAGTAAGTTGATGACGATGATGACTGAAAATTCCTGTAAGTATGCTAAAAAATGCGGTGCGTGCCAGCTTGCAAATATGCCTTACGAAAAACAGCTCAGCTTTAAAATGGCGAAAGAGATTAAGCTTTTGGGACGTTTTGGCAAGGTGCAGGAAATAATCGGAATGGACGAGCCCTATTTTTACAGAAACAAATCTCAATACGCTTTCGGTGTTTACCGAGGAAAAACCGTTGCGGGCGTGTACCAGTCCTCAACCCACAACATAGTTGATATTGACTCCTGTCTACTTACAGACAAGAGAGCCGATGAAATTTTTACAGTAGTTAAAAAACTTCTAATCAGCTTTAAGCTTAAACCCTATGATGAAAAAACCGGCACCGGATTTTTACGCCATTTACTTGTAAAAACCGCTTTTCAAAGCGGCGAAACAATGGTCGTGCTTGTAACGGCAACAAGGGAATTTCCGAAAAAGCGCTCCTTTATAAACGCTTTAGTTAAAAATTGTCCATACATTACGACTGTCGTTCAAAACGTAAACTCAAAATTCACCGCAATGGTTTTAGGCGATAAGAGCGAAGTGCTTTACGGCGACGGAAAAATCACGGAATTGCTTTGCGGTATGAATTTCCGCATTTCGCCTAAAGCGTTTTATCAGATAAACCCCGTGCAAACCGAAATTCTGTACGGCAAGGCGCTTGAATTTGCAGATTTTAACGGCACGGAAGAAATTATTGACGCTTACTGCGGAACAGGCACAATAGGGCTTATTGCAAGCGGCAAAGTTAAAAGTGTTATAGGCGTTGAAATAAACAAAGACGCCGTTAAAGACGCCAAAGAAAACGCCGCTTTGAACAACGTAAAAAATATTTCATTTTTTGCGGCGGATGCAGGTAAATTTATGACAGAGCTGGCAGAAAACGGCAAAAAAATTGATGCTGTAATAATGGACCCTGCAAGAGCAGGCGCAGATATGACCTTTCTCTCGTCCCTCGTAAAGCTTTCACCGCAAAAGATTATCTATGTTTCCTGCAACCCTGAAACACTTGCAAGAGATTTATTATATCTTACCAAAAACGGATATAAAGTGCGAAAAATTCAACCCGTTGATATGTTTCCCCACACAGAGCACATTGAAACGGTTGTTCTTTTGTCAAGTAAGCAATGAGTTTTGTTGCATTAGGTTCCTACCGCAAAGATTACTATGTTGTTGAGCTGGAAATAGAACGACACTTCAAGAGAACAGAAAAATGGAGGTTCAAAATATGGAAAAAATAAATTCTGTGGGAAAGCTTAGACTCAAAACCGTGATTTGTTCATTTCGAGAGCTGCCAGATATAAAAGAGATAGACTTTTGTAAGGAGTTGTATAGTCTCACAGAAAATGCAGATCTTGACGAAAGTGTTTTTAAGATAGCTTTGCAGGAAGTTAATAAAAATAAACCATATGATACTACACGCGCAAATGATGATCCAGTTAACAAAATACGCTCTTGGATAGATTGTTTACGTTTTTTTAAAACACATCTTACTGAACAGATAATAGAACGTATAGGAGATGTATCTGTATGCTTTGAATACTGTTTAAATAGTCGCTGGGTCGATGCTGTTATTGTGTGCAACAATAAAATTATTGTTTTAGAATTTAAAAGTGGAGAATCTACCGATAAAGCAACCCTTCTCGGATATATAAATCAGATCAATTCATATTATAATCGTATCCGCCATTGTGTTAAAGGAGTGGCAAACGATATTGCTAAAGGGTGTTTGTCTGTAGAGAAATATCTTGTTTTCACTAATGATGCAGTTATTGATAAGGTTGAGGAGATGGATAACTGTATAATTACCAGTAAAACATTTGAAGGTGTTCTTGCAAGTGCTACTAATCCTTGCACTCGTGAAAGACTTGAATATTTATTAGATTCAACCTCATATATTGATCCAACCATCACGGGAACATTTTCGTCATTGCTTACCGAAGGTGTTGTAAACTATGTCGAGGCAAACAGTCAAAACATTGAAGCGTGCAAAGACATCATCAATAGAGTACCTAAAAAAGCAACTCGCGAGTTGAGGGTGATACTTGTAAAAGGTGGACCTGGAACCGGTAAAACAGGTACAGCTTTCACATTGTTGAGAGATTATATAAATGCTGGCTATACCCAAATACAGTATGTTACTGGAAATAATAATTTAGAAAAGTATTTTTCCAGTATTGTAGATGAGACCGCCAAAAAAAATAAAATACATGAGGACCTCAATGGAATTGCTGGATCCGTGATTGAACGTATCAATCGACTTTATAACCCGAAGAATTATTGTGATGTTTTTCTTCACCGCAAGCCTAATGTGAATCCGGTTACAGTACAACAGAGTATTCTTCTTGTTGATGAGGCACAAAGGCTGTGGAATTCATTAAATATTGCAGTTAGATCAAGGTTTATAGCTAACAAATGGGCAGATGAATACGAGAAAGATGAACAAGACTATATTTACGCCAACGATCTCTCAGAGACATATTTACTTTTATTTGGAGCGATCCAAGGCATGATAAATCAGCCAGTGGACAAACAAGATAACAAGTGTATCATTTTCTTTTTAGGTAATGGGCAAGAAATAAATAATGGTGAGGAAAATGGTGAAGAAGACGTTTTACGTGCAATAGGCGCAATAAGCCATGTTGCCAAAGAGAACGGCATAAGCTTAAAGGTGTATACTCCTGAACAGCAAGATGAAGAGCGTCTACGTCAATTCCATGTAGCGACTGAGATAATTCCTGAACTTATGCTAATCAACAACAAAAGAAATGATGAGGGCGATCCTCAATTAAATATTATAAATAGTATTCTTGAAGGAGATACTGCACTTTCAGGGCAACAAAATTTATATCGCATAATTGATGATTTCCAGGATATTGAAAAGAGCTTTTACCATGCCGAGGATGACGATTATTCTATAGGACTTCTTGTAAATAGTTATGATACTTGGGGATACGGCAGAGATAGTAAATATAGTTTTATTGATGTAAAAAACGGAAAAAAATACAGCTTTAGTGGTATTGGACAGAATCTATATGATTTTTTTCATGAACGCGGCTGTAATAGACTTAAAGAATTTGCTACTCAATTCGATAGTCAGGGGCTGGAACTTGATAATACGGTGGTTATATGGGGAAATACATTATTATGGAGAAACAATGAATGGACTGTCAATGATGAAAAGGTTAACGGCAAGTGTAGAATGGGTAGCATTTGGTCTCATTGCAAGAAAGTCAACAATCTAATTGGTAAAAAAAGCCTTGATTATAATGAGGTTAAAAAGCAATTTGTAATAAATGCATATCGAGTGTTATTAACAAGAGCAAGACAATCGACTTATCTATATGTGCAAGATGAAGAAACGCGCAATCATTTAAAGGCTTTATTGGAGAATTGTCAGTAAATTTAATAGCTGCAGTTATCTGAGATTCCACAAAAAATACATAAAAAGGATATACAAAATGAAAAAAAGCAAAATTTTTGACATAACTTTGATAGCACTTATGGCAGCGGTCATTTGCGTTTGCTCCTGGATTACAATCCCTGTGGGCGCAATTCCCTTTACCCTTCAAACCTTCGGCGTGTTTTTGGCTCTTCGCTTTTTAGGAGGTAAAAAGGGCACAGCATCAATAATAATTTATTTACTTTTAGGTGCGGCGGGGCTTCCCGTGTTCTCAAATTTCGGCGCAGGGATAGGCAAAATAATGGGCCCTACGGGCGGCTATATGCTCGGCTTCATTTTCAGCGGAATTGTAATTACTGTTTTAGAAAAGTTTGAAAAGCATGCAAAATATTTAAGAGTAGTAACCGATTTAATTGCCATGATAAGCTATTATACGCTGGGCACGGCATGGTTTTATTTCTTCATAGGGAAAGGCAACGGTATGAGCATTTTTGCGGTGCTTACGACTTGCGTAATTCCCTTTATAATTCCCGATATTATCAAAATCGCCCTTGCGGAATTAGTAAGCTTTAAAATGCCAAAGAAATTCAAGAAAAATATTTGATTTCAGCACAGCATTATTCATAAGCGTTTTGCCTTTTCTAATAAAATAAATCAAACAACTAAAATTTAGGAGATTTTTTATGAGCTATCTTATCATTTTATGCGTTTCGTTGATTATCTGCGCAATGGGCTTTTACAAGTATCTTTACTTTATTTCATTGGGCTACGGATTTTCTGTTGCAGGCATAGGCATTGCTCTTTTAATTCTGTTTCGTGGGGATTTAAGCATTGCGCCCGCCATTTGCTCCGTTCTTTTAATTGTTTACGGTATTCGCTTAGGCGGTTACCTTTTAAAGCGTGAAATTAAAAGTGCCGATTACAACAAGGCAATGAAAAAAGAGATAAAAGACGGCAAGGGAATGAAATTTATTGTTAAAGTGTTTATGTGGATTAGCTGTGCTTTCCTTTATACTTTGCAAATCTCACCCGTTTTCTTCCGTCTGAAAGCAGGCAAGGGTACAGACGTATTTTCTATTATCGGCGCCGTTGTTATGCTTTTGGGCATTATCGTTGAATCCGTTTCTGACCACCAAAAGTCTAAGGCAAAAAGAGCAAATCCCCACAGATTTTGCGATTCAGGGCTTTTCAAAATTGTAAGATGCCCCAACTATTTCGGTGAAATCCTTTTCTGGACCGGCGTTTTTGTGTCGGGCATTAACGTATACTCAGGCATTGTTGAATGGGGCGCCGCAATAATCGGATACGTTTGCATTGTTTACATTATGTTCGGCGGCGCAAGGCGCCTTGAAATCCGCCAAAACAGAAATTACGGCTCTGACCCCGAATATCAGAATTACGTTAAAAAAACACCTATAATTCTTCCGCTTATTCCCCTTTACAGCGTTGAAAAATATAAATTCCTTGTTGGTTAAGGCGAAAAATATGAATAACGAAAACACTGCAAAATATTTAATATGTGAAGCTCCCGTTTGTGTCGGCTCACCCACGAACGGTACTCAGCACGCATACGCACAGCTGAAAGAAAACGGACTCGGTGAGTTTTTCTCCGAAAAGGCTCTTTTCCGTGATTTTGAAGGCGAAAGAGAAGTTTCCGAAACAAAACCCGATAAAAAACTTCACGGGCTTTCCACCGTTATGCTCGTAAATGAGCAAAATTACCGCAATATGCTTGACGGGCACTTAAACGGTCTTGTTCCCGTGTGCTTGGGCGGCGACCATTCCCTTGCAATGAGCAGTATTGCCGCGCTCTCTGACATTACAGGACCTAACGACATTGCCGTTATTTACATTGACGGTCATACGGACATTAACACGGTTGAATCTTCGCTTACGGGGTATATTCACGGAATGCCGCTGGCGCAAGCTCTCGGTCTTTGCCCCAAGGAGCTTGATATTGGGGACAACAAAATTCACCTTTACGGCGAAAATCTTTATATTGTAGGCGCACGCAGTATTGACCCTGAAGAATACGTGATTTGCGAAAATCAGGGCGTCCATCTTTACACGGCTGATGATATAAAAGAGCAAGGAGCAGACAGCGTTTTAAATGAGATTTTAAAGGACATAGGCGACAAAAAAATTCATTTAAGCTTTGATGTTGACTCTATTGACGGCAGTGAATTCCCTGCCACGGGCTACGTTATGCCAAACGGCCTTTCATTTGAATGTGTTTACGGAATACTCAAAAAGGTTATTGACCGTGGAATTTCGTCGTTAGACGTTGTTGAATACAATCCGCTTCTTGACACAAACGGCGAATGCAGAGAAAAACTGTTTAAGATTTTCAAACTGCTGGCAGATAAATAATTAAATTAAATGCAAAAATGGCAGGCTTTTACGCCTGCCATTTTTCATTTGCTGTCTTATTTTTTATTCCTCAGCATCTCCTGTGAGTACCGCAAGGTTTTTCTCCATTAAATCGAAGAAATTTTCAACAATCTGTCTGTCCTGCTCGTTGCCTCTTACGCACATTGAAAGGGTAACGACATTTTTATATGACGTTGCGGAAAGAAGCACGTACGGCTTATATTTAACCGCGCCCGTCATGAAAGCATCTGTCGGCTCATGACCTGAAAGGGCGAGCTTATCAGCCTCAAGAATACCTATGTTACTCATTGCAAGCAACGGGTTTGAATAGCCGATTTTAATAACCTCTTCCGAAGCGGTATGGGGCAAAATGCTGTAACCGAATTTAAGAAGGGGTAGACCGTAAAGCCCCATAAACTTATCGTTTTTAAATTTATTTACGCTTCTTACAACGTAATTGAGCGTCTGGAAAATATCCCGCCCGCGCTCGGGGATATTGCACTGCATAAATGCAGTGTGGTTGGTAATTCCCATATCCTCCGTGTCTTTAATGTGACGGCGAAGGTCAATCGCGCATGAAATCGTAACGCTGTCGTAAGGATTGTAGCCTGCAAGCTCGTAAAGTGAATAAAAGTACGCGGTAACGAGCATATCGTTAATGGTAGCCCCGTGTTTTTTGCCCACAGCCTTAATTTTCATAAAACGCTCTTCGTCAATTTTACGGCGTGCTATGAACGAAACGTCTGCAATGCTGTTGTTCGTAAGAGGGAAAGAATGGTCGTCTTTAGCGCATACGTTTTTATAAAGATTTTTCGCCATTCTGGTTTCCGTGGGTGAAAAGCTTGAATAAACCTCTTCATAAGACCTTGAGCCTGTGCGAAGAGCTATGGGGCTTTTATGCTCATTTACATAGTCATTGTAGTTCTTGCAAAGGGCTTTCACGAAATATTTAAGGTCGCCGCCGTCCATGCACATGTGGTTTTCAACTATGCAAATAGTTGTTTTACCATCTTTGAAGAAAACCGCAACCTTCATTTGCAAGTGACTTTCGGGGGGAATGTACTGAGTTAAAAACTCCTCAACTGCTTCGTCAACATTTTCGGGATATGCAACTGTTACAACATCATTTATATTGTAAGGCA
>JAFLUO010000039.1 GCA_022508705.1 Oscillospiraceae bacterium
TCGGCACGCCTAAAATACCGATGATAGAGATAATTAAGAGCACATATAATGCGATTTTAACAAAGCTTAATGCAAATGTCTTGACAGATGCATCCATTTTGTCGAGCATCTTGCTCTTCTTGAGCAGTTTCAAAACTGCATCAATAAGAACTTTACCGACAACAAGTACGATGACAGCAAAAACAATTTTACCGCCCACTGCAGTGGCTAATGCAGCTAAAGAATTAATAATAACTTCCATTTGAATTTCTCCTTATGTATTTTTTATTTTAGTGTTTTTAGTATACATATTTTTTCCAAAAAAAGCAAGAGTCTAATCCATAATCCTTTGTAAAATTGTATAAATCTTGATATGATATATAATATAACCGGAGTGATATTATGCTTGAAAAAATGGACGTGTTTTTTGAGAACAGACCACATATATTTAAAGAAAACACCTTTGAGTCTACCTAATGGATATTAAGATTACAATAAGTGTTTCACTTGATTCTATGCACCATATATGGTACAATATTTGGCATAAAATCATGTTGGAGGAATCAGAATGGAAAGCTTAGAGCCCAAAAAACTCGCATTGATACGAATTTTACAGATATTTCAAAAATACAGCGACTGTAATCATCACTTAAAGCAAGAGGATATTGCCCGTCACTTAGATGAGGATTACGGTATTGTAATCGAACGCAAGGCTGTCAGCCGTAATATTTCTCTGCTGAGAGAAGCAGGTTTTGAAATCGAGTCTACGCGCGCGGGAAGTTATTTAGACGAGCGGGATTTTACGGATGCGGAATTGCGAATCTTAATTGACGGTGTACTTTCGAGTAAGCATATTGCTGCAAAATATTCAAAGGATTTGATTGATAAGCTTTGTGCACTTTCCAGCAAGTATTTCCGTTCTCATGTGGGGCACATTCACACGGTTGGTGATTGGGATAAAACCGAGAATAAAGATTTATTTTATAATATTGAAATTGTAGATGAAGCAATAGAGCAGAAAAAGCAGATACGCTTTGATTACAATAAGTACGAAGCGGATAAAAAGTTTCATAAGACTCTAACACATCGTGCCAGCCCGTACCAGTTAATTCTGCATAACCAAAGATATTATTTGATGGCTCGGAACGAATACTGGAAGAGTATTGCGTACTACAGACTTGACCGCATTACGAATATGAGTATTACGGATAAAAAACTTGAACCGATAACAACGGTTGAAGGGTACGAAAACGGTATCAATTACAAGGAGATTTCAACTGCTTTGCCGTATATGTACACCGATAAACCCGAGCAAGTGGAGTTTATTGCGGAATCCCATATTGTTGACCAAATTATCGACTGGTTTGGCAAGGACATTAGAATTAGCAAATACGGCGACGATGACAAGCAAGTCAAGGTTGCTGTAAAAGTCAGTCCTATGGCAATGGAACATTGGGCAATGCAGTATATAAATTATGTGAGAATAGTGTCTCCGCTGTCCCTTGTGGAAAAAATTAAAGATGATCTGCAAAAAGCCACTGATAGATATGAAGTTACTTTGAAAGGATAGACGACAATGACGACTGCTGAATATAAAAGAAAATTGAATGAGGTGTATGCCAATTTTTACGGTACAGACACACCACAGTGCAAATACTGTGAGGAAACTCGAAAAAAATTTGCAAACAAATGCAAGTATTCATTTGATCGTGCTAAGGTCGGAGGCCAATATGGTGAAGATCCCCGGATACCGAGGATCATGATGGTAGGCTTAGAAAGCAAACACGCCGACAAACAAGACTATATCATTCAGGAAATCGAGACACCGAGCAGATCCGCCTCTAATGCTCATTACCGTGGCGCACGGTACGTTTTAGCTTACTTACTGAGTACTTTTTACCGAATGGATACGCCCAAAAGTACGTCCAGTGCCAATCTTCATGACTATGAATTTATGACAGAGAAATATGTACTTACTAACTTATATAAATGCGCCTTCGGTGAACCGAATCAGGTCAGAAATCTATTTCATTTTGATGATATGAGGCGGTACTGTCAGGAATTGTTTTTTGCTGAAATAGAGGCGGCTGAACCGGATGTAGTGGTGATTCAGGCGGTTAATAACCACCCCGAAAACTTTTGGGCCAACATTTTGGAGCGCTTTTCTGATGGCAAAGAGAATTGTCTCATAGGCGACGGTAAATACAATCGGACAAGTGCGTATAGGATGCGTCTCTCCTCGGGTCAGCCATTTTTAATGATTTTTACATATCACGGAGCTTGGCCGCCATTTGCTGGAAAACGGTATCTTTCTACGTTAAATACCATACTTGATGCTGCGATTGCAGAGTTGAAAGAACGTTTCTGTATTGATTGAAAAGAGCATAATGCAAAATTATCTATTGGAACATGTTGCTTATGATAAAAATAAATATAGCATAGATTTTCCGTTAAAAGATGATGAAAAGATTGATAAGCATGTGCTCTTGAAAATAATTTCCAAAGAATCCAACATGGCTGTCGCATGGATTTGTGTAGCCACAAACCTGTATCTTGTAGCGAAAAAAGTAAAGGATAAAGAAGCTACGATGTTAAACGGAGAACGGTTGTGGAGTAATGAGTCGTCTGAGGAAAAGATTGAGATTGATGAATGGCTCACCAATATTATAGATGAGAATATCGATCGATGAGTTTTTATTACAATATGGTTGCGTGACTAACTACAGATATAAGCAAGTATAGAAATATCTGTTGTTAGCAATATTTAGTATATTTTAACAAAGGAGATTTTAAAATGGAAGAATTAAAAAAACTGATTGTCGAACAGCTGGAAAAAGCAACCGATCAAAATGAGCAAATTCGGATTTTACAGGAAATCAATAAAACATTATTGATGAAATATGTTATTCAAATCGGTGATTTAACGATTGAGCCTTTATTGGTTGAGACGTATTATTACTGCAAAGAGAAATTTGAAGATAAATCCGTGCATGCAGCTTATAGTGAAAGCGATGCACCAACGTATAAGTTAGCTCGTGAACGTCAAAAGAATAAATTCGGGGAGTTGTATGTACATTATGGATGTAAAGATGGTATAGATATTGTTTTGTCAAATGGTGACTACTATCTTTCGATTCTTATAAAGAATGCTTTAGTCAACCAAGAGTTTAAAAAACAGTGTGCAATATCTGAAACGATCTGCAATAAATGCGATACATGCAGTGAATGCGATAAGGGATTAAAATGCAAATATTATGGTGAGAATGTGCTGAAAAAGAAAATATCCAATATAGATAAGGATATTGTTTTCTTTGCAAGAAAAGGTATCAAGGGAGATTTTGCAGACAAAGGACTTGCGGCCTTGCCCTTAGATGAGATCAGAAAATATTCATTTACTCCTGGAGAAAGTGCAACAACAATTATAACAAACTATATAAAGGGGCAACTTAAAATTGGACGTGCGGACGAGGAAAAACTTAAAGAACTTTCAAAAGGAATTGTGGCATGGAAAAGGTTTGGGTCATGATATGCTCTATTTCTCCTATCTTTTAAAAACAGACTGTACATACAAAACTGCGGCGGACAATTTGTTCGCCGCACTTGATTTATTTAATATAAAATATAAATTTATATCTAACACAAAAGATATTTGGGTGCGGGATTTTATGCCCGTAAAGCTCAGATCAGGCAGATTTATTTCATTTCAGTATGAGCCGAGTTATTTGCGAAATTATCCGGAACTCAGAACCGATTACCGTAAAGATATTTCACATAAGCAGAAACTCACCGCTATCACCTACTCTAATATCAACCTTGACGGTGGAAATGTTGTTTTTTCCCCTTCTAAACAAAAGGCTGTTATCAGCGACAGAGTATTTTACGAAAATCCGGAATATTCGGCTAAAGAGCTCGTCGAAGAACTTGAAAAGTTATTAGAAGCAGAAGTTATTATCATTCCGTCGTTGTCTATGCGATATGACATGACAGGCCACGCTGACGGAATGGTTAGATTTTTAGACGAAAATACTGTTCTCGGCAACCGTGTAACAGGCAAATATACTTTTGAAAAAAGAATCGCATCCGTCTTGCAAGGTCACGGTATCAATACAATCCTATTCCCCTACTTTGACGGTAAAGGAATCAGCGCCGAGGGCTGTTATCTGAATTATTTGGAAACCGATTCACATATCTTTCTGCCGACTTTCGAAAACGAAATGGATTGTGAGGCCAACGATTTAGCAGAAAAAATATTTCCAAAAACAGTTGTGCCTGTCTGTATCTCCTCAATAGCAAGGTACGGCGGAGGACTGAACTGTATAAGTTGGGAAGCATAAACATATATGTAATGTACCAATTTTGTCCAATTAACTGTGATATTATGATAGGGATTTCATAAAGGAGCGGTTATATGAGTGACAAATTAAATGACAAGACCTTTGAGCAGTTGAGCATTGCTGACATTTTGAATATGTCAAATGATGCGGGGAACATACTTTCCAGCAAAGAATTAGATGATGCTATCGGCAAGCTGCAAAAATTGCAGGCACAGGTAAAGAGCCGTGAGGAAGCTGAAAAAAAGGAACGTGAGCGTGAGGAACGCCGGCGAAAGGAGCTTGAAGAAAAAGAGAAGAAAGACGCTCATATCCGTGAGGTTACCTGCATGGATTTGCCGCTTAGTTGGGAGAATGTCTTTAATACCGATGTTCGTGCACAGGGCGTACACACAGAAAGCGTTTCGGACGCACTCGTTTTGAGTCTTAACACACTTGGCAAGGTAGATATTGAATACATATCCTCAATTACAGGCATTTCGTACAAAGAAGTAATCGGTTCGCTGAGAGGCTCAATATATCAAAATCCGCAAACCTGGGGTGAATGCTTCTACAAAGGATGGGAAACCGCTGACGAATATCTTTCAGGCAATCTTATGCGCAAGTGGCAGGCAGCAAATGCTGCAAACATTAAATACAAAGGGTATTTTTTTGATAATTTAAAAGCTATTGAAGCCGTATTGCCGCCGACTGTGTCCACGAAGGATATTTATGTAACGCTCGGCTCCCCGTGGGTGCCGGCGGATATTATAGACGATTTTATTAGTCATCTTTTCGAAGGAAATTGCCGTGCATTTTGGAGATTTGATTTTGATGTAAGGCACGACGAAATTACGGGCACTTGGGAAATCCCCTATAAAACCCGTTACGGTCACTGCGTAACAGATACTAAAACATATGGCACCGATAGAATCGAAGCGCTGTATATCCTTGAACGGACACTGAATATGAAAAGCGTTGCCGTGACGGATGAGGTGCAGTGTTTAACTAATAAATCCGGTAAAAAGCGTGTGATAAATAAAGATGAAACTGTACTCGCTATTGAAAAACAGCAAAAGATGATTGCGGAATTTCAAAAATGGGTGTGGGAAGACGAAAATCGTAAAGAACGGCTGGAGACGATATTTGAAAACAAATTCAGCTGCGTGCGCCACCGTATTTTTGACGGCTCGTTTTTAGATTTCCCGACAATGTCGCCTGATATACAGCTTTATCCATATCAAAAGAATGCTGTTGCACGGATACTTTTCTCACCTAATACACTGCTTGCTCACGATGTGGGAAGCGGCAAAACCTATGTGATGATTGCTGCCGGTATGGAATTGCGACGTATGGGGCTTTCAAAGAAAAACCTTTACGTAGTGCCCAATAATATTATAGGACAGTGGCAAGATATTTTCCGCACAATGTATCCGTCTGCCAAATTGCTCACCGTAGAACCGAAATCCTTTACACCGACTAAACGCAAAAAGATGCTTGAAAAAATACGGGATGAGGAATTTGACGGTATTATTATGGCATACAGCTGTTTTGAGCAAATTCCCATTTCGCAACATTTTTTTATAAATCAGCTCAAAGATACACAGGAGCTCATTGAAGAAACGGCGTATGATTTCAGGAAAAATACAAAAAAACTGCAAAAACAAAATGAGAAAATTACAAAGCAGCTTGCAGAACTGACAGCCACCCTGAATGTACTGTCAAACGATGTCTATTTTGACGAGTTGGGCATAACCCGCCTTTTTGTGGACGAAGCCCACAATTATAAAAATGTACCTATCGAAACAAAAACAGATAAAGTATTAGGCGTTAAAAGCGACGGTTCAAAAAAATGCGCCGACATGCTGGACAAAGTCCGCACGGTGCAGAAAAACGGCGGTGGAGTTGTAATGGCAACAGGTACTCCCATCACAAACTCTATAACCGATGCATTTATTATGCAGAAATATTTGCAAAACGGGGAACTGGCACTGCTTGATATGCAAAATTTTGACAGCTGGGTAGGTATGTTTGCCGAGCAAGTGACCGAATTTGAAATAGACGTAGACACTCAGAGCTACAGGCTTGCTACTCGTTTTTCAAAATTTCACAATTTACCTGAGCTGACTTCTCTCTTTTCGCAGATAGCAGATTTTCATCAGCTTGACAAGAATAACGGTATTCCCGATTTTGACGGATATTCAGATTCGTTGATTGCCAAAACAACGGAGTTTGCCGATTATCTTAACGACATATCCGACCGTGCCGACGCTGTGAGACACGGATATGTACCGCGAACAATAGACAACATGCTGAAAATTACCACAGACGGTCGTAAAGCGGCACTTGACCTGCGGCTTGTTTCACCGTCAGCCGTATTTACCTATCAGTCCAAGGTGGCTCGGTGTGCTGAGAATGTGTTTAATATATATCAAAGAACCGCAGGTACACAACTTATATTCTGCGACACTTCAACGCCGAAAGCAAGCTTTAATATCTACGACGAAATGAGACAACTGCTTACCCGTTTGGGTATTCCCAATGAGAAAATCGCCTATGTTCACGATGCCACAAGCGAAATCAAGAGAAATCAGTTATTTGATATGGTACGTAAAGGTGTTATCCGTGTACTAATTGGCTCAACCTTTAAGCTGGGGCTCGGCGTCAATGTTCAGGACAAGCTGATTGCCGTTCATCACTTAGACGTGCCGTGGCGTCCTGCGGATATGACGCAAAGAGAAGGACGAATTTTACGTCAGGGCAATGAAAACAAAAATGTAGAAATCTTCCGTTATATCACCGAAGGCAGTTTTGACGCCTATTCCTGGCAGCTTCTTGAAACAAAACAACGTTTTATTACCGGACTGCTTTCAGGCTCATATACAGAACGTGACGGTGGGGATATTGAAGACACCGTGCTGAATTACGCCGAGGTAAAGGCTCTTGCCGTGGGAAATCCCCTTATCAAAAAGCGTGTGGAAACAGCAAATGAACTTTCACGCTATCTCACTTTGCAACGCAAGTTGGTAGAAACACGCTTATGTTTGGAGAAGGAATTGAGAGAACTGCCTGCACAAATTGCCCGTCAAAAAGTCTTAATAGAAAACGCTCGAAAAGACAAGGAGTTTTATGATGAGCTTATTCGTTCTCTGCCCGTTCCCGTCACTACCGCCGAAAAGCAGGCAGAGGCTTCTCAGCGAAAAAGTATTCGTGAAATGATTTTTGCGGCTGTTCAAAATAATGAACTTAAAACAGCAGAAACAAAGCTTACTGTTTATCACGGCTTTCAAATCACTTTACCTGCGAATATGAAAAAAGAAAAGCCTTTCGTTTGGTTACAAAGAACCGGTCGTTATTATGTAGAATTAGGTGACACGGAGATAGGCGGACTTATTCGTATTGATAATTTTCTTGATAACCTTGATGCCCACATTGAAAAACTAAGTGGCAGGCTTGCCGATATGCAGAACCGTGGAGCACATATTCAATCTGAACTTGAAATCAAGGAAAGCTATACTGAAAAAATCGAAGAGCTCAAAGCAGAAATCGGAAAAATAGATAAAAAGCTGGGGGTGGATAAAAAATGAGCAGTTCAAAAGAGATGAAAATCGCCAATATTCCGCAAATGCATGTTAAACGTCTGATTGAAGAATTAACTCCTGCCTATTGCAACATAATAAATGCCGGATTACCGATAAAAGTATTCCCATCTGTGATGCTTTGGGGGCCGCCAGGCGTCGGTAAGTCACAGGCGGTTCGGCAACTGGGCAAAGAAATTGAAAAAAACACCGGCAAAAGGGCATTTATAACCGATGTTCGTCTGTTGCTCTTTAACCCCATTGATTTACGCGGTATTCCCACCGCCAATGCTGACAAAACACTGGCGGTGTGGCTTAAACCGCAGATTTTTCAAATGGATCCCAGTGAAGATGTTGTCAATATTCTTTTTCTTGACGAAATATCCGCTGCGCCTCAATCGGTGCAGGCAGCGGCATACCAAATCACCTTAGACCGTGTTGTCGGTGAGCATAAGCTGCCTGAAAACTGCATTGTCATAGCAGCAGGTAACCGAACTACTGACAAATCCGTCGCTTTTAAAATGCCTAAAGCCCTCGCAAACCGTCTTTTGCATATTGAAGTAGAGGGCAACTTTAAATCATGGAAAGAATGGGCGATACGCTCAGGTGTGAACGATAAAGTGATAGGCTTTTTGTCTTTTCGTCAGCAACATCTTATGAATTTTGACTCGGGCAACGATGACCTTGCATTCGCAACTCCCCGTGCGTGGGAAATGGTCAGCAATATTCTAAACTATGTAAACTCCGATGTGGATAAGATGTATTCTCTGATTTCGGGCATTATCGGCACGGGACTCGCCATTGAGTTTCGCACTTGGGCAAATGTGTATGACGATTTACCGAATATTGAAGATATTTTCGACGGAAAACAGCCAAAAGTCCCCACCGGAACTGACGCTATGTATGCCCTCTGTGCCGCTATGACCGCTTATGCCCGCAATCACAAAGACGATATGCGAAGAATTGCCAATTCCGTGCAGTACGCTGACCGTATGCCACCGGATTTCTCCACAGTCTTGCTTAAAGACTATATGTACATCGAGCCGGATTACCGGACAAAGCTACTGCGTATTCCCGAATTTTCCGCATGGCTGTCAACGAAAGGAAGGCTGCTTAATGGCACTGTCTGAAGAAAAGGTACGGGAATATATGAAGCGTCTGTTAATGACAAGAATGCGAATTCTATGCAATCACGGCTTTTACGGACTGTTGCTCATGCACATGATCTATTCTATTGACGAGGGTTCTCATACCGCCTATACCGATGGAGAACGAATAGCATTCGGGCCCGAATTTTTAGACAGCCTTTCGGACAGCGAGTTAGATTTTATTATGATTCACGAAATACTTCACGTTGTACTTCAGCATTGCTTGCGTGGAGATGTAGATGATCCTGAACGATACAATATTGCCGCCGACATTGTGGTCAATTCCAATATTATGCTGGAAAACGGCGGCAAACCAAGCAGCATTACACTTTCAAAACACGGCGTATCTATGCACACTGCCCCCGACGGCAAGGAGGGACATTTATACACTGCCGAAGAGGTGTATGAGATGCTGCCGCCTTCCCCCAAAAAAGGAAAACCTTCCGCATTGCCCGGCTCAAAAGACGGAATAGCACAAAAGGAACAGGCAAAGCGAAAAAACGTAGCATCTAATCCGGGAATGTGGGATGACCACACCCAGTGGGGCAAATTTGAATATGACAGTATTTTACGGGAAGTTTGGGTAAAGCGGTTTGCCGACATCTGCGAGGCTGTCACTATTCGTGACCCGTCTAATTCAAGGGGAACGCTTCCTATGTTCGCCAAAAGAATGCTTGAAGAACTGACAAAGCCGCAAAACGACTGGCGAAGTATTCTGAACGAATTCGTGCAAGAAGAAATAAACGACTACTCATTCTCTCCCCCTGACAGGCGTTTTCAGGACAGTCCCTTCTTCCTGCCGGATTTCAATGAAATGGGTGAGAGCGATGAGGTAGAGGACATTTTGTTTATGATAGACACATCAGGTTCCATATCCGACAAGATGATGACGGCTGCCTATTCTGAAATCAAGGGCGCGATTGATCAGTTTAACGGGAAACTTCGAGGATGGCTTGGATTTTTTGACGCCGCAATTATAGAGCCAAAGCCGTTTTCAAGCTTTGAAGAGTTTATTGCTATCAGACCTGCCGGAGGCGGCGGAACGGATTTTCAGATAATATTTGAATATGTAGACCGGTATATGCAGGATACTCCCCCTGCAAGCGTTATCGTTTTAACCGATGGATACGCACCGTTTCCCAAAGAAGAGTTGGCTAAGGGTATCCCCGTGCTGTGGCTGATTAACAATGAAGAAGTAGATCCTCCGTGGGGTAAGGTAGCAAGAATAAAGATATAGCAAAAGGAGAGGCATTTCGCCTCTCCTTTTTACTGCTGATTTGTAACCTCCCATATTTGGTACATTAAGAATGGTATTATAATAGCGTAACATAATGGAATAATATGACGGAGGTACAAAAATGCAGTTTTACAAAGTGATAGGTATAGTAGCCGACGAAAAATGGACAGAAGAAAACAACGATCGTCGAATCATGCAACAACGGGCAAGACGAATTGCGCGTAAAAGTGAAGAATTTAATCAGATACAAGGCGGTAATTCTTGTTATTTTATTTCCGATATCGGCAACGATGAGGTAACCGTCGGAATTATTGATTCCGGTATGGGCGATAAAACAAAGCAAATTCGCGCGTTCTTCAGGTCTCTTGAGATTGATGTCCATGATTTTGATGTTGACGAGATAACATTTTCAAGTATGCGAAATCTGCTGGGCAGTGCTAACCGCAACGACTATATCAGCGATGATGACGAGGTGCTGGAGAAATTCGAGCTTGACAGAATAAACGGTCGCTATGTGCGTGGTATCGAGTATGGTGAGAACCTTTTAAACGAGATCACGCAAAAAGAGGAATTGTTTGCCAAGTCCAATGAGCTTCTGACCTCCGATACGCTGACACCTGAGCTCGAACGCATTTATTCCGGAAAAACGTGCTCAAAAGCATTTGGTCACCCTGTTCACTATATGATAGAAACTAATGACCGTGACACCCGAAAAGTATTATCCCGAACGCTGCTGCAGGCACTTTTCGACAACAAACGTTTACAGTCACGGCGTTACTGTTTTATTGATTTTAAACCAGGACAGGATTTCTCAAAGCTTGTATATGATGTTCTTTATAAAAGCTGCGTTGGTGGCGCCATTTTAGTGCGGTATCTGGCAAACGACGACTCAGAAGATGACAATTACGCAAGCAATGAATTCGAGACGATACAGGCGCTTTGCGAAACAATGCTCAAATATCGCAATCAGGTGCTTACCGTATTCTGCCTGCCAAGAGAATGTGAAAAATCGAAAAAAGTCTTCTTCGATAACCTTGGGAACACAGGTATTGTCGAAATCAGGGAAGAGCTTGCCGATTATGACCGTGCATACGATTATTTAAAAGTGCTTGCCGCTAAGAACCGCATACGCACGGATAAAAAACTCTTTTCCAAGCTGGAAAAAGATAAACTGTATTTGCCAAGCGAACTGCGCTTGCTTTTTGACGAGTGGTATAACAACAAGCTGAAAACTTCCGTTTTCCCGCAATATAAGGATCTGACTATGTGCAGAAAAGAAGCAGTAAAGGAAGAGGTAAGGGGTTCTGCTTACGATGATCTCAGTGAAATGATAGGGCTTTCTGAGGCAAAAGAAGTTATAAAAAAAGCGCTGAATTACTATAAGCTTCAGCGTATTTATAAAGATAAAGGTATTAAGCAGGATCGCCCTGCTATGCACATGGTGTTCACCGGCAATCCCGGCACGGCAAAGACTACGGTGGCACGGCTTTTTGCCCGTATTATGAAGGAAAACGGATTGCTTTCAAAAGGTCAGCTTATAGAAGTGGGACGCGGCGACCTTGTCGCTAAATATGTGGGCTGGACGGCGAAAACCGTACAGGAAAAGTTCCGTGCGGCGATGGGCGGCGTGCTGTTTATTGATGAGGCGTATTCCCTTGTGGAGGAGCGGGGCGGCTCCTTCGGCGACGAGGCGATCAACACTATCGTACAGGAAATGGAAAATCACCGTGAAGATGTGGTTGTAATTTTTGCCGGATACCCGAACGAAATGGAAAAATTCCTTGATAAAAATCCTGGGCTTCGCTCCCGCATTGCCTTCCATGTTCCCTTTGCTGATTACAATACCGCCGAGCTGTGCGACATTGCAAGACTCATAGGCAAGAGCAAAGGTGTTACACTTACCGAAAGTGCTGTTGAAAAGCTCTCATGTGTATTTAATGAAGCAAAAAAACAGCCGGATTTCGGTAACGGCAGATATGTTCGAAATGTCCTTGAGCTTTCAAAAATGAATCATGCCGCCCGAATCCTTGAAATGGATCCGGAAAAAGTTTCCGATAGCGTGTTGATTTCTATTTGCGCACAGGACATAGAGATTCCGGCGGCAAAGAAAACAGCTCAAGTTCAAAAAATCGGCTTTGGGGTTTAAGAAACCAAAACTGTACATAAGATAATTAATGTAGCAAACTCCCGACTATCTGTTGTAATGATAGTCGGGAGTATTTTATACTATTAAATTTTTAAATAGAATCGGATTTTGAATTCTTTTGCTTTTTACCTTTTTTAGAAATATCTTTTTTCGGCAATCTTTCCATAGCATCAAGCACTCTGCCCTTTGACCCTTTAAAGTAGTACCAAACTATATGATCGAAATCTTGATAAGTAATTTTTTCGCCTGTTTTATTTTCTATACCTGCTATGATGTCATCGATAAGTTCCATATAACCTTTGTAGTTATTTGTTTCTCTATACCTTTCCTCTACTAAACTTTCATTACGGGATTGATAATTATTTTGTTTGCAATCTTTTATTGTTTTATAAAGCCCTGAGTATTTCTTTTCATTGTATACGGATTCATCTACATACATTTTGGCATAATAGGGTAATACAGACTGTACGACATTATCATAAATGCAAAAGTTATCGGGATCATTTAATGCATGAGTAGACACATATGCACAAAACTTGGTTGCAAAAGAAAAATTCAGTTTTCCGGCTACATCCTTATTTGCGAGTTCTTCGACTAATTTTGCTCTATCTTCTTTTGAATTGCTTTCTAATCGCTCCTTTAACCTGTTCCCGCCTAAACTTCTTATTTTTTTTGCAAATCTTTCTCTGCCTTTATTACGCTCTTCATTTTCATCCTTCTTTGGGGTGTTTCCTTCAGATGCAAGATGCGTTGAATTTATTTTGTCAATTGATTCGATAACTTTGTAAAGATCATCTGAGGTATTGTTGATGTTACTCATATCAAAAGAATTAAAGAAATTATCCTTATTACGTTGTAAAATCCCTGCGTATGATTCTTCATATTCTTTTATAGTGTTCACATGCTTATATTTGTCCTCTTTATCGGAAGTGTCCTCATTATTTGAATCACTTTCATATGAAGACGAGCGGTAATTAGAATCATATTGCAAAATTGCATTCAAAAATTCTATATTCTTTTTCGTAAAGGTAGGAAATCTATTTTCATCTGTATCAAAAATATATTTTGATTCGCTTTCGATAATTCTCATTTTTCAATCTCCTTATTTTTAATATGTTTTATTGTATCAAATGCAATACAATAAAATCAACTGTTTTACAGTGCTATTTTCAAAACAGCGTACCGATTTTGGTGCACAGATTATGGTATTTTATTATGTATGGATATGGAAAATTTTGAAATCAAATTAAGAGTGCCGTGCGGATATCAAATCCGTGAAAAGGCAGAAACGCTTGACATCAATTTAGCGTATGAAATACTAAGGACAAAAAGCCAACACCGATATACCAAAGCGGTTAGGAATGGATGGGATGCCGAATTGTCTCGCCATGTGATCCGATGCCCCTTTTGCGGTCGGGAGGTACCCGCTTATCCTCATTTTTTACGCTTCAACGTTAAAACAAATACAAAGGTTCCTGCGCCTACGGTTGCCGATTGGGCGACACTTCAAACTTCGCTCTTTGACAGCGAAAACAGAACTCTGTACATTCAGCAACCTGAAAATCATAATGTGCCGTACTCCTGCAGAAAATGCGGATACACCTCCATACAGTCAAATAATACTATTGATATTTTAATCCGTCAAAACAAGCAATCAATATATATTTTAAAGGAAATCCGTGATTTGAAAGTTATTGCAGACGAACGGCCGATGTTTTCTGTAAATATTAAAGGTGAATCCCCAATATTTGAGGGTATTTGTTTTAACATTGTAACAGGACAAACATGCCTTATGCTGACAGATGAAAACGAAAAAGCGCTTTATGTTAATGACATCACAGATTTTTTTGATCAGGCTGATTGCGGAATATTCACAGAATTGCTGTCAAAAAACAGAGTTGTAAAACGCATTTTAAAAAGGTTGTTCGAGCAGCATTGGAACACAGTATTTCCGTTCGCAAGCAATGAGCTTTCTTTAGACAAATTCTGCCTTATGACGCGGTTTACAGGCTTTGAAAGAAATTTTTATGACGCCGTTCCGTATGAGAAGAACAGCTATGAAATAGAGTCAACCTTTGAGTGTATTGCAAACCGATTAAAAAACCCAACATGTGCAATGGAATTACTGGAGAATTCAGCTCTTCCAAATGTAAAATCAATAAGAAGACTGTTCTCTCAAAACGCCGGATTACTCTTTTATATCAAAGAATGTGAGAAATTGTTTGAGTTGTTTAAGGATTTGAATATGCTATGCCAAATCTTATCCTCTGAAAATGTGTACAGTCTGCTTTCGATGCTCCATATTTATCCCGGTATGCTCACATTTTACTACGATTACTGTAGAGTAAAGGGAAGAAAAAGCCTTTGCAGGCATCTGGCTGAACACTGTCTTTTTGTAAATGAACAAGCGATACAATACTGCGCTTTAGGAACGGACGGGCAGATTTCCGAACAGGTTAAGTGGAAACAAAAACGTAAATATTTTAACAAAAGCAGTTGTTATTTCCCGTTTGATATACCCTCCTTCTCTATACCGATGCGAGCTGCGCCTAATAATATACCCGATTGCAGCATTGGCTGTTTTCGTTTTCAATGGCTTAGAACTATGAAGGAGTATCAACTCGCCGGAAAACAACTCGACAATTGCTTAAGTTGCTGGCAAAGCGATCAAAATCCGGTTGTGGTAGTATATCGGGGAGATAAAATTATAGCTGCAATAGAGATTGAAGGTAATGAGATCCTTCAAGCATTTCAGTATCATAATTCCTATATAGATAAAGAGTCTGAACTGGCCGCCGCTATACAAAAATGGTGTGATAAACATCAATTGATTAATCTCACTTATGACTAAACATATATTGATATCATTTATATAGAATATCAAAAGAGACGACCGATCGGGGGGCTGTTTGGTAAACAC
>JAFLUO010000004.1 GCA_022508705.1 Oscillospiraceae bacterium
GGAGTCATAAAGTTTGCAACCATATTAAGACAACCGCAGAAGTTAGTTGCTATTGCCCAGCCGAGTGCTACTATTAAAAGATATGCAAAAAGCATATTGTCGGAAAGCCCTTTGGGTGCTATAAAGCTAAGAACTAAAAGAACACCTGCCGGAATAGTTGCGAATGTTATAAGCGGACGAAATTTGCCTGACTTTGAAGGCTTTCTTCCGTCAATATACATTGAAATAAAGAAGTTAATAATAAATCCTGCAACAGGAAGAATACTGTTGAAAAGAGAAATATAATCTTTGTGTATTTGCAATACATCGGACAGATAAATACTCCTGTAATTACCTATCATACCTGTCATCATGGTGTAGAAGAAAACCGATGCAACATACATAACGAATTCAGGCTTTTTAACGTGCTTTTGAGTATTAGAGGTTGTTATTACGTTTTCTGACATAACCCTCACCTTTCAATATATAATATTTCTATTTTACAATACCACTTTTGCGTTTGTTTTTCTATTGACGCAGAAGTAGAATAAAGCGACGAATAATAGTGCAAATGGTACAACGCAGTATTTAATAGCCATTATGACGGAATATAAGACTTGAGTTTGAACATTTCATCAATTTACAAAGCAAGAAAATAATGTTAATATAAAATGTAAACTTATTTTGGAGGGTTATGTTTATGAAAAAGCATGTAAGAAGCACTGTTGCGGTTATTCTTGCGCTTGTTTTGGCCGTTTTAGCCGCTGTGGGAACGTTTGCCGTTTCCGATATGATAGCAGACGGCACAAAAGAGGACGCAGTAAGAATTGCAAAGCAAATTCAGGCTGAAGGTACTGTCTTAATTGAAAATAAAGACGGTCTTTTGCCTCTTGCAAATAAAAAAGTAAGTGTTTTCGGCGTTACATCATACAATCCCAATTTGGGCGGCGGCGGAAGCGGAAGCATTGAGACCGATGAAGCAATTGACCTTTTTGAAGGTCTTACTGCCGCAGGCATTGAATACAACAGCATGGTTTATGACGTTTATAAGAGCTATATTGCAGATAAAACGTCGTCAAGCTTTGATAATCCGCTTTTAAGTATGGTAGCAGGTCTTCTCGGCTCATCTATTGACGAGCTTCCCGTTGAAGAAATCGGTCAGAGTGCTTTTAACAGCGCAAAGAGCTTTTCAGACACCGCCATAATTACATTTGGTAAAGCAGGCAGTGAAATGTCAGATCTTTCTGCAGACGATCTTCGCCTTTCAGCCGTTGAAAAAGAATTGCTTGAAAAGGTTTGCGCTGAATTTTCCAATGTTATTGTAATTTTCAACAGCTCAAATATCTACGAAATGGATTGGATTGAGGACTACCCCAGCATTAAAGCTGTTCTTCTTACCTGGCTTACGGGTGAGGTAGGGCTGGACTCCGTAGCAAAGATTATTTCAGGCGACGTTAACCCTTCGGGCAAGCTTCCCGATTCAATAGCTTACAAAATCGAAGATTACCCCACAACTCCAAACTTCGGCTCGTTCAAATACAAAAATACTTTAGTTAAGAGCTTTGTAAATTATGCTGAAGATATTTATTTGGGTTACAGATATTTTGAGACCTTTGCCCCTGAAAAGGTAATGTACCCCTTCGGCTACGGTCTTTCATATACTACATTTGACTGGGAGCCCGTAAGTTATTCCGATTCGGGAGATAACATTACCGTAAAGGTTAAGGTTACAAACACAGGCTCAGTTGCAGGCAAAGACGTGGTTGAGGTCTATTTTTCAGCACCGTACACCAAGGGCGGAATTGAAAAGAGCGCCGTTGAGCTTGCAGGCTACGCAAAAACGGGCGAGCTTGACCCTGGAAAGAGCGAAATGGTAACTGTAACATTCGCTAAGAGAGATATGTCGTCTTATTCCGAAAAAGAGCAGGCTTATGTTCTGGAAAAGGGTAACTATGAAATAAAAATCGGCCATTCCTGCCGTGATTTTGAGGCGGTATATAACTATAAAGCCGCATCAACAAAGATTTACAAGACAGACGACGTAACAGGTAAGGAAATCAAAAATCTTTTCGGAGATATTAGAGGGGATTTCCCGCTTCTTTCAAGAGCAGGCACAGAGACTATGCCCCTTGCTCCCACAAATTTTGTTGCTCCCGATGAGGTTTTGAACTGCGACGTAAGACCCGACGCCATTGAGGGCGAGGTTCCCAAAACAGGCGTAAATTATGAATCCGGCGTTATCAAGCTTGCAGACGTTTATGCAGACGAATCCCTTTGGGATGCTTACCTTGACCAATTCACGCTTCAGGAAATGATTGACCTTATTTGCGAGGGCGGCTACAGAACAGAAGCGGTTGAACGTCTCGGACTTCCTGCTACTGTTGACAATGACGGCCCCGGTGCAGTTAAAGGCGACGGCGGACTTCTTTACAGTGACACAGGTCTTGGCTTCCCTGCTGAAACCGTTATTGCGGCAACATGGAATGATGCGTTGGCAGAAGAGTACGGCGAGGTTATGGGTCAGCAGGCAGCAGAGCTTGGGGTTCACGTTTGGTATGCGCCGGGCTGTAACCTTCACCGTCATCCCTGCGGCGGCAGAAACTTTGAGTATTTTTCAGAAGATCCGCTTCTTTCGGGCAAAATGGCTGCCGCTGTTATCAGAGGCGCACAGTCAAAGGGCATAATTCCAACGGTTAAGCATTTTGTTTGCGACGAGCAGGAAACAAATAAGCTTTCTTACGGTATTTTTACTTGGCTTTCAGAGCAAGCACTTCGTGAGCTTTACCTTCGCCCCTTTGAAATAGCAGTTAAAGAGGGTCATGCAAAGGGAATTATGACAGCATATAACCGTATAGGACCGTACTGGTGCAGCGGTTACAAAACTCTTGTTACGGATCTTCTTTGCGACGAATGGGGATATGACGGATTTATTGTAACAGACGCTTACATCAATGTTACGGGCAGCGGATATATGGACCCTGTTCTTGCAATTTACGCCGGCAACGATGCACTTCTTACGTCGCTTTGGTATTTTGCAGAAAAGATTCAGTTCCAGATAAATATTAAAGCAACCTATCAGAAAGACCCCGTAGGCTTCGGTCAGGCGCTCAGAAACAGCACCTACGGCATTTGTAAAATGGTTATGCAAACTGCGGCATTTGACCCGACAGATACCACAGGAAACAAGGGCGGTGCAATTCTCGACTATGAAAACGAGGATATTGTAAATTCTCACAACCCGTTAACACCCGATAATGAACCGACAAATCCCGCAAATCCCGAAAATCCGACAGATACTGAAAATCCAAGCAATGTGGGTGATCCGAATACACCCAACACAGCAGTCGGAACAAATAATAAATTTACAGCTAAAAAGGTGGTAACGGTGGCAGCAGTTGCGGCTTCGGTTGCGGCAATTGCAGGCGTAACAGTGTTTGCTGTAAAACGCAAAAAAGAAGAGGAAGAAATTCCGCAGAAATAAAAAGTAAACAATAACAAACTAAAAGGGGTGGCATTATGTATAATTTTTACGCAGAAATCAGCAAAGAGGGCGCAATTAGCGGTCACAGCACTTTGGAGAACGAAGATTTTGTTTTTGATTTTTCTGAAAGCGACGGCAAAATTAAAGGAACGGTTACGGCTCTTACGGACTTTACCTTCCGTTCAATTTCACTTACAACAGAGCGTGAATTCGGCTTTGATGATTTGTTTTACGCTAACGGTTATCAGTCCTGGACAACGTCAAGGGAATTTTGCCAAAGCGATTATCTTCACGGCATAATTAAGTTTAGTAAAATTTCAAAATTTACAGAGGATTTAGCGTCTGTCACAGGGGATTATAAATTTGCTTCCTATGGAGAAACAGGCGTATTCCATTCTTATACGTATTGCTATTTCAGAAAGCGTGGACAAAGGGGAATAACTCTTTACGGCTCAAAAACCGAAAGAAAAGGATTTACGGTTTTTGAAACCGATATGAACAAAAATACGTTCAAGATTTATAAGGATATAGAGGGCGTTTCCCTTAAAGCAGGGGAAACCTATGAGGTGTTTGACATTATCGAGCTTACGGGCGATTTTGACAATGTAATGGACGATTATTTCTTCGGATTTGTAGGTTGCAAAAAGCCGAGAGAAAGGCACTTGGCAGGCTATACATCTTGGTATAACTATTTCCAAAAAATCAACGAGCAAATAATCTTGCGTGACCTTAACGGAATGGACAGAGCCCAAGAAGAGGTTAACATTTTCCAGATTGACGACGGTTATGAATCTGCTGTGGGCGATTGGCTCAGGGTAGATGCTGAAAAATTCCCCAACGGAATGAAATATATTGCAGATAAAATTCACGAAAAAGGCTATAAAGCAGGAATTTGGCTGGCGCCCTTTAATGCACAAAGAAGCTCTGCCATTTTAGCCGCCCACCCAGATTGGGTAATTCATGATAATGAAACGGGCAAACCGCTCTTAGGGTGCCCGGGCTGGGGCGGCGCTTATACCTTTGATATTTACAATGAGGAATTCAAAGCCTATCTTAAAACTGTATTTGACACATATCTTAACGATTGGGGTTATGATATGGTCAAACTCGATTTCCTTTATTCACAGTGTATGCAGCCACGAAACGGCAAATCAAGAGGCGAAATAATGTGCGATGCAGTCGATTTGCTTCGTGAGCTTGTGGGCGATAAGCTCATTCTCGGCTGCGGTGTTCCGCTGGGCGCATGCATAGGTATATTTGATGCCTGCCGAATAGGCTGTGACGCAAACAAGAATTTTGTAGAGCCATTTTACAATAAACTCGGTTTAAACTGTGAGCTTCCGTCATGTCAGAATGCAATAAATAACGCGATTTTCCGCAGTCATCTTGACGGCAGAGCATTCACCAGCGACCCTGACGTTTTCTTCCTTCGTAACACGAATATTAAATTCAATTTACAGCAAAAACTGCTCCTCGGCAAAATCAATGCAGTTTGCGGAAATGTTCTTTTCGTATCTGACAATGCAGGCGATTACGATGAACAAACAGTCGCTTATTTAAAGGATTTCTTTAAGGATAAGGATTATAAAATTAAGATGGCGGAGTATGTGAGCCGAGATGTTATCTTGCTTGAATTTTCCGAGGACGGAGTAGAAAAACAGCTTAAATTCAACATTAAAAACGGCAACAGCAATATAGGAAAAGTTTTGTAAAATGATTAAAATTGCGGTAATCGGCGGCGGTGGAGTTCGCTCAATGTTCTTGGCAAAAAGCATAGCCAACAGAGCAAAAGATTTAAACATAACGGAGCTTGTCTTTATGGACAACGATTCCGAAAAATTAAATATTTACGGCAAAATGGCTAAAGAAGTTGCAAAAAGGCTTGCACCCTATATGAAATTTTCTTTGACGGAAGACCCCATTGAAGCCGTAAGCGGTGCGGATTATGTAATAACCACCATTCGTGCAGGCGGCGACAAAATGCGGTGCCGTGATGAGCGAATCGCACTTGATATGGGATGTTTAGGGCAGGAAACAACGGGTGCGGCAGGTTTTTCCTTTGCCATGCGCAGTATTCCCGCGTTGGCGCAGTATTGTGAATATGTCAAAAAATACGCGAAGCCTGCTTGCAAGGTTTTCAATTTTACCAATCCTGCCGGGGTGGTGTCGCAAACCCTTCGTGATATGGGCTATGATTTCACCTTCGGTATATGCGACGCCCCCTCGGGTATGCTTCGCTCATTTGAGGAGTTTTTGGGTTTGCCTTTAGGCTCAACTGAGGCTTTTTGCTACGGGCTTAACCACCTTTCATTTTTTAATGAGATAATTTCTAACGGCGAAAATGTTGTTCCGAAGCTAATAGACAGTGACGGTGCTTATAAACAAACCGATTTAAGATATTTCAAAAAAGAGGATTTACTCAAAAAGCAGTTTATCCCCAATGAATATCTGTACTATTTTTATGAGCCTGAAAAATCTGTTCAAAATATTTTGAATGCGCCAATGACCCGCGGCGAGCAGATAGAAAAAATCAACCGTGCAATGACGGCGGCGCTTAAAAATATTGATATTGAAAATGATTTTCAAAAGGCGCTGGAGATTTTTGAGCATTATTACGGCATGCGTGAAAACTCCTATATGGCAAGCGAAACGGGCGAAAAGCGTGACAAAAATTATAAATTTGACATTTACGCTCCCGATGACGGCGGTTATGCAGGCGTGGCTTTGGGAATAGTTGACGCACTTATTTCAAAAACCGAGAAAACCGTTATTGCCTGCGTGCCTAATAAAAATAAGGCGCTTGATTTTCTTTGTGAAACAGATACAGTTGAAATATCCTGTAAGATAATAGACGGGGAAGCAGTACCGCTTTCGCCAAAGATAGTTTCCGACGAAAACAAAGAGCTGATTTTAGCAGTCAAAGAATACGAAAGACTGGCGTCAAAGGCAATTCGCTTGCACGATAGACAGTCGGCAATAGAGGCACTGACGGTTCATCCGCTGGTCCACAACAGAGAAGCGGCGGAAAAGCTTACGGAAAAATACGGCGAACTCAATAAAGATTATTTCGGAGAATGGATATGAAAGATTTTGTTGCGGCATTCGGAAAACTGAATTGCGATTTGCTTTTTGCAGGCATGCCACGCATCCCAAACGAGGGAGAAGAGATATATTCAAAGGATTTTAAAGTGTGCCTTGGCGGCGGACTGCCTGCCACCATGATAAACTGCGCAAGGCTGGGCGTTCCTGCAAAGCTTGGCACGTTTTTAGGGGAAGATATGTTCTCCGATTTTGCAAAGGGTGAGCTTTTGAAATACGGCGTAGAATATGTGCCCTTTAAAAGCAATTCTTATCCCCTTAACATTACGTCTGCAATTATCACCGAACGGGACAGAACCTTTGTGTCCTATGGCGGAACGGAAAATTACAGCGATGAGATGCTTGAAAAGATTTACGGGGTATTAAAGGGCGCAAAAATTGTTGCCATGCAGGAGAAAATCCTGCCCGTTTATGAACAGCTGAAAAAAGACGGAACTGTTTTAGTGCTGGATACTGGCTATTCAGAAGATATGTCAATTGATAATTTGCGTGACTACATAAAGATTGCCGACTATTACACGCCGAATATTGACGAAACTGAAAAAATCACGGGAACAAGAGATTACAAAAAAGCTCTCGACTTTCTCCGTGATTATTTTGAAAAGCCCATAGTAAAGCTTGGCCGTGAGGGCTGTGCGGGCTTTGACGGCGATTATTTTGTTGTTCCCGAAATTGAAGAGTTTTCATGTGTTGATGCAACGGGCGCAGGAGATGCTTTTCTTTCAGGGTTTATTACTGGGCTTTATAATGGTGATGATTTTCGCAAATGTATTCTTATGGGCAATATTACAGGCGGAAAGTGCGTAACCGGAGTGGGCTGTCTTACGGAATATTTAACAAAAGACGAGCTAAATCATTATATAAAAAGATACTTTACTAAAATATTGTGATATGATAAAATTATTTAAATAAATGTTTGAGGAGGAATTGTTCTGGACCTCAAAATGCATCATAAACTGACATTTGACAATATTCCGCCTGAAAAGCGTGCAAGGGTAATTGATGCGGCAACTAAGGAATTTGCAAAAAAAGGTTATCACGACGCCTCTGTCAGCAGTATTGCGGCGAAAGCCGGAATTAGTGTCGGGGCAATTTACAAGTATTTTGAAAACAAACAGGATTTGTTTTTGACAATAATTGACGAGAGCATTGTCCGTATCGAAAATCTTTTGTTGGGTCTTGCCAAAACAGACGAAGACGTAATGATAAAGGTTGAGAAAATTCTCCGTGAAATAATATCTGTTTCACGGGAGGACGGAGTTTTAATAAACCTTTACAATTCAATGACATCAATAAACGACAAAAAGCTTGCAAGTCAGTTTGCCAAGGAAATGGAGCAGATTACCGCCGAAATTTACACCCGTGCCATTATTGAGGGGCAGGCAAACGGAGAGATACGCAAAGATATTGACCCAAAGGTTGCCGCGTTTTTAATTGACGATTTATTTATGTCGTTACAATTTTCATTTGCAAACGATTATTATATTCAGCGTTTTAAGATTTATTGCGGGGAAAACGCAATAGACAAAGACGAGTTTATAATTCACGAAGTTCTTAAATTTGTTAAATCCGCACTTAAAGTATAAAGGAGAATGTGATATGTCAGAGCCAAAGTATGTAATTGCCTATGATATAGGCACAACAGGTGTTAAAACCTGTATTTTTTCAATTTCCGACACAATAGAGCTTCTTGCGGCTGCAAGCGAAGGCTATAAGCTTTACGTTATGCCCGCCGGCGGTGCGGAGCAGGACCCCGAAGAATGGTGGGCTGCAATGCGCAACAGCACAAATGTTGTTATGAAAAAGTCGAAAATCAAAAAAGAAGACATTTCGGGCATTTCGTTCTGTTCGCAAATGCAGGGTGTTGTTCTTGTTGATAAAGATGCAAATGCTGTTCGCCGTGCATTCAGTTACATGGATCAGCGTGCAACACAGGAGCTTAAAGACGGAATGGGCGGCGGCGTTCAGATTGCAGGCGGTAACGCGGTTAAGGTTGTAAAATCGCTTATGTACACAGGTGCGGCGCCTCTTTCGGTAAAAGACCCTATCTGGAAATATAAGTGGACTCAGAAAAATGAGCCGGAAAACTTTAAAAAGGTACATAAATGGCTTGACGTTAAGGAATATCTTATTGCAAGAATGACGGGCGAGTTCGTTATGACTCACGACTCCGCATTCTCAACAATGATTTACGATATTAAAAAGAAGACCTGGAGCAAGGAAATGTGCGATATGCTCGGTGTTGATATGAAGCACCTTGCAAAAATCGTTAAGTCAACAGACAAAGTAGGCGAGCTTACGGAAAAGGCTGCCGAGGAATTAGGTCTTGCCGTTGGTACGGCGGTATTCGGCGGCGGCGGTGACGCTTCCCTTATCGGCGTAGGCGCAGGCGCAGTTGCCCTTGGAGACACTCATATTTATCAGGGTACGTCAGGCTGGGCTTCAACGGTTGTTGACAAGTCTATTGTAGATACAAGTTCAATGATTGCGGCTATTGTAGGCGCAAAGGACGGTTATTATAACTACTTTGCAGAGCTTGAAACAGCAGGTAAGTGCGTTGAATGGGTTAAAGACCACTTAGCACTTGATGAAATTGATGTTTATCTGGATAAGAGTCATAACCTCAGGCGCTCAAAGGGTGATATGGAAACCGTATATACAAACCTTTTCGAGTATATGGCAGCAGTAATAAGTGAGGTTCCTGCAGGCTCAAACGGCGTTATTTTCACTCCGTGGCTTCACGGTAACCGTTGCCCCTTTGAAGACCCGAATTCAAGAGGTATGTTTTTCAATATAAGCCTTGATACAGGCAAATCAGAAATGATTCGCGCTGTGTACGAAGGCGTTTGCTTCCATCTTCGCTGGTTCTTGGAAACACAGGATAAGAAGATAAAAACATCTGATACAATCAGATTTGTAGGCGGCGGAGCTCTTTCCGATATTACCTGTCAGATTTTGGCAGACTGCACGGGCAGAACGGTTGAAACCGTTGACAGTCCGCAGAATATCGGCGCAGTTGGCGCGGCTATCGTTATTGCGGTAGGCACAGGGATAATAGGCGATATTACAGATGCCAAAAAGTTTATTCCTGCATCAAAAACCTTTAAACCGAATTTTGCACACAAGTCAGTTTACGACCGCAACTTCAAGGTATATAAAAATCTTTATAAATCAAACAAAGAAAACTTTGCCATCCTGAACGGGCAAGAGTAATGTAACGGGGCGAGGCAGTGCACCGCTTCCGGTGGAAGATGAAGGTGTGCTGTCGAGGTGAAAAAATAAGGAGTAATGCGCAGCGCTCCAAGCAAGCAGTACGACTACATTTTTGAGGGGGCGGTTAATTCCGCCCTTTGCTGTTTTAACAGATAAAAAGTATACAAGGGGAAAAATATGAATATTGGGGAAATCAAGGCAAAGGTAAAGGGTGCGCCTGCCTACATTAAGCGTTATTGGAAAACTCCCAACGAGGGGGAATACCTTTCACTTTCCGAAATGGTTGCGTACACGTTAATGCAGGGCGGAACGTATATTTTTATGACGTTTTCCGCCATAATGACCTTTGCGGCAACTTATTTTACGGGTTCAATAATGGGGATTTCGAATCTCGATTTTACCATTATCGGAATTATGGGTACTGTCATAGGCTATGCGCTCATTTTCTTTAACCCCATAGGCGTTCTAATTTATGAAAATCACGGCAGACTCTCGCCGAAAATGAAAGTTTTTGCGCATATTGCATATTCGGCGGAAATAATTGTGGGCATTTGCTGTTATTTTATTCCATCGCAGGGCTTTGAGTTTATAATTAAAGGCTTTCCGCAATTGGTGGGCAACAATTTGCTGATAGCCGGTCTAACAAATTATTTGACTTGGGGAATCAGGCGTGCTTTCAGCGCAAAATACGGAAGACTTAAACCCATTCTTCTCATTTGCGGATTTCCGTCGGCAATAATTATGTCGATCATTCCGTATTTACCGCTTCTTGAAATGAGCTATACCAAAAGGCTTATCGTTTTAAATTTTGCATTTTCGCTGTTAAACTTTTTCTATCAGAACTGGATAAACGTAGGCGGACTTGTTGCATTTATGACGCCCAATTCACAGGAGCGCCAGCGGCTTTATTCAATAGTGCCGATTATTACCGGCTTTTTCCCATCGATAATCGGTTTATTCCTGCCGATGCTCATTTCCGTTACGGGCGGCTATCTTAATCTTAAAACCTATAAGGTGTTCGTTCCTATTTTTGCATTTCTCGGAGCATTTGTGTCATTAGCGGTAGTCAAATGCAAAGAAAGAGTTATTGAAGCGCCTATCGAAAAAAGAGCGAAGGTTACATTCTTTAAAGGCGCTAAAAACGTACTTAAAAACAAATATTTTTGGATAATCAACATTTCAAACGTGCTCGGTCAGTACCAATGGCATATCGGTAACCTTCTTTCATGGTGGTTTATTTATTCACTGCGTATGGAATGGTTCTCAGGCGTAGCGGCAAATATTGTCGTACTCGGAATGACCCTCGGAAACCTTGCCTGCCCTGTGCTTACAAGAAAATTTGAGAAGAGAAATATATTGCTCTTCTCCCGTGCAGTGATTATTTTAATGACGCTTGGCATTGTGCTTGCAGTAAAAATGGGTAATATTTATGTATTCCTCATAGCGCTGACCCTCAAAAATACTATTTCACCCGTAGTTGACGGAGTAAACTCTGGTTTCGGCGCAGACGTGCAGATTTACCATCAATGGAAATACGGCGAGCGGGCGGACTCGATGTCGGGCTTGTTTACATGGTTCTTAAATCCCGTATCAATGGTTATAAGCTATATAGTTCCTTATCTTCTTAAGCTTTCGGGCTTTACGTCTGACTGGGATGTTCTTTATGACTCTGCAATTTTAACAAAAGTATTTTCAATATACGGCTGGGCAACCATAGCCTCGCTGGCTCTTGCCACCTTGCCTTATATTTTCTATGATCTTACCAAAGAAAAATACGATATTTGTGTTGAAGAATTGCAAGCAAGGCTTAAAGAATCCGAAGAAGCAGAGGAGGCGGCAGTATGAAAAAGAAAACAGCTTTATTTTTAGCGCTCCTTTTTGTAATTTCTGTTTTATTCAGCGGCTGCGGCGAAGAGCTTGGGCTCGGCAACGATGATGTTAAAATTAAAATTTTCGACGGAAAAGCTGTTGTAACGGAGCTTCCCAACAAAACGGGAATCACGGAAATTACCATACCTGATGAATTTGAAAATGTACCTGTTACCGAAATTGCGGATTTTGCAGGCTGTAACCTTGAAAGTGCAGAAAAAATTAACATAGGCAAAAACATTGAAAAAATCGGCGTTTGGGCGTTTGAGAACAACCAAAATCTTAAAGCTTTTACTGTTGACCCTGAAAATAAATATTTCTGCTCGGTGGACGGAGTGCTTTTCACAAAGGACATGAAAGAATTGCTCTTCTATCCTCTTGCAAAAGGCATTGAAACGACAGAGCAAAAAACCGATGACGGCAAAACGGAAGAGATAAAAAGAATTACATACAGCGTTCCCGACGGAGTAGAAAAAATCAGGTCTAAAGCGTTTTACAAGTGCGAAAAGCTTTATTCTCTTTCTCTCCCTGAAACGGTGACTCAAATTGAGGAAAAAGCATTTTTTAAATGCACATCCCTTGAAAATATAAACCTTCCGTCTTCCGTTACGAGTATAGAAAAAGACGCTTTCGGCTATTGCGGTGCATTAAAGGAAATTACTGTTCCTGCGTCTGTAACTAATATCGGCGATTATGCGTTTTATAATTGCACCTCGCTAATAAAAATAAAAATGCAGTGCAAAAAGGAAAACGTAACTTTAGGCGAGAAATGGCAGCCCACGAACAACGGAATTGAAATTAAAGAGGTTAATATTATTTGGGAATAATGAAAAAATAAGTTAAAAATCGGCGGTTTTGACTGCCGATTTTTTTGTGCCTTTCAATATTTCCCGTCAAACTAACGAAATTTATCGCAATATATTACATAATTTTTATATTTTGAATAATAAAACTTGACATAATACAGTTTTTTTATTAAAATATAATGGATAGTGGAAGAGAACTGTCTTTTTCCGTTATTACTATAATTTCAATACATTTTTTCCGATATATTTGAAATTAAATATTATTATTTAGAGGAGGTACGGCAATGAATCCCGTAGTATTCATTATCGCTGTCGTAGCCTCTGCCATTGTGTTTGGAGCATTGGGCTTTGTTTTCGGCAATCTTTACCGCAAAAAGGTTGCTGAAGCAAAGATAGGCTCTGCCAACGAAGAAGCATTGAGAATTGTTAATCAGGCGGTTCAAACTGCCGAGAGCAAGAAAAAAGAATCTATTCTTGAAGCTAAAGACGAAATACACAAGTTAAGAAGCGAAGCCGATAAGGAAATTCGCGAAAGACGTGCAGAGGTTCAAAGACAGGAAAAACGCATTGACCAGAAAGAAGAGGCTCTTGATAAGAAATCCGCAAACATAGAGAAAAAAGAAGAAGCTCTTGCGGAAAAACACAAGGAAGCTGACGAAAAGGCCGAAGAGCTTGAAAGGCTTAAAAGAAGCCAGCTTGAAATTCTTGAGCGAATCAGCGGCTACACGAAAGAGCAGGCAAAAGAACTTCTTCTCAAAGAACTTGAAGAGTCTCTTACTCATGAAAAAGCCCTTAAGGTTATGGAGTATGAGCAGAAAACACGTGACGAGAGCGAGTCTATTGCCCGTGAAATCATCACAACGGCAATTCAGCGTTGCGCGGCTGACCACGCTGCGGAGACTACCGTTTCCGTTGTAAATCTTCCTAACGATGAAATGAAAGGAAGAATTATCGGCCGTGAGGGCAGAAACATCAGAACCCTTGAGCAGATTACAGGTGTTGACCTTATTATTGACGACACGCCTGAGGCGATAACAGTTTCAAGCTTTGACCCTGTTCGCCGTGAAATCGCAAGGCTTACTCTTGAAAAGCTTATTCAAGACGGCAGAATTCACCCGACACGCATTGAAGAAATGTATGCAAAAGCAACCCGTGAGGTTGAAATGACAATTAAGCAGACGGGTGACCGTGCCGCTATTGACGCAGGTGTTAACAACATTGACCCCGAACTTAAAAAGCTTCTCGGTAAGCTTCGTTACCGCACAAGCTACGGTCAAAATGTTCTTAACCATTCACTTGAGGTTTCTTACATTGCAGGTCTTATGGCGGCTGAACTTGGCGCTGATGTTAAAACAGCAAAGCGCGCAGGTCTTCTTCACGACATCGGCAAGGCTCTTGACCATGAAATGGAAGGAACGCATATTGAGCTGGGCGTTGAATATGCCAAGAAGCACAGAGAAAATGACGCTGTTGTTCACGCTATTGCCGCTCACCACGGCGACATTGAGGCACAGACAGTAGTTGCTGTTCTGGTACAGGCGGCGGACGCAATTTCCGCAGCAAGACCGGGAGCAAGGCGTGAAAACATTCAGAACTACATAAAACGTCTTGAAAAGCTTGAAGAAATTGCTTCTTCATTTGAAGGCGTTGAAAAATCATTTGCTATTCAGGCAGGCAGAGAAATCAGAATTATGGTTGACCCTGTTTCCGTAACTGATGAAAAAATGGTTCTTGTGGCTCGTGATATTGCCAAGAAGATAGAAGAAGAGCTTGAATATCCGGGTCAGATAAAGGTTAATATTGTTCGTGAAAGCAGAGCAATAGATTTTGCAAAATAAAACAAAGCCCCGAGCATTTTTGCATCGGGGCTGAAATTTAGATATAGAAACGGTGCTTAAATGGCTGAAACTGTCAAAGTTCTTTGCATAGGAGACGTTGTAAGAAATCCCGGGTGCAATTTTTTAATGAACACGCTCCCAAAATTTAAAAAAGACAATAATATTGATGTATGTATTGTCAACGGTGAAAATTCCGCCAACGGCGACGGTATGCTCAAAGTGTCATGCGAAAATCTTTTTGCCGCAGGTGCAGATTTCATCACGGGCGGAGACCATTCTCTTCGCCGCCGCGAGTTTTATGATTATATTGACAATTCATTGTCGGTTATACGCCCTGCAAATTACGGCGAAGGCGCACCGGGCTGTGGCTTTGGAATAATAGATAAAGGCGCTTATAAAATAGGTGTAGTAAATCTGCTCGGTACGGTGTGGATAGACGGATTTGACAGTCCGTTTAAGGTAATAGATGATATTTTGGGCGAGCTTAAAAAAGAAACAAATATAATATTTGTGGATTTTCACGCCGAGGCTACCAGCGAGAAAAAGGCATTTGGATATTTTGTTGACGGTAAGGTGTCCGCAGTGTTCGGAACCCATACTCACGTTCAAACCTCAGATGCCTGCGTGCTTGCGGGCGGCACGGGGTACATTACCGATGTTGGCATGACAGGGCCTGAGGATTCGGTTATCGGAATAAAGAAAGAAATAATTATAAGAAAATTTTGCACGGGATTTACAACAATGTTTGAGCCTGCCGATACACCTTGTTTTTTCCAAGGGTGCATTTTTACGGTTGACCGTGCAAGCGGTAAGTGTTTAAGGGCAGAGGCTGTAACCGTGAGGTGATAAAATGAAAAAAGCGATTAAAGTTATATCTGTTTTTTTATCTTTAGCGTTACTTCTTTGCGCCTGCGGCAAGCAGACCGAACCAGAATCGTCGAATAATACAAACGAAGAAAACATTCAAAGCGAAGATAATACACAAACAGAAACAGAAAAAACCGCAACGGTGCGCCTGCCCTTTAATGAGACGGACGGAATAAACCCGTTTTTTGCAAAAAGCTATGAGAATCTTTATCTTGTAAGGCTTCTTTATTCAGCGCTTTTTTCTGTCTCATCATCTTATGAGGCTGAGCCTTTAGTTGCCGATTCAATAAATATTAACGGTAAAAATGCAACTGTAACAGTTAAAAACGGATTGGAGAGTCACGGAGCAGCGAATATAACCCCTGCCGATGTAGTATATTCATTTAACATGGCGAAAAACTCTTACGCCTATTCCGACTCCCTTAAAAGCATTGATTCTGCCGCTGTTTCAGGAAACAGCGTAGTATTTACGTCAAATTTTGCGGACAGCTTAATCGCCTTAAAGCTGACTTTTCCGATTGTCAAAGAAAACACCGCAGATCTTCAGTCTGACATTCCCATAGGCTTTGGTGAATATTATTTTTATGAGAACACACTTGTAAGCACAAACGGAGCAAAACCGACAATCAATTTAACTTTCGTCAATACTGCCGAGTCGTCATCAAATGCTTACAAAATTGGCAATACAGACATACTTTTCAACGATTTGTCCGACTGTAATTATACTCAGCTTCACGGCAATTTCCTGCCGGCCGATATAAATAATATGGTTTATTTGGGTTTCAACGGAAGCTTAGGCGGACTTAATAAAAATATTCGCTCTGCCATTGCGGTGCTTTTGGATTCAGAAAGTATTGCGCAGGAAAGCTATCAGGGCCATGCCATGGCGTGCAAAGCGCCGTGTAATCCAAATTCGTTAATGTTTAAAGAGTGTGGTACTGTTGGAATTTCTCTTTCGGGAGATAAAGTAAGTGCTGCGCAGATTATTGACCGAAGCGGTTTCACAAGATATGCAGGCAAGGCGCTTACAAACGGCGCGTATGTACTTTCCTTTTCGCTGATAGTTAATGCAGATAACAAATACCGTGTTGCTGCAGCTTACGCCATAGCCGACACGCTCAATCAAGCAGGCTTTTTAATTGAGGTTAAACCCCTTTCCTTTGCCGATTACAGCGAAAGAATAGCATCGGGAAATTATGAAATGTACATCAGTGAAACAAAGCTTGACTATTCAATGGATTTGTCAGAGTTTTTCACGGAAAACGGTACTCTTTCAAGCGGAATTGACATTGAGAAAACGGCTAAAAGCTATTTCAATATGCGTTCCGGCAAAATCTCATATGAGGATTTTTACAAAACCTTTGTTGAGGAGTTCCCGTTTGTACCGATAGCATTCAGAACGGGAGCCGTTTTCAGTTCAAATAATTTTGACGGGGATTTTTCACATTTTCCGTATGATTTGTATTATGGGGTTGAACTTGACTCCGTTAAATCTAATGTTTGAGAAATAGCGTGAAAAATAATAAGAAAGGAACGGCACCGTGCACGGAAAGATAATTTTTATGACTTTTTGTGCGAATGCTGTGTCGCTTGCGCGATTTATGAACTTTTTGGCTGACATTGGAACAGTTAAAGGCGTGGGCAAGGTTCGTGTCGAATCTTTTCGCGCGCTGGGCGTTGCCACGGTAGGCGAATTATTGCGCTTTTATCCCCGTGCTTATGAGGATTGGAGCAATATTTTGCCCATTGAACGCTGCCCCATAGGTGAAAATGTTTGCATTAAAGGAACGCTTCTCTATCCTCTTAAAAACGAGAGAGTGCGCGGCGGAATGCTTATTGCCAAAGGGTCTGTCAGCGACGGGGACAATATTGTTTCAGTTACGTTCTTTAACAATAAGTATATTACGTCAATGTTAAAATCCGGTGAGGAATATCTTTTTTACGGAAAGATTACCCTCGGTAAATATTCGGCACGGGAAATGGTTTCGCCAATGTTTATTTCGGTGAAACAGTCGAAAGCAATTCTCCCGATTTATCCTCAAAATCAAAAAATTACTTCAAGACAAATTCGCTCGGCAGTGGAAGCGGTGCTTGCCGATAAAACCGAAATCCCCGAAATTTTACCAACATATATATTAGAAAAATATTCTCTTGTGTCCCTTGATACGGCAATTCGGCAAATTCATTTTCCCGAAAGTTCCCTTGCCCTTCAAGACGCACGGAACAGACTGATTTTTGACGAGTTATTTATATTGCAGCTAAGTCTTTTACGGCTAAAGGACGCAAACTCAATTGTTAAAACAGAAAATAAAATTAAAATTGACTACACAGAAGAATTTTTTGGACTTCTTCCCTTTAAGCCTACAAATGCTCAAATAAAAGCCGTAAACGCCGCAATTTCTGATATGAAAAGCGGAAAACAGATGAATAGACTTTTGCAGGGCGATGTTGGCAGCGGAAAAACGGCAGTAGCCGCGGCTTTGGTTTACACTTGTGCTAAAAACGGAATGCAGTCAGCACTCATGGCACCAACTGAGGTTTTGGCAGTCCAGCATTTTGAAACATTTACAAAGCTTTTTGATTTGTCGGGAATTACCTGTAAGCTTTTAACGGGCAGTACAAAACAGGCTGAAAAAAATCAGATTAAAGAGAGCCTTAAAAACGGCGAGATCGACTTAATTATCGGTACTCACGCGCTCATACAAGATGACGTTGAATTTGTAAAACTTGGTTTGGTAATTACCGACGAACAGCATCGGTTCGGAGTAAAGCAAAGAACTGGCCTTTGCTCAAAAGGCGAAAACCCACACGTTTACGTTATGTCCGCAACACCTATTCCAAGGACACTTGCCCTTATAATGTTCGGCGACCTTGATGTTTCGGTATTAGACGAACTGCCGCCGGGCAGGCAGAAAACCGTGACCTATGCAATTTCATCAAAAAAGCGCGCCGGAATGTTTGATTATATAAAATCGCATCTCGACAAAGGCTTTCAAGGGTATATCGTTTGCCCGCTTGTTGAGGAAAGCGACGCTGTTTCAGGCGTTCAGAATGTGGAAGAATATTACGAAAAAGCAAAAAATACTGTTTTTAAAGATTACAGCGTAGGGCTTTTGCACGGTAAAATGACGCCTAAGAAAAAAGACGAAATAATGGCAGATTTTAAAAACGGAAAAATTCAGTTACTCATTTCCACGGTTGTTATTGAGGTTGGCGTTGACGTTCTCAATGCCGTAATAATGGCAATTGAAAATGCAGAGCGCTTTGGGCTTTCACAGCTTCATCAGTTAAGGGGACGAGTGGGCAGAGGCACGCAGACGTCAACTTGTATTCTTGTCACCGATTCTCAAGGTGAGGATACCGTAAGGCGCATGAACATTATGTGTTCAACGACTGACGGCTTTAAAATCGCAGATGAAGATTTACGTCTTCGGGGCCCGGGTGACTTTTTCGGAACGCGCCAGCACGGGCTACCTAAGCTTCATATTGCGGATTTAATGACAGATTCAAAAATTCTTACCGAAACTCAGGAGCTTGCAAGCGAAATTATTGCAAGCGATCCCGATTTTAAAAAGACCGAGCATATAAAAATCGGCAGGCAGGTAATAAAAAAGATAAATTCACTTCAAACACCCGCCACCGCAAACACAATATAAGGGGAGAATATTTATGATTAAAAAGCCGGACAAAACTTTCAGGGTACTCAGTATCAGCGACAGGCTTCTTGACGGAAGTGAGCTGAGCATTGAAACGCTTGCAAAGGAATTTGGCGTTTCAATTAGAACGGTACGAAGGGACATTAACGCTCTTAGGGAGTACATTGCCGAATCAGACAATGCAACGCAAAATGCCGTTGCATACAATGAATCGAAAAATACATATTTTTTAATAAAGCCGGAGCGTGAATGGGTTACGGCAGAGGAAGCTATTGACGTTACTGAAATTTTGCTTGAAAGCGACAAATTCAGTAAAGAGCAAGCAGCGGGTATCCTTCATAAAATCATTACACAGGTTGACCCTGCTGAGCGTGACACGGCAAGAAAAGCAATCACAAAAGCTTACGAAAGCTATAAATAATAAGAGGGGTGTGTTATTTTATGGGCGAGTGGATAAAAGAGAATAAAGGTAAATTCATAGGAATAATTGCAGGCGTTGTTGTTCTTGCTATTGCAATAGCAAGTGTATGTGCAATGTCGGCTAAAGGAATGTTTGATAAAAAAGGTAATCCTTCGGAGAAACCTGCTCAATCGGTGGGAAATTCAGTTGATAATGAAACTCCGTCGGAAGATAACAACGCAGACTTGTCATCGGAACCCTCTGAAACCGAGTCACAGGTAGAGTCGTCTGATGCAACAAATATTACTCCTTCAACAGTTGATCCTACGACTGCTCCGACGACGGAAAAGGAAACGCCGTCAGGTACTCCGTCAACGACGAAGGCAGAGCCCTCGACAACACCGGTTCCCACAGGCGTTAAATCCTTTACAGACGGCAATAAAAAGGTTTATTATCCTGCCGCATTGGAAGCGGTAAACAAGCAATACCCCGTAGTTGTCTGGGCAAACGGAACGGGCTGTGCGACTTCCACTTATGACGGGCTTTTAAATAAAATTGCAGAGGGCGGCTACATTGTCGTTGCAGACTCAAGTGTTATGACCGCCGACGGCACGGCGCAAATTAACTCTATTGACTATATAATCGGTAAAAACAGTGACTCAAACAGCGTTTTCTACGGTAAGGTTGATTCTGCCAAAATCGGCGCAACGGGTCATTCGCAGGGCGGCAGAAGCTCGGTCAATGCCGCACAAAAAGATGCAAGAATTAAATGTATCGTTTCTATTGCAGGTGCGTCTTCTGCTGACGAGGCAAACGGCCTTAAAGCCCCTGCACTCTTCTTAACGGGAACGTCGGATATGGTAGTTGTATCTTCACAATGGTGCAAGCCGTCTTATGATGCGGTTTCTGGCAGAGCGGTTTATGCGTCTTTAAAGGGCGGAGTACATACAACCTGCATGACAAACCCTGAAAAAGTATCAGGTTATGTTGTTTCGTGGTTTGACGCATATCTTAAAAACGATTCCACGGCAAAGGCTAAATTCCAAAACGGCGGAGAGCTTTCAAAGGACTCTGCCTGGCAGGATTTTGCAAGCAAAAACTGATTTAATCTAAATTATAAATACGAAAAAACACTCGTTGATTTTATTTTCAGCGGGTGTTTTTTACTGCATATAAAGAAAAAATTTTTTCAATAAAAAAATAATTAAAAAACACTTAATTTTTACTTGCCCTAATTCAAAAAGTATGTTAGAATTACTTCCAATTTGATACACGTCAAATAAAAAAACAGCTATTTTAATATTCGGAGTTAAAGTTATGGAAAAGTATTTAATCAATCCAAATCAAAAAATCAGCAAAATCAACAAAGACATTTACGGCCATTTTGCAGAGCACCTGGGGCGGTGCATCTATGACGGAATTTTTGTGGGAGAAGACTCAAAAATCCCCAACGTGAACGGAATGAGATGTGACGTTGTTAACGCACTTCGGGATATGGGAATTCCCGTTCTTCGCTGGCCTGGCGGATGCTTTGCGGACGAATACCATTGGAAAGACGGCATAGGCCCGAAGGAAAACAGAAAAAAGATGATAAACACCCATTGGGGCGGAGTTGTTGAGGATAATTCATTCGGTACTCACGAATATTTTGAGCTTTGCCGTCAGCTCGGCTGTGATACTTACATAAACGGCAACGTAGGTTCAGGCACTGTCGAGGAAATGAATGAATGGGTGGAATATATGACCTTTGATGGTGTTTCACCTATGGCAGAGCTCCGCGCGAAAAACGGCCACAAAGAGCCGTGGGCAGTTAAATACTTCGGAGTAGGCAACGAAAGCTGGGGCTGCGGCGGAGAAATGGACCCCGAATATTACGGCTGTCTTTTTAAAAGATATAACACCTATGTAAGAAACTATGACGGCAACAAGCCCATTTTGCGTATCGCCTGCGGCCCGAACGGAGCCGATTACCATTGGACTAAGCAGGTAATGGATAAGGTAAAAAATAAGGCTCACGGCATTTCGCTCCATTACTATACTGTTCCAACGGGCGACTGGGGGCACAAGGGCTCTGCTACGGAGTTTGATTTGGATGAATACAATTCAACTGTCTGCAAGGCTTACAAAATGGAAGAGCTTGTTACAACGCATCTTAAAATGATGGACAGCGTGAAGCCTGACCATAATGTAAAGCTCATTATTGACGAGTGGGGTACTTGGTTTGACGTTGAACCTGGCACAAATCCCGGATTCCTCTATCAGCAAAATACTATGCGTGACGCTGTTGTAGCAGGTCTTACTCTTAATATTTTCAACAAGCACGCAGACAGAATAATGATGGCAAACATTGCGCAGACTGTTAATGTTTTGCAGGCAGTAATTCTTACCGAGGGCGAAAAAATGGTTCTTACGCCTACATATCATGTGTTTAAGATGTATAAACAGCATCAGGAAAACACTCTTATCGGTTCGTTTATCACTACAAAAGAGCTTTGCTCAAAGAACGATAACAATAAGAATTATCCTCAGCTCATGGAATCGGCTTCAATTGATGAAAACGGAGTAATTTGTTCAACAGTTACCAATGTTTCCGCCGATGAAAGCGTAGAAATCAGTTGCCAGATAGCAGATTTCAGCGTAAAAGAAATAAGCGCAGAAATTCTCAGCGGCGAAATTAACGCAAAGAATGATTTTGAAAATGGCAATAATGTAATTTGCAAGAAATTTACGGATTTCACTAAGACATCTGACGGCTTTACTGCGGTTGTTCCCCCTTGCAGCGTTGTTAAATTCTCAATAAAATAAGCGTATGAACGAATGCAAACGCTGTCTTTTGCGTGAGAGCGCAGAAAAAGACGTTTATGAGGATATTCAATCAAGAATTGACAAGCTGTCCGAAAAGGATAAGACGGACAATGACACTTACCGCTGTCGCCTTGAAAATTGCAAGGAATGCGAACATCTCATATCGGGTATTTGCATGAAATGCGGGTGTTACGTGGAATTACGTGCGGCGTTTAAAAAACAGCATTGTCCGCTGCCCGGTACGGATAAAAAATGGTAAACAGAAAACCACCGATTTCATTTTTATCGGTGGTTTTAATTTATGTTTGCAAACTATTTATTTTTTATTATGCGGCTACTGTTTTAGCTTTTGACTTATCAAGAGTTAAATTTCCGCTGACGGAACTGCTTTTAATAATAACAGACCCGTCACCGTAACGCTCGGAGTTGTCAAAATCTCTTGCACTAAATGAGCCGGAAACAGATTCTCTTGAAACTTTGTATCCCAAAACATCTTCGGGTAGAGTAATTTTTACGTCTCCGCTTACTGATTCTGTGTCAATTTTGTTTGGGGCAACAGCAAATTCAAAATCACCGTTACCGCTTACTGTTTCAAATTCAAGTTCTTTAGTATTGAGCTCGCTTGCATAAACATTAGCGGATACAACGGAAATTTCAATCTCATCTGCCTTAAAGGTTTGCGGAATTTTCAAGGTTAAATCTTTATTTGGTATATTGCTGAAGATTTTCCAATTATTCTCAAGGTGTTCCTCAATTTTAAGAGTACCGTTTTCGATTTTATAGTACATAGGGTACGAATTGTTGCCGCCGCTTTCCTCTGCATAAATGGTTTCACCGTCGTAATATTCAATATTTACGCTTCCGTCTATCCAATCAATGTCAATACTGTTTATATCATCGGTTGCAAACTCAGCAGAGGTGCTGATTTCAGTATATTCACTATTATATTTGTGGTTTAAATCAAACCATCCGTTGACACTGCCGTTAAGAAAAGAGAATACTGCAATAATTCCTGCAATACTTATGGCGGTTATTGAAAAAATAACAGAAAGAATTATGGGCAAAGCGTTCGATTTTTTCGGCGGATAATAAGCATTTTGCGGATACTGAGGGTATTGTGTATAAGGCGGAGTTTCACCCGACTGAACGAATGGAGGGGGAGTCGGTATATTCGGATTTTGTTCTGCATTTTCAAATGCTTTTTCATACGCTTTTTGCTGTCTGTTTTTGTTTACATAATCACAAATTGCATAAAAGGCGGGGATTGTAACAAACAAAACCCAAGTGGGGTGCCAAATGTGGAAAAGCATTCCCACGGCCAAGAAAACTGCGGTTACAAAAACGGGATACAAAAAGGCGGCAGGATTTTTTGATTTTACTGCCGAAACAGCAGATTCAACTATCGGAATAAGTAAAAAGACAATCCATCCTATTGCCCAGCCTTTAGCTTTAAACAAATATCCTAAAAGAACGTAAATAATTACGGCTGCAACGGGTAAAAGAGCGTGAAGCAGCGGATTTGTATTTTTTGTTTTCATAATAATCCCTTCTAAAAAATAAATATTTATTATAAAAATTATACATCAAAATTTAATCTTTTTCAATTACAATGTTGTAATATTTCTTAATTTAACGGCAAATATGTGCAAATAGGTGTCAAGATGAATAAATGTATTGAAACTTTCAATAATTTATGATACAATGTGTTAATTATAGATGAATTATATTCTTGCTTTTGGAGTTTTTTATGAAGCAATACGATTATCTTATTGTAGGCTCAGGGCTTTTTGCGGCAGTTTTTGCCAATGAAGCGAAAAAACACGGTAAGAAGTGTTTTGTAATTGAAAAGCGAAATCATATCGGCGGAAATATTTACTGTGAAAATATTGAAGGCATAACCGTGCATAAATACGGAGCTCATATTTTTCACACAAGCAACCGCAGAGTTTGGGAATATGTAAATGAGCTTTGCGAGTTTAACAATTTCATAAATTCTCCTGTTTGCAATTTTGAGGGCGAGATATATAATCTTCCCTTTAATATGAACACCTTTTCAAAGATGTTTTCTGTAGCATTGCCGAGCGAGGCAAAAGCGGTTATAGACTCACAAAGAGCTGAGATTAAAGGCGAGCCTCAGAACCTTGAAGAGCAGGCAATAAGCCTTGTGGGAAGAGTTATTTACGAAAAGCTTATAAAAGGTTATACCGAAAAACAATGGGGCAGGGATTGTAAGGATTTGCCCGCGTTCATAATAAAGCGCTTGCCCGTTCGTTACACATACAATAATAATTATTTTAACGATAAATATCAGGGAATACCCGTGAACGGATACAACGAGCTAATTGAGAAAATGTTTGAGGGAATAGAAATTCGCACAAATACTGACTTTTTCTCAAACCGTGACGAATATTTGTCCCTTGCCGAAAAATGCGTATTTACAGGGCAGATAGATGAATTTTTTGATTACAAGTTCGGTAGTTTAAGTTACAGAAGCCTTCGTTTTGAAACGGAAACTATTGATACTGAAAATTATCAGGGTGTGGCGGTTATGAATTTTTCCGAAAGAAAAATACCCTACACCAGAATAATTGAGCATAAGCATTTTGATAGTGATGTAAAAACCTCAAAAACAGTAATTACGAAGGAATATCCAGTGCAATGGTCGGCAGGGAGTGAACCCTATTACCCTGTTAACGATGAACAGAATAACGCTTTGTATAAAAAATATGAAGAGTTAGCAAAGTCCCAAAAGAATGTTATTTTCGGCGGACGGCTCGGATTGTATAAATATTATGATATGGACAAGTGCATAGAAAAAGCGCTTGAAATTTGTGATAAAGAGTTTTGAATATGAAGGATGTAAAAATTTCGGTAATAATGCCGGTCTACAAGGTTGAAAAGTTCATAAGAAAATGTCTTGACAGCGTTTTGGCGCAGACACTCAGCGAGTGGGAGCTTATTGCCGTTGACGACGGAAGCCCTGACAAGAGCGGTAAAATTTGCGATGAATACGCCAAAAAAGACAGTCGAATTACAGTAATTCATAAAGAAAACGGCGGCGCGCCCTCGGCAAGAAATGCTGCAATTCCGAAAGCGCGCGGCGAATACCTTTATTTTATGGATTCTGACGATTGGGCAGAGCCTAATATGTTTGAGGAAATGTATAACCTTGCCAAAGAGCATGACGCACAGCTTGTTGTGTCCGGTTATTACATTGAGACCTATTTCAGCGACACAAAATATTATTCTCAGCAGCAGGCATTGCCGTCAAGAGTTTTTGAAACTCAAGAGGATTTTCGCAATTATGCTTATAAAATGTTTGACAAAAATCTTCTTTATGCTCCGTGGAACAAGCTGTTTTTAAGGGAGTATATAATTGATAACTGCATTACCTTTAAAAACACATTTTGGGACGATTTTCCATTTAATTTAGACGTCATAAAAGATGTTGAAAGAGTTGTTTTGACAGAAAATAAGTATTATCACTTTATGCGCGCCCGTCAGGAAAGCGAAACTGCGAAATACAGACCTAATATGTATGAAAAGCGTGAAGAGGAGCATGTTTGGATGCTCACTCTATACAAATATTGGGGCATTGAGGATGAAAAGAGCCGTGAAATGATACACCGCCGTTATATTGAGCGGGTCATCGGTTGTATTGAAAATGTGACAAATGAGGCTTGTGCTTTTACTCCGAAAGAGAAAAGGGCGCAAATTAAAATGATGATTAACGCCAAGCCTACACGCATAGCCTTGAAATACGCAAAGCCAAATACGTTTATGATGAGGCTCATGCTGTTCCCTGTAAAATTGCGAAGCACATGGCTTACATACCTTGAAGGCAAAATCATTTCAAATGTAAAATCGGGGAATATAAAGCTTTTCGCAACGCTTAAAGCGAACAGATAAAAATTATATTTTGGATTATAATTAAAACTCCTATGAATTTTCATAGGAGTTTTTTCTTTAGATTTAAACTAATTTAAAAGGCCCAGTATTTGACGGCAGGCGGTTCCGTTTTCAAAGGATCCCAAATCCTTATGGTGTTTTTCCATATTTTGTTTAAAAAGCTCTTCATCGAAGTTCAGTATGCTGTTTTGAAGCTCTACATTATCTCTGCACACAGGGAATCCCCAGGAATAAATATCTTTGTCAAAGCCCCTCATTTTTTCATACTCGTCTAAATCAGGAGTATAAAGCATGCAGGGCTTTTGTGTGAAGGAAAAATCCCAAATGCCCGAAGAATAGTCGGAAATAAGCATATCGCAGGCGATAAACAGCTCCTGTATATCGGGATAATCAGAAATATCAACAGTGCCGTTGAGTGTTTCGCAGTATTTTGAAAATCTGTGCTCACGAATCAAAACAATGGCATCTTTTCCAAAACGCTTTTTAACAGATTCAATAAGCCCGTTTATATCTAACGGCTTAGGTGTCGCTCCGTTGTCACGATAAGTGGGCGCATACAAAACTGCAAATTGTTCGGGGGTTATATTCAATTTCTCACGAACAGACTGACGCATTCCGCTGTCAAAGGAAAACAGTATATCATTTCGCGGCATACCGATACTCAAAACATTTCCGTGAAAGCCGTATTGGGAATGAATTACTTCATCCGTAAAAAACTGACTGCTTGAAACGTAATGGGTAATGTCATATTTCGACTGCCGTTCCAACACCCAATTGTGAATTGCTGAGTTGTAACCGATGCCTTTGCCTGTTTTTTTATAGCATCCGCCGCCGTGCCATGTTTGTAAGCGTATTTGGTTTTTTCGTGACGGCATTTCGTTTGTTCTGTGAAAATTAAAAACGATCATCTGCGCAGTAAAGGAATAAAATTTATGTTTTAAAGAACGGTATTTACAGATTTTCGTGTTTTTATTTTCTTCCAAAAAAGCAAATTTTTCAGGATGCTGAAATGCCCAGATATATTCAAACTCATCTGAGCCGTTCAGTAGAAAGTATTCATATAAAGACTTTGGGTTGCAGGAGTACTGCTCACCCAGATAACTGTCAAAAACAATTCTGCCTTTTTTTATCGGAAATAACGGAGCAAGAATATTCCACGAAATCTTAATAATAAAGGCAATACAATATTTAATTAACTCTGTCATTACTGTGAATTGCAATTTATATATTTCTTTATAAGCTCAACAACCTGCTTTGCAGCAGTTCCTGTTTCTTTACAACCGCGAGCCTCAAGAAATTCCTTTGCTTTTATGTCATAAGTTTGAGCGTCAAAATTTTTAATAGAACTAATAAGCTGGCTGTTGTTCTCTGCAATCGGGAACGGGGTACTGTCTAACGGGTAGTAGAAGCCTCTTTCCTTATCATAATTTTTAAGGTCATTAGCATAAATAAATCCCGGTTTTCCCGTTAAAACAAAATCACAAATCCAGCTTGAATAGTCTGTAATGCCAATATCAGAAGCAAGCATAAGCTCCTGAATATCGGGATAAGTATTGCCAGCTAAAATATTGGGATTTTCACGAATTTCTTTTACATTTTTAAGAGCTTTCGCAACCTTAAAATGATAGCGGTTAAGAATCATCCATTCGCCGCCGAAACGCTCTTTGGCAGCTTCCATTACGCCGTTGTAGTCAATGTCATAACACTTGATTGTTTTTTCGTCACGAAAGGTCGGAGCGTATAAAATCAAATGGCAGTTTTCGTCAATATTGTAAAATTCGCAAACCTTTTTCTTGATAAGCTTCTGTTCCTCATCATTCGCAAATAATATATCGTTTCTTGGATGACCGTATTCAAGGATTTTAACTTTCTCATTGGGCCAGTAAGTTGTTCTGTAAACCTCAGTTTCAAAAGCAGAGTTTGAAATCATATAATCTGTAATCTTACTTGCGATTTTTGCGGCTCTTGCCCATTTTTTAACAACAATTTTATTTGAGTCAATTCTTTTAAGACCCATTGAACCGTGCCAGGTGTTAATGTAAATTTGGTTTTTCTTTTTCGGAACGTATTCCCAAGGGAAGCAAACTGCGTTGTCAATCCATACCTTTGCGCTTGCGGCTTCATAGAAAAATTCCAATGAATTTCTACGAACAAGTCTGACCTGCTCGGGAAACGGTGACGGAAGTAAATCAATAGTTTTTTTATCCGTTGCAAAAACAATATCGCAGTCAATATTTTGCCTAATAAGCTCATCGCAAATATAAGCAGGGTTGCACTGATATTTATTTGAATAGTGCATAAACATAATTTTATTGTCTTCGACTTTTGTCCTCATTGAAATTGAGCGCCTGGCAGCCATTGCAATCAATCCGTCAAAAAACTGCCGAAGTCTTAAGAATAAAAACTTAAAAAAGCCTTTTTCAGCCATTCGTCTTTCAACTTGTGACAACTTCCTGTTTTGATCAATACTTTTCATATTTTAACCCCATATCAACATCAGTTCTTTTTATTTAACACTCTTTATTATAAGACATATCTTCAATTAAATTTTTGAACATACTTTCAAGGTCAACCTTGGCGTCCCATCCTAAGTTTCGTAGCTTCTCCGTGCCGAGTTTAATCTTAACCGTCGGATTGTAACCCATTTTAGCGGCATTGCCGTTGTCCTCAATTACTACTTTAATGTTCTTTTCAGGGTAAAACGAGCAAAGCATTTCTGCCATATCGTAAATTGAAATATCCGAATTTTCATTTGCAATATTATACGCCTGACCGATTTCGCCCCTTGCGGCAACCGTCATTAAAGCGGTTACAGCATCTGAAAGATAGCAATAATTTCTGACTGTTTCGCCCTTGGTGTGAAGTATTATATCTCTGCCTTCAATAACACACCGCGCAAAGTCCGCAAATACTCTGCCGTCATTGTAGGCAACGCCGGGGCCGAAGGTTTGCGTAAGACGGACAATCTTAACGGGTACGCCGTATTCAGATGCGTAAGACACGCAAAGACATTCAACCATTCTTTTGCCCAGTGAATAGCTGCTGCGGACGTTTAACTGGTCAATATAACCGTAATCGTTTTCAGTAATAATTTTAAGATCGGGCGGTGTAACGCCGTAAACCTCAAGAGATGACATATAAACAAATGCCTTAAGATTTTTCTGCGCTCTTGCGGCGCAAAGCATATTTTCCGTTCCCTTAATGGCAATATCAATAGTCTCAACAGGCTTTTCTACCATATCCTTTGAGCTTGTAATGCTTGCCCCGTGGAAAATATAGTCAACCTCAAAATCAAAAGCAGTAACATTTACAATGTCGCTGACAACAAGAATTACTTCGTCGCCGAAAATTCTCTTTGCCTTCTGCTCATTTCTTACAAGAGCATAGATTTTAATATTTGCATTCTGCGTTTTATTCAGTTCAATAAGACTTTTAATAAAGAATGAACCGATAAGACCTGTAGCCCCTGTAATCAACACAGAAGAATTAAAAAGCTCTTTGCAAACAGGCTCGCTTACAACTGCTTTAATATCATTCAATTCAACCGAACTTTGCATAATCGCCTTGCGATACAGCATTCGCACAAAAAGTCATAAAAAGCAACTTTTCGTGCACGGTATCGTTCCTTTCTTTGTATTTTTGCTCTACATATCCCTTTTAAAGAATTTGTGCATTTTCCCTCGCTTCTGTAATAGCACGGAAAATGTAAAAATCAGACGGAGTAGTGATTTTAATATTTTCAGGCGGGCCCTCAACAACGTGAAGAGTTGCGCCGTAGTGGGACATAAGCATTGCAGAGTCAATAGCGCTGAAATCTTCGGCATCTGCTTTGTTGTGAGCATCAACAATATCTTGCAAAATAAAGCATTGCGGAGCGCGTGCCATTCTGCAAATTGAACGGTCCATAACCTCGTTTATTTCATTATTTTCGTTTACGCTGATTATGGTCTCAATAGCGGGAGTAACGGTAACGCTGTTGCCGTTTGCTTTTACGCACTCAATATTGTCTGTAATAATTTGCTCATTGATAAGCGGACGAACACCGTCGTGAATAAGCACAATAGAATCCTTTGGAACACTCTCGTTCTCATAAAGAGCAAAAAGACCGTTTCTGATTGAATGTTGACCTGTATCTCCGCCTTCAACAACTTTAATTACTTTGTTAATGCAGAACTTTTTGAGAAGAGTGTTCATATAAGGAATCCAATCCTTTAAGCAAACAACAACAATTCCGTCAATCAGCGGATGTTCTTCAAAATGCTCAATAGTGTGAATAATGATCGGCTTGCTGTTTAATTCAAGAAACTGTTTGGGCTTGTTTTTTGTGTTCATTCTTTGACCGGTTCCGCCGGCAAAAATTAAAGCATAGTTCATATTGATTTCTCCTTTAATTTTTAACTATTTATTTTCAGGAAATTTTAATTCTGTTACAGCGTGGCGTTCGCGACTGCTTTCGGGCGGTGGAGTCATATAATCCTCACCGAAAAGCCCCGTAAGGTAAGATTCGTAGCCACACATAATATAAAATTCAGTATCTTCAAAATCTGTCAAAACAGCTTTTTCAAAGGTTTCCCTCGGCTGCATTTCGCCGAAATAATGCTTTCTGCCCGTGGGAATTGAAACGAAAGAGCTGTTTATATTTTTACATGATGACATTCTTTTTTCTGTAATAAGAAGCCATTTCCTTAAAGAGAAAAAGGATAAAAGCTTTGCGAGCCGAAGTTTGCGTTCAATTACTGCAATCTGCTTTTTATCGGTAATAAAGGGACGAATAAGCGGCGCGTTGTTTTTTAGCCTTACGCACGAACAAATAAGGAGCAAAAGCTCACATGTGTAGCCGTGCAGTTTACGAAGAAACGAATTATCGTAAACATTTTCAAGTGGATTTATATCAATAAAAATTCCTGCATTTTCAGGGTCGCTTTCAAAAATTTCACGGCAAACCGAGCCTTTTAGACGGATTTTCATAAAGTTTGCATCATATTTTTCGTTAATGCGTATTTCCTCATAAAAATATTTCTCGGGAAATTCGGCGTTTAAAAGGGCGGGGAATCTGTCGTAATCCTCTCTGGGCATAATAACGTCAATGTCGTCATCCCACGGAATAAAACCTTTGTGACGAACTGCGCCAAGGCAAGAACCGCCGCCGAGAAAATATGTCAAAGAATGCTTTTCGCAAACGAAATGAATATCCTTCATCATTTGCAGCAAAACTTTTTGAAGCTTTGCGGTCTGTTCTTCAGTAATAAACTGAATATCTTTATTATTTGTAATTATCTGCCGAAACATTACATTGGTTTCAAACAGAGATTTTATTTTATCAATAAAACTCATAATTCTCACGCACTTGTGCAGGTACAGTCAATGTACATTATGCCTGTACCCATAAATGTATCGGATTTAATTTCAAAGGGCTTTTTATTCATAACACCACGCACAAAGCCCGACTGCGGATTCCAGATTTCGCACGTTATGAAATAATGCCCTGCAAGGAGTTGTGGCTGGTGAAGAACAACGTGCAGTCTGTGCTTGCCGACACTGTTTTGTAAAACGAACTGTTTGCCCTGCCTGTCAGAAGAGAAAATTTCCTTTTGCTCGCTGTCGTAAACTGTAATTGCACAGTTAAGGTTATCCGCGGCAACATTTACTTCGTAATTAGCAGAGATTTCAATGTCCTCGCCTGCGGAAAATACGGTTTGCTCTTCTCCCATGCCGTTCACAAGATGGGCTTTGTTCGGGTGAAGCATATCATCTTTAGTAAGAAGCAAATCTGCGTTCTCTTTACGCCTGCGCTCGTTTTCTTCTCTGCGTTCTGCTTTCAGATAATCCTGATACATTTGAACGGCGGTTCCCGTTTGACCATAGTACATAAGCTCGCCGTGCTTTATCCACATACAAGAGGAGCAAAAGGCCTTGATTGTAGAAAGATCGTGGCTTACAAAAAGAATTGTTTTGCCGTTTTTGCGGAACTCTTCCATCTTTGCAAGGCATTTTAATTTGAACGACATATCGCCGACGGCAAGAACCTCGTCAACAATTAAAATATCAGGGTCAAGATTTACGCTTACGGCAAATCCAAGCCTTGATTTCATACCGCTGGAATACGTTCTTACGGGCTGGTCAATAAAATCACCAATGTCGGCAAATTGCAAAATTGCGTCCATTCGGTTGTTGATTTCCTCTTTTGTAAGGCCTATCGTTCTGCCCTTAATATAGGCATTTTCACGCCCCGTCAGCTCTTTGTCAAATCCGGAGGTCAGCTCTAACATAGCAACTATTCTGCCGTTAGTCTGAATTGTGCCGGAGGTCATTTTTGTAACGCCCGTTATCATTTTAAGAAGGGTTGATTTACCGTTTCCGTTTTTGCCGATAATTCCGACCGCTTCTCCTTTGGGTATGGTAACGGAAAGGTCCTTCATGGCGTAAAACTCTTTATACGGAACGTGTGAGGAAAAGGCATGAAGCACCCTGTACCACGGGTGCTTATATTTTTTGTATATTTTTGTAAGATGTTCAACTTTTACAGAATAATTGTTGTTTTCCATTTATTTAAACACCTCTTAAAGAACGTCTGCAAATTCGGGAGAAAGCTTTTTATGAAGAGAGGCTGTGAACAGAGCAAAAAGAACAATAAATGCAACTATATATATCGTGTACTTTTGATGCTCCCAAAACCAGGCCTGTCCCAAATATGCGTCACGGTAACCGGTAATAAAATAGTTAAACGGATTAAGTTTTAACACAAAAGCTATATATTTATTTTTAACATTTGAAAGTTGCCATAAAACCGGTGACATCCAAAAGAAAACATTTAAAATAGCTTTAATAAACTGCTCAAAATCTCTGCTTATAACTCCCAGCGTTGAAATGAACATTGCGAGTATGCAACAGAATATGAAAAATAAGAGTAAATAAAACGGAAGCTGAAGCAAATAAACTGTCAACGGATATTTTGCGGCAGCAAAAATAATTATTGAAATTGCTATCATAAGAAGATGAGAGAAAAAATAACTTATTGTGCTGAAAACGGGAATTGTGCCCACGGGGAAAAGCATTTTGTTGACAA
>JAFLUO010000040.1 GCA_022508705.1 Oscillospiraceae bacterium
AACGGAAGCGCTTTATCCGGCGGTGAAAAGCAAAGGATATCCATTGCGAGAGCATTGCTGAGAAACACATCTGTTCTGTTAATGGATGAGGCTACTGCCGCATTGGATGAGATTACGGCGAACGGCATTATGAACTCCGTTTTAGAAATGGAAGATATTACGCGTATTATTGTAACTCACAGGCTGGATGAAAATATATTGCGAAAATATGATGAAATCATTGTTTTACACCGTGGAGAAGTGGCAGAGCAAGGTACTTTTGACAGTTTGATAGACAAACGCGGATTGTTTTATTCGCTGTTTACTGTTTCTAAATAGCAAAATTAAAACATATTTATTCAAATAGAATGTTACGGTTCTATTTCCTTTATATCGCTGCATTCTTATATCTATAAAATACCGCCCTATTATATTTCTGTGAAAACGCTATATGATATTTGCAATTCCAAATTCCGTGTGATAAACTATTTATGTTATTCTTTCCAATTTTGAAGGACTGCCTTTATGTTTTGGAGCATAAACATATTCTATCTATAAAAATACTATATATTAAAACAGTTATATATAAGCAGGTGATATTTTATATGAGAAAACGAATATATGAAATCATATCGGCATCAAGCGGCAATAGCAAGTTAAAATCTGTTTACGATATTTTTATGATAACGGTTATTATCGTAAGCATAATTCCCCTTCTGTTTAAACAGTCGCTTACTGCATTTGACATTATTGATAAAGTTTGCGTCAGTATTTTTATTATCGACTATTTGCTCAGGTGGATTACGGCAGATTACAAATATAAAAATTCAAAGGTTGTATCCTTTTTGCGGTACCCGTTTTCTTTAATAGCAATTATAGATTTAATTTCAATTTTGCCTTCAATCACGGTTTTGCATCAGGGGTTCAAATTATTCCGTCTTTTATGGATGTTTCGGGCTCTTCGTGTATTCCGTACATTTAAGCTGTTACGCTATTCAAAAAACGCGCGAATCATCGCAAACATTTTTAAAAGGCAAAAAGGGCCGCTTAGCTATGTGCTGATACTTGCCATCAGTTATATCATCATTTCCGCATTAGTTGTATTTAACGTAGAGCCAGACTCATTTGATACATTTTTCGATGCAATTTACTGGGCAACCGTTTCTTTGACAACTGTGGGATACGGCGACATTTACCCCGTTACTCAAATCGGCAGAGTGGTGACTATGATATCCTCTCTTTTCGGTGTTGCCGTTGTTGCTCTTCCTGCCGGTATTATCACCGCAGGATATATGGATGAGCTTAACAATGTTACAAAAGTCAAAAATGAAGAATTCGATATCCAGGATTAAAACATATTTAATTCGGCTTGCAGTCCGTTTCCGAACTGCAAGCCTTTTTAATTATAATTTCTGCAAACCAAATATTGCTTGATTTTCGTATGGCATAATGTATATTACCGGTCTTTATGGAAATACTGATCAATATACTCGGAGGGTGAAAATGGATATTCTTAAAGTTATTTTAACATCGGTTTTTTCAGCAGTCACTTTGTTTATAATTGCAAAAATCATCGGTCACCGCCAGGTTTCACAGTTGGATTTTTTTGACTATATTACGGGTATCACAATAGGTTCCATTGCCGCAGAGCTTGCTACCGAGCTTGAAAAGCCGTGGAAACCAGCCATAGCAATAGTAGTTTACGGTTTAATTTGTTTTATGCTCAATTTTATCACAGGTAAATTTCCAAAAACTCGGAAATACATTAACGGCACTCCTACCATTATCATGAACAACGGAAAGATATACCGAAAAAATATGAAGAAAGCAAAGATTGATTTAAGCGAATTTCTTATGATGTGCAGAGAACAGGGATATTTCGATTTAAACGACATTCAAACGGCAATTTTTGAAAACAACGGAAAATTGACTGTTTTGCCAACAAGCACAAGCAGACCTGCTACTCCTGAGGACATGAAATTAAATCCCAAACAGGATTATATCAGCACCGAAATAATTATGGACGGTCGTATTTTAGATGAAAACTTAAAAAGAATGGGACTTGATTTAACTTGGCTTAATAAGCAATTAAAGGCTCAAGGGTACAGAAATGCAAAAGAAATATTTTTAGGCTTGTGCGATAAAGATAATCAAGTAACTTTATTTGCCTTGCAGTAAAAATTGGGGGATATAAATGAAATCACTATGGCATTACACAGGAGCGGGCGGAAATTTCCCCGAACTAAAAAAAGATATTCAAACTGATATTTTAGTAATCGGAGGCGGACTGGCAGGGCTTTTGTGCGCATACTTTCTGAAATCAGACGGGGCTGATGTTGTACTTGTCGAAGCTCAAAAAATATGCGGCGGAATAAGCGGAAATACAACGGCAAAAATCACGTCTCAGCACGCGCTGATTTATGATGATTTAATCAATAAATTCGGTGTGGCAAAGGCAAAACAATACCTTGAGGCGAACAATTCTGCTTTAGACGAATACCGCAAAATGTGCGAAAATATTGACTGCGATTTTGAAGAAAAAAGTGCCTATGTTTATGCATTAAATGATGTTTCAAAAATCACGAAAGAGGCAGAGGCGCTGAAGGTTCTCGGCTACAATGCGGATTTAGTAAGCACAACTCCCCTGCCGTTTTCGGTTGCAGGCGCAATAAGATTTCGAAATCAGGCACAGTTTAACCCGTTAAAATTTGCCTATTCAATTTCAAAAGGCTTAAATATTTACGAGCACACAAAAATCCGTGAGCTTATAGGAACAACGGCTGTAACCAATATGGGCCGTATAAAAGCTAACAAAATAATCGTTGCAACCCACTTCCCGTTTATCAACAAGCACGGGAGCTATTTTATGAAGCTTTATCAAGACCGTTCTTATGTTATAGCTCTTGAAAATGCGCAAAATGTTGACGGAATGTATATTGATGAGGCAGAACACGGACTGTCTTTCAGAAATTACGGTGATTTACTTTTGCTCGGCGGCGGCGGTCACAGAACAGGAAAAGACGGCGGAAACTACGATGTTCTTCGCGCCTTTGCAAGAAAATATTATCCAGAGGCAAAAGAAAAATACCATTGGGCGGCGCAGGACTGTATGACACTTGACGGTGTTCCCTACATTGGGCATTATTCAGCGCAAACGAAGAATTTATTTGTCGCAACAGGGTTTAATAAATGGGGAATGACGTCATCAATGGTAGCCGCAAAAATCCTTTGCGACCTTGTTCAAAACAGAAGCAATAAATATTCGGATTTGTTCTCGCCGTCAAGAACGATGCTTCGCCCACAGCTTGCAGTCAATGCATTTGAGTCTGTTTGCGGACTGCTCACCCCAACTACAAAACGCTGTCCGCACCTGGGTTGCGCTCTTAAATGGAACTCGGTTGAACACACTTGGGATTGCTCATGTCACGGTTCAAGATTCGAAGAAAACGGTAAGTTAATCGACAACCCTGCCACAGCAGATTTTAAAAAATAACGAAAAAATATGCACCTCTGAGCCAAATGCTTTTGAGGTGCATATATTTTTTTACTGTTATTTCTTACAATAAAGTTCAATTTGCTTTATCGTTGCAATTCTTCTGTATGACGTGATTTTTACTTTAATTTTACGGGTTTTAATCGGCGGAAATCTGCAAATTCGCTTTGCGCCCACCGTTTCACCTGAGCCGATTTTCTCAAAACCGCTCTCTTTTTCGGCAAAAATTTCAAAACTTTCGATTTGCTGACCCGTTTCTATATTCTCACACAGAACAATCTTGTCAATTTTAATGCTGTTTTCAAATTCAAGGGTTATTTCGGGGGATGCATCTTCCTCTGCACACTGCCAAAAGCCGTCTGCTAAAAGCACATTTAAAGCTTTGTTTTCACCGTTTTCTGATGATGCTGATACGCTTGCACTTACAGCTAAATTCTCTGAAAATTCCTGTCTTAATCTTTTACCGAGTTTTCTGAGAACCCGTACATCATACTTTGAAATAAGACCGTTTTTATCAGGCGGAATGTTGAGCAGAAATGCAGAATTGCCCCCTACCGTGCCGTAATAAATATCCATAAGCTTTTTAACTGATTTTACTTTGAAATCCTGCGATTTATGGTAAAACCAACCCGGTCTTATGGAAACGTCCGTTTCACACGGGTACCAAATAAAGTCCCGTACTCCCTCTATTGCGCTTCTGCTTCCGAGATCCTCGGCAGTTCCATTTACCTTTTTTGCAAAATTTTCATCAGTTTGCTGTGAATTCTCTGCAGTATATTTTTGATCGCCTATGTATGACGGAACAACGCTCCATTCAGCTGAGCGGTATTTGCCTGCCTCGTTACCGCACCAGCGGACATCCGTTCCGCAAATGCTAATAACCGCGTTCGGCTGTTTCTCTCTTATCAAGGCAAAATATTTATCCCAATCGTAAACCTGCTTTTTGCCGTTTTTACCCTCTCCGCAAGCGCCGTCAAACCAAAAGCAAAAAATTTCGCCGTAGTTTTCCGCAAGCTCGGTAAGCTGATTTACAAAATAACTGTCATATTCCGCTCCCGTGCCGTATGTCTTTTCGTGTCTGTCCCACGGGGATAAATAAACGCCGAATTTTATTCCGTGCTTTTTGCAGGCATCGCTTACCTCTTTAACAACGTCTCCCTGCCCGTTTCTGAACGGGCTGTTTTTGACTGAATAATCGGTAAATTTGCTTGGCCAAAGACAAAAGCCGTCATGATGCTTACAGGTAAGTATTAACGCGCGCATACCTGCATTTTTAATTTCTATTACCCATTGCTCTGCATCAAGGTGTTTTGGATTAAACAAAGATGGGGAGGCGTTTCCGTCACCCCACTCTTTTCCTGTAAATGTGTTAGTCCCAAAATGGCAAAAAGCGTAAAATTCAAGTTTTTGCCACTCGAGCTGCCTTTGTGACGGAGTTACCTTTGATGCAATAAAAACACTGTCATTCTGCATTGTTTGTGGCAACTATGTCAACTCCTGTTCCCAAAATGTCTTTAATCACAACGTCTCCGATTTTAACGGGAGCTTTAATTGATGCTTTGTTAATCTCTTTCATGCACTGGAACATCATGCCCTTCGGAATGGGGCCTGCTGATTTAACGGGAACAACATAAGCCTTGCCGCCGTCTACTCTTACGGTAGTTGTAAGAGAGCGTGCAGGGGCAGTAACTTCGTTTCGGGCATATGTATCGCCACGCTTGCAGGTGTTACCCGTAACCTCTGAAACAAAACCGTTATCGTCTATTGAAACCGTAATACCGCAGCCTAAAGGGCACGCTACGCAAACAAGTTCTCTCTTTTCCACAACTTACGCCTCCACTCTTACGGTAATAACAGAATCTTTCGGAAGATTTGCAATTACGTCTTTTTTGATTAAAACATATTCCATTTCGCCCGGGCAAAGCTTCTTCTTTTTCTTGGAAAGAATAGTCTCGCCGTTTGCTTCAACAACTATTGAAGCATCTCTGTAAACTGCGCCCACACGGAAATAAAGCTTAACATCAGCATCTGTCTCACGGTTAATTCTTTGGGGTACTATGTAACGAACACCGCTTACTCCGTTTGTATAAACGCAGTCTCCGCTAACCTTTTCGCCTTTAATAAACTTAGCCGCGCCAAGACCTGCAATCTGACTTTCCTCGGTTACATAGTCAACAAGGTCGTGTACCTGCAAAACATTACCGCAGGCAAATACACCGCTGTGCTCTGTTTCGCGGTATTCATCAACCTTCGGGCCGTTTGTTATACGGTCAAGCTCCAATCCCGAATTTTTTGAAAGCTCATTTTCGGGAATAAGGCCGACTGAGAGCATAAGCGTATCGCAGGGAACATACTCTTCTGTTCCGGGAATTGGCTGCAAACGGTCGTCAACCTTTGCTATTGTAACGCCCTCAAGCCTTTCTTTACCGTGGGTTGCAACAACGGTTGTTGAAAGCTTAAGCGGGATATCAAAATCTTCAAGACACTGAACAATATTTCTTGTAAGTCCGCCTGAATAAGGCATCAGTTCGCAAACCATTTTAACCTTTGCGCCCTCAAGAGTCATTCTGCGTGCCATAATAAGACCGATATCACCCGAACCTAAAATCACAACCTCATGACCGGGCATATAGCCGTCAATATTAACGTACTTTTGGGCAGTACCTGCGGTCATAATTCCCGAGCCTCTTGTGCCCGATATTGAAAGAGCACCTCTGGGACGCTCTCTGCAGCCCATTGCAAGAACTACTGCTTTTGCTTGGATTTTAAGAAGCCCGTCCGCCTTGCTGACTGCTGTTACTGTGTTATCGTCTGCAATATCTATAACCATTGTGTCGGTTTTAACAACGATATCGGTTTCTTCCAAAAGTTTTATAAATCTGCCTGCGTACTCAGGACCTGAAAGCTCTTCACCGAAATAATGAAGACCGAATCCCGTATGTATACACTGTTCAAGAATACCGCCAAGCGTTTCGGCGCGTTCAAGAACAACAATTTTTTGAACTCCCTCTTCGTGTGCTTTAAGCGCCGCCGCCATACCTGCGGGGCCGCCGCCTACTACTGCTAAATCAAAATTTGTCATCTTCCGCACCCCCTCACTTTGTTCTCTCATAAATTATCTTGGACTCGCCGCCGAATTTTGTAATTTCATTCATTGGAACGCCCAGTTCTCGGGAGAGAATTTCAACAACCTTACTGCCGCAGAAGCCGCCTTGACATCTGCCCATTCCTGCTCTTGTTCTGCGCTTAACACCGTCCACGTCACGGGCACCTGCCGGGGCTTTGATTGCATCAATAATTTCGCCCTCGGTTATTGTTTCACAGCGGCAAATAATTCTGCCGTAAGCAGGATTTTTCTTTATGAGTTCTTCTCGCTCAGCATCAGTCATATGACGGAAGCGAACAGGTTTCGGGCGTGTGTCTGAATAAGACTCTTTTTCGGTAAGATTTAATTTTTCAGAAAGAATTTTACGAACGTAAATCGCTATTGCGGGAGCGGCTGAAAGCCCGGGTGACTCAACACCTGCAACATTGAGGAAATGCTCTGATTTTTCGCACCAGCCGATAATGAAATCATCGCAAACGGGATGTGCACGAACACCTGCAAATGAAGTGATAGCATTTCGTGTCGAAACAGCAGGCACAGATTTGAGCGCTTTTTCAACAATATCACGAAGACCTTCGGGAGTAGTCGTTGTGTCGCTCTTATCGTCTATATTAGTCGCCGTCGGACCGATAAGAAGATTGCCGTCAACCGTTGGAGTAACAAGTATTCCCTTGCCCATTTCATTGGGACATTGGAAAATTGTGTGTACCGCCAGATTGCCAACGGATTTATCAAGCAAATAATATTCGCCTTTTCTGGGTACAAGGTCAATGGAGTTGTCTCCTACCATTGACGCTAATTTATCGGAATAATTTCCTGCCGCATTGATAATATATTTTGCGGTTATATCGCCTGCTGTGGTTTTGAGAGTGTAGCATTCACCGCACTCAATGGATTTAACCTCACAGTTGCGGAAAAACTCAACGCCGTTTGTAACTGCATTTTCAACTGCCGCAATTGTAAGCTCGTATGGGCAAACAATACCTGCACTCTCGCAAAGTAGTGCGCCTACCGCCTCTTCGCTTATATTTGGCTCTATTCGTCTCAGCTCATCACGGTCAATTATTGAGAGCCCCGGAACACCGTTTTTAATACCCCTTTCATAAAGCACCTTAACGTGTTCCATTTCAGAGTCCGAAAAGGCAACAACCAAAGAACCGTTGTTCTTAAACGGAACGTGAAGCTTTTCGCAAACCTTTGGCATTAAAGCCGTACCTTCCACATTAAGCTTTGCTTTCAGCGTACCGTTAAGAGCGTCAAAACCGCCGTGAACTATTGCGCTGTTTGCCTTTGTAGTGCCCATTGCCATATCGTTGCACTTTTCAAGCAAAGATATGGAAATGTTAAATCGGCTAAGCTCTCTTGCAATGAGTCCTCCGACAACACCTGCACCTACAATTGCCACATCGTAAGTCATAATTTCACCCTTTTTCCTGCCGAACACATAATATGTATCCGAAAATATTTTATCGGCTACCAGTATAACACATTTGATATAAAATTAACATAGTTTTTTTGAAATTTATATTAAAATTTATATAAAAAACGGGCAGGCTAAACGCCCGCCCTAATAAATTTTAATACATACGTGTAAGTCCGTATTTTTCAACTGCAATTTTATAGGATTCATCAAAAACAGCCGATAAATCTTTGTCAACAGTATAAAGCTTGCCGTCAAAGTCCAAATAACCGTCATAAATACAAAATGTAAGTTCTTCATTTTGATATTTTAGAACTACCGTAGGTCTGCCCCCATCCATATGCTTTTCCTGTCGCGTCAGATTTCTGCTGTCAAGCAAACTTATTTCACTTAAAGTTTTTTCCCATTTCTCAATAAGTTCAGCATCATCAAAAGCAACATAGTCAATTGAATCCACCGTTTGCCTTAATCTGATTTCAATAATTGAACCGTCAAAACGGTTTTCTAATTCTTTTATTTGCTTTTTTGACAAATAACTGTTCACAAGCAAACAAATAATAGCAGCGACGGCTATTATTGCAGCACTTAACGCCAAAATTTTAACTGTCTTTTTACTTTTCAGCACCCCATCATCCCCTGTTATTCCACGTAAATAATTTTTACATGATAATCATAACACATTTACACTGCTTTTTATAGATAAATTTCATCCACTACGTAGACAAAATTTATCTATTGAGAGAATTTATCTTTTCGCCGAGCCGTTTCAGTATTTTTTTCTCCAATCTTGAAATATAGCTTTGTGAAATTCCGAGATTATCCGCTACCTCTCGTTGTGTCAATTCTTTGCCGCCGCTAAGCCCGTAACGCATATCAATAATGATTTTTTCACGGGGAGTCAGCGTTTCAATTACATTTCGCAAAACCCTTTTTTCGTCTTCTGATTCTATTTCGCTGTCAATTTCATCTGCCTGACTGCCCAAAACGTCGGAAAGCATAAGCTCATTGCCGTCCCAATCTACATTTAACGGTTCGTCAAGGGAAACTTCCAGCTTTTGCGATGCAATTTTACGAAGATACATCAATATTTCATTTTCAATGCATCTTGAAGCGTAGGTGGCTATTTTCGTATTTTTCTGCGGAGAAAATGTGTTTACAGATTTTATAAGCCCTATTGTGCCTATTGAAATCAAGTCCTCAAGACTTATTCCCGATGTTTCAAATTTTTTTGCAACGTAAACAACTAAGCGAAGATTGTGAACAATCAGTTCATCTCTTGCACGCTCGTTTCCCTCTGCCATAAGGCTTATTAACTCGTCTTCCCTCTCCTTTGTAAGCGGTTCGGGAAGAGACAGCGTTCCGTCCAGATAAAAAACATCTTTTTTAAACAGCTTTATGTATAACTTCTTAAATAGTTCTCTCAATTTGTTCATAATTATCACCTAACAAATCGGGGCAAAGCAAAACGTCGCAATCCTGCGGAAGCGAATCCCCGCACCCCAAATATATATTATGTATTTCTTTTTCTAAAAAAACAGCGCTGTCAAGCTTAAATGCAGTCATTATTCCGTCACCGCTTACAGTCGAAACAGGAATAATTCTTTCTTTATTTTCAGGGCTTGCTAAACGCATTTTTCGGTATATTTTTTCATTCGTCACTATTACGGGTGCAAATGAAAACGGCTCTTTAAGGTTATTACCCGTATCCAAAAAGCCTCGCAGTGTAACGCTTTCTTCTCCCGAAACTAAGGTTATGGGATAATACTGTTTTTCAGGCATTTTTTTATCGGTAAGCCTTAAAATAAGTGTTATAACGACATAGGAAATAACCGTACAAACAGTTAAAAAGGTTATGTCAATATCAAAGTAAACCGTGCCGTTGGAATAAATCATTAAATCGGTATCAAAAATTAAGTAAGCGCCAAGGCAAACTCCCGAAAAAACAGCGCTTATGATAAAAAGCCAAATGCACTTTTTGAAAAACACTTTTGCCGATATAAACGGAAATGAAATCAGCACCATTAAAGCCGCCGTCAAAAATTTTAGTAGCGTAACAATAACGCTGATATTTAAAAATACCGAAAGAGATGATATCCCGCCTATCAAGGCGCCTGAAATCAGTCTTGTTCGTTTCGTTTCCGCTCTTGTGATCACTTTTACGCCCAAAAGCATAAAATAATTCACCAGCATATTTATAACCACAAGCACATCAACGTAAACAGTCAAACATACCGCCTCCCTCCCAAAGAAAAAACCTGATACCATTATAAATGATATCAGGTATATTTTTTGTCATATTAAAGGGTCTTAAGATATTCTTCCAAAATCAATACAGCTGAAACCGCATCAACAACATTCTTTCTTTTTTTACCGCGAACGTCATTGGCATTGAGTATTCCGTGAGCTGAAACGGTTGTCAGTCGCTCATCTCGGAAAACGACGGGAATGTTCGTCACCCTTTCTAACTCTTCGCCGAATTCACGGCAAGCGTCTGCCCGAAATCCTAAAGTGCCATCCATATTCTTAGGAAGCCCCACGCAAAAGCGTTCTGCTTTTCGTTCAGCCGCTATTTCGGCAATTTTAGATATAAGCTTTTCACGGTCTTTTTCGGCAATAACGCAAACTGGAGAAGCGAGCATCTGAAATTTGTCACACGCGGCAATGCCCGTTCGGACATCCCCGTAATCAACAGAAATAATTACCATTTTAACCGCCTATTCTTCTGCCGACGGCGACTCTGCCGCAGATGTTGGCGGCGCGCTTGTTGTTGACTCAGTAGGTTTCGGAGCCGCGGTTGTTTCATCGGGCTTTGAAGATGACGTTGTCGACTCTTCGGGTTTCTTCGCATCATCTTCTTCATCTGCGGGAGGTCCGCCTTTACATGCGGCACACGTTGCAGGAAGATTTGACATCTTGTACCAGCCTGAAGCTGTTGAATAGCAAGAGCTGCTTGCCAAAAGCCCCGTTACCTGACAATAAGTTCTTTGTACGACTTTATCGGAAAACCGGTCAAAGGATTTTGCCGCAAGCCCTTCGTGAACTCTGTCCATAACTGTTTTGAAAATTCGTCCCGCAGGGCTTCCGCTTGCCGTAATCTTCTTGTTGTAATCATAGCCGTACCAAACTGCCGAAATGTAATAAGGCGTTCCGCCTACACACCAGCGGTCGCAGTTGTCAGTAGTCGTACCTGTTTTGCCGAATGTTGTAAATCCGTTTACACCGTAGCCCCTTGCAGTACCTGCAGAACCTGTAAATACGGTTCTGAGTAGTTGGTTCATAATATAAGAGGTTTCAGGAGAAATTATCTGCTCAGGCTCTTCATTTGATTTAAGAATGATATTCTCACCTGAACTGTCTGTTACCTCATAATAGCAATAGGGCTTGTAATATTGACCGCCGTTGCCGAAGGAAGCAAATGCCGCCGCCATTTCAAGAGTTGTAGCGCCGCCGTGTGTACCGCCTGTCGCAAGCGGCGACGGAGAATAACGGTCCTCGTTACTGAAGGTTGAAATGTGGAACGTATCGGTTACATAGCCGTAGCTCTTTTCAAAGCCCATCATCATAAGAATCTGCGCAGGAACGGTATTATATGAAATCGAAAGCGCATACTGCACAGTAACATAAGAGCTGTCAGAACCCGGGTCGCCGCCGTAGTTTGTAGGCCAACGTCCTCCGTTCCAAATAATACCGTAGTTTTTGACCTTAGTTGACCAGGTAATAAAGTTTTCTTCAATTGCAGGCGCATAAATTGTCAACGGCTTAATTGAAGAACCGGGCTGTCTTACTGCGGAAACCGCACGGTTGTTTGAACGGTTTTCCATCTTTTCGCCGGCGCCGCCGCAAATGGCAACCACTCTGCCGCTGTAATCCATAATAGTTATTGCGGACTGAGCAGGATCATCATCGTCTTTTAAATATTCTGACGGGAAATTTTTACGGTTAACGTAAACGTCTTCAACAATATCCTGAATTTTCAAATCAACTGCCGAATAAATTCTAAGCCCGCCTGAATAAACCATTCTTGTAGCTTCGTAATTAGAATACCCCGAAGCCTTTAAATCTTTAATTACGGAAGAAATTACATAGTCAACGTAATAGCTCCAAATTTCATTTTCACTTGTAAGCTCTTTATCAATTGTCTCATTAGACGGAACGTAGTCCTCGCTGTTTGTGAAAATCAGATTGAAATTTACTGCCTCGTTATATTGTTCTTCGGTAATCATGCCTTGCTCGAGCATCATTCTAAGGCACATTTCCTGACGGTCTTTAAGGCTCATTGTCTGATTCTTGCCTTTGTAGGTTACAGGGTGATAAAGCGGGTCATATACTCCGGGAGATTGCGTGATAGACGCAAGACATGCACACTCTGCAAGGTTTAAATCCTTAACGTCCTTGCCGAAATATTTTTCTGCCGCGGTTTTAACGCCGTAACAGCCCTCGCCCAAATAAATTGTATTAAGATAAGCCTCTAAAATTGTTGGCTTATCGTAATATTTTTCAAGATTTAACGCTGAAAGAATTTCGTTATATTTACGGTTAATTGTTCTTCCGTTTTCACCCGTAAGGTTTTTTATAAGCTGTTGAGTAATGGTGGAACCGCCCTGCTTAAATTTTGACGCCGCAACGCCGCCTACTGTTCTTACCCAGTCAACACCGCCGTGTTTCTCAAAACGCTTATCCTCAAGAGCTATAAAGGCTTTTCCCATCCATTCGGACATATCCTCTTTTGCAACCCAAACTCTGTTTTCCGTGCCGTGAAGACGGGCAAGCTCAGTGGGATTGTTGCTTTCATCATAAGCGTAAATGATCGTTGTTTGGTCCTGATTTTCTTTATAGAATTCAAGGTCCATAATTCGCTCGCCGTTAACTGTTTTTATTACGTTGTGCAAAACGTATGAACAGCAGATTACGCCTATCATTACAAAAGTAAAGCAAACAGCCAAAAACGCCAAAAGAACTTTTCGGTCTTTTAACGGTTTTCTTTTAACTTTTGAAGTCTTTTTCCTCATAAACTTCCTCCGAAACAAACCTAAAATAAATATTCTAAGTTTATATATAGAGATATTGTAACATATTTTTTTGAAAAAGTTTAGTAATTTTAAAAAAATTTTATAATTTTAATATTTTGTAACCGAATTGTAATAATAAAAACAGTGAGGTGACATTATGAAAAAAATCATATTCTTATGTTTAGGGCTTTCTGCTGTTCTTCTGCTTTGCCTTATTCTGCCTAAAACAAATACGGCTTTTCAAAATGAATCCTCTTCTGTCCAAAACACATATACGGTTCGTGAATACGAAGGACAAATTGCAATTTTCTCCGATGACAGCGAAATACCCGTTAAAGTTTTCGACACCTCTGTTGCCACGCTTCCGAAAAGTGACAGAGAGCTTTTAGAGCTTGGAATTACCGTGGAAACCCCTGAGGAGCTTCAAAGAATCATTGAAGATTTTACGGGATAAAATACAGTTATTTTATAACTATTTCGTATTCTTTTGATTTTCCGTCAAGAGTTATTTCAATTGCACTTTCGTCTCGCAGATTAAACTGTACTTCATTTCCGTTAACGGTAACTGAATAATCTGTTCTATCCCCGTTCATTACAACCAAAACAGCGAATTTTTCTCTATCACCGTAATGAGTAAGTTTACATTCAAATTGAGTATTACCGTCATTGAAATTGCTGTAATTTACGAGTGTGTCAAGCCCTGCCGAAAGAGTACCCGGCTTATAATACGCATTAGTCCAAATGCTTATGGGCGTTGAAAGCCCGCCGAAATTATGGAACCAACCGCCTCTTTGTGTTTCAATATTTATCATTTCAAAGGTGTAATAAGAATATTCAACCTCCCGTTTCCAAATATCTATTGCGGTTTTGGCAATTTTATATGCAAAATCGGTTTCGCCTAAATCAAGCATGGTTTTCCATATAAACCATTGGTGAGACATCCATACATTGCCGTTCCAATATCCGTTTGTTACATAATATGAAGCTGTTCTGTCAACTGCGCTGATTCCGACAGGCGTAAACATTTCTTTTTCGCTTTTAAGGTGAGAAAGAATTCTCTCTTGCTGGACTTTTGTAACCGCACCTGCAATAATCGGGTAAACGCCGTCCATTGTCTTATTAAGGTTTTCGCCGTTTTCGGTTTTATACCGGCATTTAAAGTTACCGTTATCATCGTGAATGCAATAAGAGAAATACCCTGTCTCTTCGTCCCAGGAATACGTTTGAAGAGCCTTTATCCGCTTTTCAATGTCCGCTGAATACACTTTTTTATCGTCTTCCAAACCTAAAAGGTCTGCCACAATATAAAGCAGTTTTGCACATCTTATCACTTGCGAGGTTGATATTACGGGTGCAGTATGTTTTTGGAGCTTATCCTTATACATCTGCTTTTGAGGAGGAAGATCGTCCATACCGCTGCAATTATAGAAATAATCAAAAGTTGTTGTAAGGTTTGTATTAAACTTGTCTGTTCGGGAGCCGTTTATCTTACCTGCAAGAAAGTCGTAAAACATTTTAACTCTCGGATAATACTTTAAAAGTGCTTGCTTTTCATTATTTCTGCAAAGCATTTCAAAATACTGATAAATATGAGTGGGAACGGGACTGCCGTGAAGCAGAAATGCATAATCGGGATTGTCGTCAGAGCTCATATAAGTATCAAGAATATAATCTGCTATTTGAGAAGCATATTCGAGCATACCGAGGCCTATAAACCCTGAATCCCATGTGTAAAAAGAATCCCAACGCTTGCCCGGTGTGTGATGAATTACATATTCCCCGTGTCTGTAAAGAGGATACACCGTATTTTGAAGTACCGTTGCACGAAGAATTTGATTGGAAAATTCATATTTTTTACCAGATTTATTAAGTGTAAGCTCTTCAAGAGAATTAACTGCATTTTCATAAATCTTCTCATATTCTTCAGTCGTTTTGTATTCAGTTTCACCGAAGGACAAAACGGCATATTCGGTATGAGTTTTTCCCG
>JAFLUO010000041.1 GCA_022508705.1 Oscillospiraceae bacterium
AAAACGTAAATAACGCCGTAACAAGAGCGGCGGCAGGCGCAACTCTTTCAGCAGGCTAACTTTTGAAAGTGGCACAGACAATTAAAACGGTCAGGGAAATTACCGTTTGGCACGAAAAATGCGCAGGAATGGAAACCGTTCTTGACGATTTATTCAATTCCCTGTATCCAAATAAATATTTGGAAGACAGAATTACAAATGCTATTTTGTCAGAGACGGAAATCAGCGACAATGCCTCAGCCGACCTTAAAGAAATCCGCCGTAAAATGCGCCATTTGGAAAATAAAATCCGTGAACAGCTTGACTCAATGATTCACTCAAGCCATTATTCAAAATTTCTGCGCGACAGTATTGTAACTCAGCGTAACGGCAGATTTGTGGTCCCCGTGAAAAACGAGCACCGTGGCGAGGTTTCGGGTATGGTTCACGATACTTCGGGAAGCGGCGCAACAGTTTTTATTGAGCCGCAGGCAGTAGTTGATGCAAACAACGAAATAAAAGTCCTTCAAAGCAAGGAAAAAGACGAAATTGAAAGAATTTTGTCCGAACTTTCCGTTATGACCGGCGAATTTCAGGATACAATCAAAATAAGCTTTGACTCCGCCACCTCGCTTGATATAATTTTTGCAAAGGCACATCTTGCTTATAAAATGAAAGCCAGCAGACCGCTTCTCAATGCAGATGGAGAAATTTATCTAAAAAAAGCAAGACATCCGTTAATTGACCCAAAAAAAGTCGTTCCCGTTGACATAAATCTCGGCAGTGATTTCGATTCTCTTGTAATAACTGGCGCGAACACGGGCGGTAAAACTGTTTCAATCAAGACTATCGGTCTTTTGACCGCCATGGCGGAATGCGGTTTTATGCTTCCCGTATCCGATAACAGCAAAATTTCAGTTTTTAAGCATATTTTAGCTGACATTGGCGATGAACAAAGCATTGAACAGTCTCTTTCAACATTTTCATCGCATATGACGAATATTGTCAATATTTTAAATATTGCCGATGATGAAAGCCTTGTTTTAATAGATGAGCTGGGAGCGGGAACAGACCCTGTTGAGGGTGCGGCGTTGGCTGTATCAATACTTGAAAATCTTCGCAAAAAAGGGTCTAAAATCGCCTCTACAACTCACTATTCGGAACTGAAAGAGTATGCTCTTAAAACCGATAGGGTAGAGAACGGCTGCTGTGAATTTGACGTCAACTCCTTAAGACCTACTTACAGGCTTTTAATCGGTATGCCCGGGCGTTCAAACGCTCTTGCCATTGCACTAAGGCTTGGCATTGACAGCGAAATAATTGATTTTGCAAAAACTCTTATTTCGGAAGAGGATACAAAATTTGAAAATGCCGTTGACTCTCTTGAAACCGCGAGAAAACAGCTTGAAGATGAAAAACAGGCTATTGCGAACGAAAGAGAAAAGACAGAGAAAGAAAAGCAAAAGGCTCTCAAAATGCTTTCTGACAGCGAGGAAAAGAGCAAAAAAGAGATAGAGCGTGCAAAAAACGAAGCTGAGAGAATTGTTGAAAATGCAAAGCGTGCAGGCAATTCATTGCTTCTTGAAATCGAACAGCTGAAAAAAGAACAGGCAAAGCAGAAAAATCTTGACGAAATTGCAAGAAAAGCTAAAAGAGCAATGCGGGAACAGATGGATAAAATCGACGATTTTTCCGATTCTTTAAATGATGACGGTGAGTACGTTTTGCCCAGACCCCTTAAAATCGGCGACAGAGTAAAAATTCAGTCCCTCGGAAACGAGGGCGAGGTAATCTCAGTTGACAGCAATAAAAACACTGTTTTTGTTCAGTCTGGGTTTATGAAACTGAAAGCAGAAATTGACGATATTCGCTTGCTCGGAGAGAAGAAACAGACAACGAAACAAAAAAGCGGTGTTCGCAGTGTCGGATCTTCAAAAATGAATGCAAGTGCCGCTTCTTCTGTGGATTTAAGAGGAAAAACCGTTGAAGAAGCGATGATGGATCTTGATATGTTCATTGATTCGGTTCTTCGCAGCGGACTTAACGAAATAACAATTATTCACGGCAAAGGCACAGGGGCGCTGAGAAAAGGAATTCATATTTATCTTCGCAAGCACCCGAATATCCGCACATTCCGTGTAGGCACATTCGGCGAAGGCGAGGAAGGAGTTACCATAGCAGAATTAAAATAATCTCTTGAAAAATGTATGATATTATGTTAATATAAAACCATTAAGGGGGAAATTTTATGAATAAAAAAATTCTTTTAATATCCGCAATTCTTTTAGTTTTAACCGTAGCACTTACTGCGTGTAAGAGCAAAACTTACAATCCCGTAGAGGGCGAAAAAGATGAAAATACCGACAAAGTAGTTCAGACAGTTACCGTAACCGGCGAAGACGGCGGAGTAACTAATGTGGAAATATTTGAAGACGAAGACGGCGAAAAGTACATAACCAATGTAGACGGTGAAAAAGTGCCTTTAACGACTGATGATCAAGGATTCTCAGATGATATAGGCTTCCTTGTTACATCAAAACCCTCTGCAGAAAATAAACCGTCATCATCACAATCATCATCGCCTTCTTCATCAAAAGAGAATGAAAACAATTCAAGCAGCACACAGCCGTCATCTAATGCGGGAGAGAATTCGACTGCGGATGAAAGCTCTTCTTCGTCCGAAAGCTCAACAGGCGGTGGAATTATAATTGATTCTACAACAAAGCAGGATTCAATTTCCTGGGATGATATTAAAAATCCTAAAAATTAAACTTGACAAATTGAATATGTTTTAGTATAATAGTGCCCCGTAAAGCAAGAATACTTTACAGGGCATATTTTTTGGAGGTGTTATAGTGGCAAACAGCGTTGAAATTTCAATTCTTCTTGACCTTTACGGCGAAACGCTTACTGAAAAACAGCGCAGCTACCTTGACTGTTACTATAACAACGATTTTTCGCTTTCCGAAATTGCCGAAAATGAGGGTATTACCCGTCAGGGAGTGCGTGATGCCATAAAACGGGCGGAAACTCTGCTTTACAGTATGGAGGATAAGCTCCATTTTTCCAAACGCATTCTCGAGGTTGAGGAAAACGCAAATGCGATAATTAAATGTGCCGAGGAGATTTGTGACTATAATCTTTCACACGGCTTTTATAAAGAGATTAACGACAAAACGGCTGAAATAAAATCGTTGGCATTGTCGCTTACGGAACAGGGGGAGCTTTATGGCATTTGAAGGTTTATCAGACCGTCTTGAGTCGGCGTTCAGCCGTCTTAAAAGCAAGGGCAGTCTTACTGAGAGCGACGTTAAAGAAGCAATGCGTGAGGTGCGCCTTGCACTTTTAGAGGCTGACGTTAACTATAAAGTCGCAAAAGATTTTACTCAAAAGGTTACTGAACGTGCCATCGGCGCACAGGTAATGGAAAGCCTTACCCCTGCGCAAATGGTTATTAAAATAGTAAACGAAGAGTTAACCGACCTTATGGGCGGCACCCAGTCAAGGCTTGCTTATGCATCACATCCGCCCACGGTTGTTATGATGTGCGGCCTTCAGGGTTCAGGTAAAACAACTCACTGCGCTAAAATTGCATTAAAGCTTAAAAATGAAAACCACAGACCGCTTCTCGTAGCCTGTGACATTTACCGTCCTGCGGCTATCAAACAGTTGCAGGTAGTGGGCGAGCAGGTTGGCGTTCCCGTTTTTGAAATGGGGCAGACTGACCCCGTAACAATAGCTAAAGAGGCAATTAAGCTGGCAAAAGACAAAGGCTATGACTATGTGTTTATTGACACGGCAGGCCGCTTGCATATCGATGCCGAGCTTATGGAAGAGCTTAAAAATATTAAAAATGAGGTTCATCCTCATGAAATTTTGCTTGTTGTGGATTCAATGCTCGGTCAGGATGCCGTAACGGTTGCAGGCACGTTTAATGACGAGCTTGGAATTGACGGTCTTGTTCTTACGAAAATGGACGGTGACACCCGCGGCGGTGCAGCGCTTTCCGCAAGAGCCGTTACGGGTAAACCCATAAAATTTGTAGGTATGGGTGAAAAGCTTGACGAGCTTGACATTTTCCACCCTGACAGAATGGCTTCAAGAATTCTCGGCATGGGCGACGTGCTGTCCCTTATTGAAAAGGCAGAAACCGCCCTTGATGAGAAAAAGGCGGCTCAGCTTGAAGAAAAGCTTCGTAAGAATAAATTTGACCTTGAAGATTTGCTTGACCAAATGGAGCAGGTCAGAAAAATGGGCTCAATGAAAGACATTCTCGGAATGCTTCCGGGTGTGGGCAAGAAAATCAAGGATGTTGACGTTGATGACCGTCAGCTCGACCGTATGAGAGCGATTATTCAGTCAATGACTCTCAAAGAACGCAGAAATCCCGATATTATAAATCCGTCAAGAAAACGCAGAATTGCGGCAGGCTGCGGAATGCAGGTTGAAGACGTTAATAGACTTCTCAATCAGTACCGTCAGATGCAAAAAATGATGAAACAGTTTAATTCCAAAAATTCACGCAGAATGATGAAACGAATGGGCGGAATGGGCGGTTTCGGTGGATTCCCGATGTAATTCAAACACTAATCAAACACTTTAGTGTTTTAAATTAAAAAATATATATTTTTTTGGAGGAAATCAAAATGGCAGTAAAAATCAGACTTCGCAGAATGGGCGCTAAGAAAGCTCCTTATTACCGTGTAGTTGTAGCAGATTCACGTTATCCGAGAGACGGCAGATTTATTGAAGAGATCGGTTCATACGATCCTATGAAAAATCCTGCTGAAATCAAAATTGATGCTGAAAAAGCAACAAAATGGATTCAGAACGGTGCTCAGCCTACAGACACGGTTAAAGTCATTCTTAAAAAGAGCGGCGTAATTAAATAAGAGGTGCCGAAAATATGCAGGAACTTCTTATAACTATTGTAAAGGGACTTGTTGAAAACCCCGACGCCGTTACCGTTACGGTTGACGAGCCTGATGACAGAAATGTTACTGTTTATCATCTTCATGTAGCTGAAGATGATATGGGCAGAGTTATCGGTAAGCAGGGCAGAATTGCAAAGGCGATAAGAACAATTGTTAAAGCAGGCGCAATTCGCAGCGGCGAAAAAGTACAGGTAGACATTGACTAAACAAATCAGGCAGACATAAGTCTGCCTTTTTGTCAATTGAGAACGGTTATTATGATTAAAAATTATCTTGAACTGGGTCAAATTGTATCAACCCACGGCGTAAAAGGCGAGGTGCGCTTTGACCCTTGGTGTGACAGTCCCGAATTTGTAAAAAAATTTAAAACGCTTTATTTTGACCCATCAGGTGAAAAGTCAGTTAAGGTTATTTCTGCAAGACCTCACGGCAATATTGTAATACTGATGCTCGAGGGTGTGGCAACGGTTGATGAGGCAAGAGCTTTGCGCGGTACTGTGCTTTATATGAAACGCAGTGACGCACGCCTTCCGAAAGGTACTTGGTTTATTCAGGAGCTTATAGGCTGCAGAGTGGTTGATGCCGACACAGGCAAGGTTTACGGCGAAATAACCGATGTAACCAGCACAGGTGCCAATGACGTGTATTCCATTAAAACCCCATCGGGCGAGGTTTTATTCCCCGCCGTTAAGGAGTTTATTGAAAGCACCGATGTTGAAGAAGGTAAAGTTCAAATCAGACCCATTAAAGGAATTTTCAGCGATGAAGATTAACATAATGACGCTTTTCCCCGAAATGTGCGAGTCGGTTTTGTCCGAGAGCATAATAGGCAGGGCAAGAGCAAACGGATACATTGAAATAAACTGTATAAATATTCGGGATTACACCACCGACAAGCATAACCGTGTGGACGATTCTCCTTACGGGGGCGGAATGGGAATGCTTATGCAAACTCAGCCCATTTGCGACTGCTACAATGCTATTTGTGAAAAATCGGGTAAAAAATCCCATTTAATTTACTTATCTCCGTGCGGTGAAACGCTGACCCAGGAAAAGGTTAAGAAACTCTCAAAATATGACGAAATAACGCTTTTATGCGGTCATTACGAGGGGATAGACCAAAGGGTGATTGACACCATAGTTGACGAGCAAATTTCTGTGGGCGATTATGTGCTTACCGGCGGTGAGCTTCCTGCATTGATTGTGGCGGATTCAGTTGCAAGAATGATTCCAGGGGTTCTTCCCAATGATGAAGCAAAGGAGCTTGAAAGCCATTACAGCGGTCTTTTAGAGTACCCTCAGTACACAAGACCGTATGACTGGAACGGGCAAAAAGTGCCTGATGTGCTGATCTCCGGGCATCACGGCAATATTGAAAAATGGCGAAGGGAACAGTCACTTTTAATGACGGCGAAACTTCGCCCCGATATGCTGAAAAAAGCCGAGCTTACAGAAAACGACAAAAAGTTTTTGAGAGAAAAAGGATTTGAGAATTTAATTGAATAATTTATGGGTAATCTTTCGCCCTGTATATGAAAGCGGTAATTTTTATTACTGCTTTTTTCATATAGTGACTTTGGGGGTAGAAAGATGAAAATAATTACTGCACATATAAATAAAAAAATATTTATAATTCCCGTAATTCTTATAGCCTTAATCTGCGCTTTAACCGTTTTCTTTACAAAAAATAAGATAACAAAGACTCCTATGCAGGAAACAAAATCAAGTACAGAAAATCTAACGGAAAAAGCAGAAACAACAGAATTAACTGAAGGTGCTGAAACCGCAAAACATATGAAAGATAAAAACGGCAACGACTATTTTCCGAAAAGCAGTGTGACGGTTTATTTGACATTTGACGACGGCCCTTCAAAAAATACGCCTCAAATTCTTGCTTTACTTGAAAAATACGGAATTGGTGCTACTTTTTTCGTTATTAACGGGCAATATAATGATTATATGAAGGATATCGCAAACAGCGAAAGCGTGTTAGCACTTCACTCGTATTCACACAAATATCCCGAAATATATTCTTCCGAAAAAGCGTTTCTTGACGATTTAGAGAAAATTCACGATTTAGTCAAAAGTGAAACGGGAGTCGATACAAAAATCATCCGATTTCCCGGCGGAAGCAGTAACACAATAAGCAGAAAATACTGCAAGGGAATTATGACAAATCTTGTAAAAGACGTTGAAGAGGCAGGATACATCTATTTTGATTGGAATTGCGACAGCGGAGATGCCGAAGGACAGACACTGAGTGCAGAAAAACAAATAAAAAAAGCAACTCAATATTCAAAAAATGCGGAGAATATAGTAATTTTAATGCATGATATAAATGTTTACGGAGTAAGTCTTGAAGCACTGACCGGCATTATAGATTTTTACCAAAGCGAAGGTTTCGATTTCGGCGTAATAACAGAGAATTCGCCTTTAGTCCACCATAAAGTAAATAATTAAATGTGAAATGTGTATAAAATTTGGAAGTTTGCATTGTCAAATTAAACAAAGATAAAAGTAGTTTTTTTGCGGTTTTTGTTTTTCTAACCGAAATAATATTTTGGGCAATGAAATTCATTGACTGAAAAAAGTTTTATGCTATAATATGAAATAAGAGAAAATGAATTTTACACTATAAATTATTTTATCATTGTTTGGGAGAATGCTATTATGTACACAAAAGATGTTGAAGTAAAGAATCAAGTCGGCCTTCACGCCCGTCCTGCTACTTTTTTCATTCAGAAAGCAAATGAATTTAAGTCGTCAATTTGGGTTGAAAAGGAAGACAGAAGAGTTAATGCAAAGAGCCTTCTCGGTGTGTTATCTCTTGGAATTATGGGCGGTACAACAATTCGTATTCATGCAAGCGGTTCTGATGAAGAGCAGGCTGTTGACGAACTTGTAAAACTTGTTGAGTCAGGCTTTGCTGAGTAATGGCACTTTTTGGGGCACATCGCTTTTGCGGTGTGCCTTGTTTTTTTATGAAAAGAGGTGACACGGTTGAATCCTAAAATTAAATTATTGCGGGAAAAAGCAATGAAACTGCCGTTAACTCCGGGAGTTTATATTATGAAAAACTCCAAAGGTAAAATTATATATATCGGCAAAGCGAAAAAGCTTAAAAACCGTGTCAGTCAATATTTTGGCTCTCAGAACGGACATGCACTAAAGGTTCGCAAAATGGTTGAAAACGTTGACGATTTTGATTATATTCTTTGCGAGTCCGAGTTTGAGGCGCTGGTTCTTGAGGCGAGTCTGATAAAACAGAATATGCCGAAATACAACATTCTTTTAAAGGATGATAAGGGTTACAGTTATATAAAAGTGACAAATGACCCGTACAGAAAAATATCGGCAGTTCTTCAAAAGGATGACAGCGGTTCGCAGTTTATAGGGCCGTACACCAGCTCTTATTCCGTTAAGCAGTCCGTTGATGAAGCCAATAAAATTTTCAGACTTCCGCAGTGCAACAAGGTGTTCCCGAGAGATATGAAAAAGGGCAGACCGTGCCTTAATTTCCATATTGACAGGTGCATGGGCGTTTGCACGGGTAAAATACCCCAGTCTGAGTACGACGAAGCGATAAACGAGGCGTTAAAATTTCTTGACGGAGATGTAAACTCAGTAATTAAATCCCTTGAAGAGAAAATGCAGACAGCGGCTGAAAATCTTCAATTTGAGGCCGCCGCCAAATACAGAGATAAAATCAACGCAATTAAAAATATGCAGTCAAAGCAAAAGGTGGTTACGGAAACAACCGAGTCAAAGGATGTTTTTGCTGCTGCCTCCAACGGCGATGACATATGCGTGGTCGTTCTTCGTTTTAACGGCGGAAGACTATGTGACAGCGAGCATTTCTTTCTTGACGGCGAGGCAAACGGAAAAATGCGTACCGATTTTCTTATGCAGTATTACAATATGCGCAATTCCGTTCCGAAAAAGGTAATTTTAGACGAAGCGTGCGACGATATTGAGCTTGTTGAGAAATACCTGACGGAGCTTAGAGGTAACAAGTGTACCGTTTTTGTTCCGTCACGGGGTGAAGGCTTTAAGCTTGTTAATATGTGCCGTGAAAACGCCTTTGAAAAGCTTGCTCAGAAAAAAGGCAGAGCAGGCCGAGATGTCCGCGCCCTTGAAGAGCTTAAAGAACTTTTAGGTCTTGTCAGTACTCCCGAATATATTGAATCGTACGACATTTCCCATACAGCAGGTGCAGACAATGTTGCAGGTATGATAGTTTTCAAAAACGGTAAGCCCTTAAAGCGTGCATACAGAACATTTTCAATAAAATCCTTTACAGGACAGGATGACTACGGCTCAATGCGTGAGGTGCTGACCAGACGCTTTAACGAATATTTGCTTCATAAAGATGACGGAGAAGAAGAGGGCTTCGGTAAACTGCCGGATCTTATTTTGCTTGACGGCGGTTTAGGTCAGGTAAATGCAGTAAAAGAAGCGATTGCACCCTTTAACCTTGATATTCCCGTGTTCGGCATGGTGAAAGACAATAAACACAGAACAAGAGCAATAGCCCATAACGGCGGTGAAATAGCAATAAACGACAACCGTTCCGTTTTTACCCTTGTTTCCGAAATTCAGGAGGAGGTACACCGCTTTTCAATCGGCTATCACAGAAAGAAGCACACTAAAAACGGCTTAACTCTATCGCTTACGCAAATAAACGGAATAGGCGAGCAAAAGGCAAAGGCCCTTTTCAAAGAATTTAAAACCATAAGGGCAATAAAATCTGCAAGCGTCGAAGAGCTTCAAAAGGTAAAAGGAATAAACCGCGACCTTGCAGAGAAAATTTATTTGTATTACAACGGAACAAACGATGAAGAATACGGTAATTTTTGATTTAGACGGTACAATTCTCAATACTCTTGACGATTTGACCGATGCGGTAAATTTTGCCATGAGGTCGCAGAACTTTCCCGAACATTCGGCTGAAACAGTAAAAACATTTGTAGGAAACGGAATAAGAAAGCTTATTGAGCGTTCAGTACCTCAACATTGCAGTAATGAAATGTTGGAAGAATGTTTTACAGAGTTTTGCGATTATTACAAAGAGCATTTGAACGACAAAACTTCCGCCTATGACGGAATTATGGAATTGCTCCATGACCTTCAAAATTTAGGCTTTAAAACCGCCGTTGTAACAAATAAAGCTGACTTTGCGGCGAAAATCTTGTGCGAAAAAATATTCGGGGATTTAATAACGGTAACCGTCGGCTCAAATGACAGTATAAAGCATAAGCCTTATCCCGACGGCACGCTGAAAGCATTGGAAATACTCGGCGCAAGGGCAGAAAACGCATTTTTTGTGGGCGATTCGGACGTTGATGTAAGGACTGCCCAAAATGCAAGAATTGATTTTATCGGCGTGCTTTGGGGCTTTCGTGACAAAGCCGTTTTGGAGGGTGCAGGGGCAACTGTATTTGCAAAGAATCCGCAGGAACTTAAAGCACTTTTGACCGACGCAAAACATCGCATTTTCCAAAAAACTTGACAAATCGACGAAAAATTGTAATAATATAACATCGGAATGACATATTGGAGTAGCTTATGAGAGTTATTACAGGTGAAGCACGGGGCAGGCGTCTTGTAACTTTGGAAGGCGATGATGTCCGCCCCACGACCGATAAAGTTAAAGAGGGAATATTTAATATTATTCAGTTTGATATTCCCGGTGCACGGGTTCTTGACCTGTTCGCAGGGTCAGGGCAGTTGGGAATTGAGGCGATTTCAAGAGGCGCAAAGCATTGCTGTTTTGTAGACGCTTCAAAGCGTTCTCTTGACGTTGTCAAAGAAAATCTTAAGTGTTGCGGTTTTGAAAAAAGAGCAAGTACATTTTTGGGCGATTCAATTTCTTATATAACCCTTTCACACGATATGTTTGATATTGTATTTCTTGATCCGCCTTACCGAAAACAGCTTATTGACAAGGCTTTGCCTATACTCGCTTCTAAGGTGAGCGACGGCGGAATTATCGTATGTGAAACCGCTGTTGAAGAAGAGCTTCCCAAAACGGCAGGAGACTTCACACTCACCCGTGAATATAAATACGGTAAAATCAAAATTACCACGTACAGAAAGAATAAGTGATTTTATGAGAACTGTTATTTGCCCGGGCTCTTTTGATCCGATAACAAACGGGCATCTTGATATTATTGAGCGCAGTTCTGTGCTTTTTGACAAAGTAATAGCAACCGTTATGTTTAATCCTGCTAAGAAAAACAATTTTTGCTTTTCTCCCGAGGAGCGCGCAGAGCTTATTCGCCGTTGCACATCGCATCTTCCTAACGTTGAGGTCAGGGTTGCAGACGGGCTTTTGGCGGAATACGCAAAGGAATGCGGTGCTATTGCAGTCGTTAAAGGGCTTCGCGCTATGTCGGATTTTGAGTATGAATTTCAGCAGGCACAGCTTAATAAAAAACTGAACAGTGAGCTTGAAACGGTTTTTATTGACACAAAGAGCGAAAATATGTATTTAAGCTCGAGTATGGTAAAGCAAATTTGCGAATTGGGCGGGGATATAAGCGATTTTGTCCCTGCGGCAGTTCGTGATGATATAGTCAAAAGAATAATGAGAGGTGCAGAAAAATGACCATAGAAAGTTTACTTGACGAGATAAGTAATATTCTTGACGAGGGTAAAAGCGTTCCGTTTACATCAAACCTTCTGGTTGATGTAGAGGCTATCAGAACTGCTATTGAGGACATAAGACTTAATATGCCAGACGAGCTTATGCAGGCAAGAAAAATTGCTTCCGAGCGTAAAGAAATTCTTTCAAGCGCACAGTCCAATGCAGACGATATTATCGAAAAAGCCCATCTTCGCGCAAAAGAGATTATTTCAGAGGATGAGATTACACGCGGCGCTCAGGCTCAGGCTGCCGAAATTATGCAGCAGGCAAGAAACGCTGCCAACGAAATTGTTGAGCAGGCAAGAAATTCTGCAACCGAGCTTACAGAGCAGGCAAAGAATTGGTCAACGGAAATGCGTAAGAGCGCAAGCGAATACGTTGAAAACATAGTAGCTATTGCAGATGAAACTCTTACAAACTCAGTAAATGAAATCCGCCGTACGCGCCAGCAGCTCAGAGCCGCTTCACAGTCAAGGCGTATTGACGAGTAATTTTATATTCATTAAAAATCACCTCGCAGCATATTTATTTATAAAAATGTGTTCGAGGTGTTTTTATGTTTATCTATACGGTTAAATCCAAGCAAATAAGGGCAATACTTATTATACTGTTCATTGTTTTGACGGTTTCGGTGCTCGTGTTTCTCTCAAAGGACAGCGAAAACGTTTCAAATGATAATACTCTTAATCTTAAAGCGTCAGACAACAGCGAGCGTATGAGCTTTATTTCTCAGTTCGGGTGGGAGGTTTCCGAAGAGCCGCTGGAGGTTCGTGAGGTAATAATACCCGAAGAATTTGACGACGTTTATACGCAATATAACGAAATTCAGCTTGCCCAAGGATTTGACCTTTCTTCTTATAAGGGTGTAAGGGTAAAAAGGTGGACTTACACTATAAAAAATTATGAGGGTTATAAAGACAAAGACTGTGTAAGAATCAATATATTGATTTTAGACGGAACCGTAATAGGCGGCGATGTTTGCTCAGTAGAGCTTGACGGATTTATGCACGGCTTTGCCAATCCGCTACAATAGGAACGATAGAAATAGGGTATATTATGGAACGGCTTGACAAAATTCTTGCGTCACAAGGGTCATATTCCCGAAAAGACGTAAAAGCAATAATCAAAAGCGGAAGAGTTACCGTTAACGGCGAAACCGTCAAAGACTCTTCCGTTAAAATAAATGAAAATGACGTTGTGACCCTTGACGGAACAGCGCTCACTTTAAAAAAGCATATATACTTAATGTTGAATAAGCCTCAGGGAATAGTTTCCGCAAGCGATTCAAAAACAGAAAAAACCGTAATAGATTTAGTTCCAGAAGTATTTTTGCGTTCAGGGCTTTTTCCTGCGGGCAGACTTGATAAAGACACCGTGGGCTTTGTGCTGATTACTGATGACGGTGATTTTGCTCACAGAATTTTATCTCCTAAAAATCACGTTGTCAAAACATATGAAGCAAGGCTTGAAAGCAAACTTACCGAAACTCAAAGAACAATGATTCAAAACGGAATTGTCCTTGCCGACGGGACAACCTGTAAGGAATCAAGAGTTAAAATACTTGAAAACGGGGATAATCCGCTTGTGCAAATACAGATTTGCGAGGGCAAGTATCACCAAATAAAAAGAATGTTTGCGGCGGCAGGAAATAAAGTTATTTACCTAAAACGCACCAAAATGGGAAATTTAGATTTAGATGAAACGCTGTCTTTCGGCGAGTGCCGTGAAATTACGCCACAAGAGCTGTTGGAAATTGAGAACGGAAAATTTTTTAGTGATTTTGAACAATAAAAAAATAGGGCAAAAAGACTTGAAATTGCGTTGTTTGACTAATTTTTAAGTCTTTTTTTGTGAAAAATGTTTGAAAAAATCGAAAAATTTCAAATTTTTGCTTGCAAAAGGCGCATTTATTGTGTAAAATACATAGTATCGTAATTGTATTTTTGCATAAATGCAAAAAATGGGGGTTTTCCTAATGTCAAATAGATTGTTACAGGGAATTGTTCACCAGATGGTCGAGGTTATCGACAGGACATTCGGTGTTATTGATGAAACAGGCACCGTTATTTCTTGCAGCGAGTTCGGCAAAATAGGTGAAATGCAGTCACACGCGGTGTCAAAGGTTTTTGCATCAACCGATATTGTACATGCAGACGGTTACACTTACAAAGCCTTCGGCGCTCATATGCACCCTGAGTATGCAGTTTTCGTTGAGGGAGACGACGACATTGCGGCACGTTACGTTGCGGTGCTTGCCGTTTCATTTTCAACAATAAAGCAGTATTACGATGAAAAATATGACAGAGGCAATTTCATCAAGAATGTAATTCTTGAAAATATCCTTCCAGGGGACATATACATTAAAGCCCGCGAGCTTCGTTTCAATAACGACGCTACAAGGGTAGTTGTTCTTATCAGAATTACCGAGCGTAACGACGTTTCTGTGTTTGACGTTATTCAGGACCTTTTCCCCGACAAAACAAAGGATTTTGTTATAAATATTAACGAAACGGACATTGCTCTTGTTAAAGAGGTTAAAGCGGGAATTGAAACTAAAGACCTTGAAAAGCTTGCCCGTTCAATAGTGGACTCCCTGGGCACTGAGTATTACACTCATGTACTCGTTGGTATCGGCACTACTATTGACAGCATTAAAGATCTTTCACGCTCTTTCCGTGAGGCGCAGGTTTCCCTCGAGGTAGGCAAGGTTTTTGATACGGAAAAAACCATTGTAAGTTACGATAATCTCGGTATAGCAAGACTTATTTATCAGCTCCCCACAACCCTTTGCGAAATGTTCCTTAAAGAGATATTCAAGCGGGGGTCAATTGAAAGTCTTGACCACGAAACGCTTTTCACCATTCAAAAATTCTTTGAAAATAATCTTAATGTTTCAGAAACTTCAAGAAAGCTATTCGTTCACAGAAACACTTTGGTTTACAGACTTGAAAAGATTAAAAAGCTTACAG
>JAFLUO010000042.1 GCA_022508705.1 Oscillospiraceae bacterium
CTCATCAGTAAGTATGTCTTTCGATGCTTCTTTTTTAGCGGGGACAAAGAAAGCCGCCCTTACAGCCGTTATTACCAAAAGAACGGCAATTACACCTAAAATAATATAACCTATCATTTTGCACCATCCCCCATCTGAATTGTATTGGTATCAATGTAATAAAAATTCCTATGCTTAGGCAAATAATAAACTATTACTGCAGTATTTATAATATCTTTCGGAATTTTTCCTTTTAAGGTTTGGCTTTTGAACTGAGGAGCATTTTCCCCTCTGATTTTTTTGCTGTCACAAAGAATTTTTCTTCCGCCGATAACGTCAACTATTTTTTCAATCCTTACAAGCTCTGTTTTACCGTTCTTTATAATATATTTCTTCTTTTCAACGGGAATCCATACTGCGCCCAAAGCAACAGCCGATACCGCCGCAAGCGCAATGCCGATATAAAGAAGATTATAATATACTTTTTCTGTTTCGATAAATATTGTTTCAGGCGCACCCTTTGTAAAATAAACAATTATCTCCTTGCCGATATAATCGTCCTCTTTGAAAATATATTCCGGAGTAAAAGCTTCACCGTCAACGAGATACCAAAGAACATACTGCCGACTGCCGTCTGAATTCTTAACTGTCGATACATAAGCTTGTGTACTTTCAGCCGTTTTGGTATATTTTTTATCCTTAATTATTGTTCCTGCGCCTATTCCAATCAGTATTACGCCTACCAAAATAAACGCCAACAGAACGGCAGTTACAGAAATCAGCCTAGTTTTTTTCATTATAATCACCTGCGATACCCTTTGCGTACACAGTATCGTTCCTTTCTTTGCTTTTTTACAATTTAACCGAATAATGATATTTGAGCAGTGTCAGGAAGATCTTTAAGTGCACCCGCATCTTTTAAAGCGGTAACTACTGCGCTGGATGCTCCTGTTCTTAGCTGAAAATCATCTATTGATATAAAGTGGTCAACACCCTCTCGGCCCTGGGCAAGTGCCTTTGCGGCGTTTTCACCGACTCCTGAAAGTGCTGAAAACGACATTCTTATTTTACCGTCCTCAATATAATATTCGGTTGCTCTTGATTTGTAAATGTCAACGGGTAAAAGTTCAACGCCTCTCGCCATCATTTCATTCACAACCTGCAAAGCGGTAAACGCCGATTTTTCAGTTGCAGAAGCGTTTCGGTTTTTAATTTTTACATCAAGCTCCGCCATTTTTTGTTTAACGGCTGAATGTCCCTTCATAACCGTTGCGGCGTCAAGGTCGCCGCCTCTGACGGTGAGGAACGCCGTATAATATTCAACAGGTTTGTATATTTTATACCAACCGAGGCGAAGAGCTGCAATAACGTAAGCCGCCGCATGAGCTTTGGGGAACATATACTTGATTTTTCGGCACGATTCCATGTACCATTCGGGAACCCCGCACTCACGCATTGCCTCTTCTGCGCCCTCGGGGAACCCCGCTTTAGCAACGATACCTTTACGTGTTTTTTCCATAATATTAAATGCCATACCCGGCTCAAGACCTTTGTGCATCAAATAAATCATAATCGAGTCACGGGTACCGATAACGTCTGAAATACTGCACGTTCCGTTTTTAATAAGCTCCTGTGCATTCCCAAGCCAAACGTCTGTGCCGTGAGAAAGACCTGATATTTGCAAAAGGTCTGAAAACTTTTTGGGCTTTGATTCAACAAGCATTCCGCGGACAAAATCTGTTCCCATTTCGGGGATTGAAAGCGTACCCGTTTCAACTCCTATGTCCTCAGGCGTAACGCCCAAAGCCTCAGGCGAGGTACAAAGACTTACTATTTTGGGGTCACATACATCAACATCCATAACGGGAATTCCCGTCAAATCTTCAAGGTGTTTGTAAAGTGTGGGAACATCGTGACCGAGAATATCAAGCTTCAAAATGGTATCGTGCAGGAAATGGAAATCAAAGTGAGTTGTTTCCATGTCTGAATCAGTATCATCAGCAGGGAACTGAACGGGAGTAAAATCGTAAACGTCATACTCATTGGGAACAACAACCATTCCGCCGGGGTGCTGCCCCGTGGTTCTCTTAATACCCGTACATCCCTTTGCAAGCCTGTCCTCTTCCGCTTTTGTAACAGTGAGCCCTCTCTCTTCAAGGTATTTTTTAACGAATCCGTAAGCGGTCTTTTCTGCAACAGTGGCAATAGTTCCCGCTTTAAAAACGTGAGATGAGCCGAACAGCTCTTCGGTATAACGGTGTGCCTTACCCTGATATTCGCCTGAGAAATTAAGGTCAATATCAGGCGCCTTGTCACCGTGGAAGCCGAGGAAGGTCTGGAACGGAATTTCATGACCGTCACGAATCATTGGAATGTGGCAATGTGGGCAATCCTTCGACTCCATGTCAAAGCCTGAACCGTATTCACCCTTTAAGAAAAATTCGGAATGTTTACATTTCGGGCAGCGATAATGGGGCGCTAAGGGGTTTACCTCTGAAATTCCAGCCATTGTGGCAACGAATGACGAGCCGACAGAACCACGGGAACCAACATGATAACCGTGTGCCTCTGAGTCCCAAACAAGCTTTTGAGCGATAATATAAAGAACGGCAAATCCATGCTTGATAATAGATTCAAGCTCCATTGTAAGACGGTCCGCAACGTATTCGGGAACAGGGTCGCCGTACCATTCTTTTGCTTTATCCCAGCAAATTTTGCGAAGTTCTTCTTCACTGCCCTCAATGGACGGTTGGAATGTGCCTTTCGGAACGGGGCGTACATATTCAACCATATCCGCAATTTTATTTGTGTTTTCAACAACTACCTCGTAAGCGGTTTCTTCACCGAGATAAGCAAATTCAGCAAGCATTTCCTCAGTTGTTTTAAAATAAAGGGGCGCTTGATTATCTGCATCCTTAAAGCCCTGCCCTGCCATTAAAACGGCGCGGTAAACAGCGTCTTCAGGATCCATAAAGTGAACATCCCCAGTAGCAACCGTAAGCTTGCCAAGTGAGTCCGCAAGAGTGATAATCTTTTTGTTGATTTCTTCAAGATCCTGGACTTTTTGAATATGAGCGTATTTCGGATCTTCGGATCTAATCATAAACTGATTGTTTCCGTTGGGCTGAATTTCAAGATAATCGTAAAATTCGGCAATTTTTCTTGTTTCTTCCGGGGGCGCACCAAACACGATGCTCCTATATAACTCGCCCGCCTCGCACGCTGAGCCGATAATAAGCCCTTCTCTGAATTCGTTTATTTTTGAACGGGGCATTCTCGGCCTTTTGTAGAAATAATCTATGTTTGATGTGGAAATAAGCTTATAAAGATTTTTAAGACCAACTGAATTTTTAACAAGAATTATTATGTGGTAACTGGGCAAATCCTTATATGAAACACCGGGATTTCCTATATCGTCAACAAGATAGCCCTCTACTCCGTAAATAATCTTAATTTCTTTGCCGTTCTTTGCAAGCTTTTCCGCCGCATTCATAGCATCCGGGTAGCCTTGCGCATTTCCGTGGTCTGTAATAGCTATTGCCTTGTGACCCCACGCAGCTGCTCGCTCAACTAGCTTGCCTGCATCCGTCATACCGTCCATTTGCGACATATTTGTATGTAAATGAAGCTCAACACGCTTTTTTTCTGCTGTGTCTGTCTTCTCAATTTTCTTTACTGAATTTACCGATGTTGCCGAAATGATATTTTCGCCCTTGAATTTATCATAAGTAACTCTGCCGTAAACTACAAGGGTCATACCGTCTTTGAGGCTCGCAATAAGGTTTTGCGCTTTTTCTTTATCTTCAAATATTTTTACGGAATAAGAATAATCGTCATCCGTAATATTAAATGTAATAATTGCATTTCGGTTATCACGGGTAAGCTTTACGTCAAGCCCAAAAACTCTGCCCCAAACAACAACTGCTCCGCTTTCAATATTGATTTCACGAAGCTTTACAATATTTTTATATCTTATTAAACTACCGTAAAGGGGCTTAAGCGTTTCAAAATAAAGGGGGAAGCCCTGGAGTACAATATGCTCTTTGGGTGTGCCGTCCTCTGAAACAACTGGGCGGTCTGGAATATTATGCTCTCTTTTGTATTCTTCATCTGCTTTTTTCTGCATTGAGTCAAGAGCCTGTTGCGAATTAAAATTTTCATCCTCTGAAAATGTAATTTCAGCATCAAAACCGAATATTTGCTTGATTATTTTTTCTGCTTCTTTGCCGCATTCCGCCTTTTCAAGAATATCTTTTCCGCCTTTTTTAAGGTGAACGGTAAGCTGTTTACCGTTTAAAGAATACTCTGCACCGTTAAAATACCCGTTTGCAACGGTTATTCTGTCACGAAGCACAGAAACAACCGTATCCATGAAAGATAACAAAAAGCCTTTTCTTGTATTTTCTGAACAAAGCTTTACTGAAACTTCAACTGCATTTGATACCTCTCTCGCTATCTGTAAAAGACGGTTTTCATCAAGTTCTTTATATGGATTTATGTAGAATACAGCAGTTTCTTCCTCTGTTTTTATAGAAAGAATTTCTGCAAATGCTATGTCTAAATATTCGTCTGTATTAAATTTTTCACCAAATAAATCTTTGAACAACGCCATGGGTGATTACATCCTGTCTATTTCTTTTAAAAGCTCCGATACTATTTCTTCTTCGCTGACTTTTCGGAGCACTTCGCCGTGCTTAAACAAAACACCGCACCCGTCGCCGCCGGCAACGCCTATGTCAGCCTCTTTTGCCTCACCTGGGCCGTTTACAACACATCCCATTACGGCAACCGTTATTTGTTTATTACATTTCTCCAACGCTTCCTCGATTTGCGTTGCAAGGGAAATTAAATCTATTTTCGTTCTTCCGCAAGTGGGGCAGGAAACAAGCTTCACACAGTCTGTTTTAACCCCTGCGCCCTTTAAAATATCAAAGCCTGCCTTAACCTCTTTTACGGGATTGTCCGTCATTGAAACGCGTATTGTGTCCCCTATTCCGTCAAGGAGCAAAGAGCCTATTCCTATGCTCGATTTAATAAGCGCCATATTATGTGTGCCCGCTTCCGTTACTCCCAAATGAAGCGGATAGTCGCATTGTTTTGCCAACATTCTGTACGAGGCAACCATTCTTTGAACGTCGGAAGATTTAATTGAAACGACAATATCGTTAAAATCAAATTTTTCAAGAAGAGAAATGTGATATAATGCGCTCTCACAAAGAGCCTCGGGCGTGGGCGAGCCGTATTTAGCTAAAATGTCCTTTTCAAGTGAACCTGAATTTACACCTATTCTTATGGGAACGCCGTGCAGTCTGCAAGCGTCGGCAACCGCTTTAACCTTATCATCGTCTCCGATATTGCCCGGGTTTATACGGATTTTATCCGCCCCTGCCGCAATACTTTCAAGAGCGCAGCGGTAATCAAAATGTATGTCCGCAACAACAGGCATTTTAACGGCCTCTTTAACTGCATAAAGGGTTTTTGCGGCTGCGGTGTCGGGAACAGTTAAACGAACTATTTCGCATCCTGCTTTTTCCAGCTCTATTGCCTGCTTAACGTTTCCTTCAACATCGTGAGCAGGAACATTGAGCATTGACTGAACAGCAATTTTGTTTTCGCCGCCGATACACACATTGCCTATTTTGACCGTTCTCGTTTTTCTTCTTTCTATCACCCTGTATGACCCCTTACTATTGTCAGAATATCATTAAACGTTACAACAAGCATTAGCCCTAAAAGAAGCACTAATCCTGCCGCGTGAACAAAGCCTTCATATTTGGGATTAACTGGTTTTCTGCGAATTCCCTCTAAGAACAGGAAGACCAGTCTGCCGCCGTCAAGTGCTGGAAGCGGGAAAAGGTTGAAAACACCTATGTTTATTGAGATAAGCGCCATCATTTCAAGAGCAGATTTTAAGCCCTCTTTATTGTTCACCGCATTTTGTGTTGCGTCGGCAATAACGTTCACCGTGCCCACGGGGCCTGACAAATCCGTAAGACCGTATCTGCCCGTTACCAAATCGAAGAGACTCAGCCAAACTATTCGCACTATTGAAACGGAACGTTTAAAGGAATTTGTAATTATGTTCAGCACATTTGGCTCTTCGCCCAAAATTACAAAATCATATTCAATGAGGGTGTATTTGTCCTCTTTCTGACATTTAAAGGTAACGTCGTGAAGCTCTGTCTTAACACCGTCACGGCGAACGGTCATATCAAAAATTCCGTCATCGGAACGGGACATAAGAAACGAAATATCCATATCGGAAAAAATTCTGTGACCGTCAATAGATAAGATTTCATCATTTTCACGAAGCCCCGTTTGCTGACTTGTTGCTCCCTCATAAAAATTGATTATTTTATTTGTTCCTATAAGGTTTTCCATAGAAAGAACAATACCGACGAGAATAAGCCCCATTATCAAGTTCGTTACGGCGCCTGCGGCAACGATAATAATTCTTTGCCATACTTTTTTACGGTTAAAGGCGTTTTCGTCCTCACTCTCTTCGTCCTCGCCCTCCATGCTTACAAATCCGCCTATAGGCAAAATGCGCAAAGCATAGGTTGTGCCGTTCTTTTTGCGTTTGAATATTGCAGGACCCATTCCCAGCGAAAATTCATTTACCGTTACTTTAAAAAGCTTTGCAAAGGAAAAATGCCCCAGCTCGTGTGAGGCTATTAAAAATCCGAAAAATAATATTGCCACTAAATATGGCCAAACCTTTGAAAAAATTTCCAAAAAATCACCGCTCCACTGCGTATTTAATAACTAATTCTCTTGCGAGTTTATCTGCATTTTCAATATCTTCAAGTGCAAAATCGCGAATGTCAGGCGCTTCTGAGGCAACCCGTTCAACAATATCGCCGATATCCAAAAAGCCGATTTTACCCTCACGGAACATAAGGTTTGCCTGCTCGTTTGCGCTGTTTGCAAATGCAGGCGCTATTCCGCCTTTCATAAAGGCATTTTTGCACACATTTATCAGCTTAAAAGTCTCATAATCCGGCTTATAAAATGATAAATTACAAATTTCGGTAAGGTCAAGCTCCATTGACGGAGATTCATATCTTTCAGGATATGTGAGTGCATACTGAATGGGAATTTTCATATCGGGAAGACCCAATTGCGCAATAACCGCATTATCATCATACTCAACCGCTGAATGAATTATACTCTCCCTGTGAACTACAACGTCAATTTTTGACGGCGACACACCTAAAAGCCACGCCGCTTCAATAACCTCTAAGCCTTTGTTCATCATTGTGGCAGAATCAACGGTAATTTTAGCGCCCATTGCCCAATTCGGGTGTTTAAGCGCATCTTTCACCGTTACGTTTTTAAGCTCATCTCTCGTTTTGCCGAAAAACGGACCGCCAGACGCTGTAAGAATAAGCTTTTTAAGAGCTTTGTTAGACGGTTTGCCCTGAAGGCATTGGAAAATTGCAGAATGCTCTGAATCAACGGGCAAAATGTGAACGCCGTTTTCCTTTGCCTTGTTCATAACTATCTGCCCGCCGGCAACCAGCGTTTCTTTATTGGCAAGAGCAATCTTTTTTCTACATTCAATGGCGGTAAGAGTAGGTCTTAGCCCTGCCATTCCCACGATTCCGTTAATTACGGTATCCGCCAGCCCTTCAGCGGCACATTCGCAAACGCCCTCAAGCCCTGACAGAATTTTAGTATTTGTGTCTGCCGTGCGTAATTTTAGCTCCGCCGCTGCTTTTTCATCAACCAAAGCGGCAACTAAAGGTTTAAACCGTCGAATCTGACTCTCGATTATATCCACATTAGAATATGCCGAAAGTGCGGACACCTTGTAGCCGCACTTTTCCGCAATTTCAAGACTCTGGGTGCCTATTGAGCCCGTTGAGCCTAATATACTTAAATTTTTCGTAGTCATTAAAATACCACTCCGAAAATATTGATTACAGCGTAAAACGCAATAAGTACAAAGACTTCACTGTCAAAACGGTCCATCATTCCGCCGTGACCTGGTACTAAATTGCTGAAATCCTTTACTCCGCGGTTTCTTTTAAGAACCGAAAACGTAAGGTCGCCGAACATTCCCGCAATGCAAAGCACAGCCGAAACAAGAGCAACCGTTAAATATTTGCCGTGAGGAACTTCAAATACAAAGTTTTCAAATATTGCATAAAGAATCAATACGCTTGCAACGCCGCCTATCACGCCGCCGACTGCACCTTCAACAGTCTTTTTAGGACTGACCTTCGGGCAAAGCTTATGCTTTCCTAAAAAGCTTCCTGCGAAATATGCGAAAACGTCTGTAAGCCATGCGCAGAACATAACATAAAGAATAAAGAACAGCCCGTGATGCTTTTCGTAGCCTGCATTCGGATAAAGCTTTTCAATTTCATTGCAATGCAGTAATACTGTTACTGCAAACGGAATGCCCCATGTCGTCACAATTACTGATGCCGCATCGTGAAATTTAATGTTTTCAAAATCGGCAATCATAATTATAAAGCACAAAAGCCCGTAAAGCAGAAGAAAATAAACGGGATTTAGTGTTAAACAGAGTTTTTCGCCCAAAGCCAAAATCTGCGTTCTGAATCCAAAGCACATAGGAATAGCAAAGCTTACTATTACAGTTAAAGCGTTCATAAGCTTATTTTTTATTCCGAGCGCATGATTTATTTCATAAGTTGCCATTATGCTCACAACAGCAGCCGCAAGCGGGAAAAGCCAAGGTGCAATACCGCGAAGCGCAACAACTGAAATTCCTGCTATTGCACAGCAAATACCGGCAATTACTTTCTTTTTCATAATAAAAACTTATAACCTCTCTGAATATGTAAAATTTACACTCCGCCGAATCTTCGGTTACGGTTTTCAAATTCACGAAGTGCCTGAACAAAATCTTCCTCCGTAAAATCCGGCCATAAAACGTCTGAAAACCAAAGCTCAGAATAGGCAGACTGATATGTGAGAAAATTTGAAAGCCTGCATTCTCCGCTCGGGCGGATTATTAAGTCCGGATCGGGCATACCTTTTGTGTAAAGATAATCCGAAATGGTATCTTCATCAATATCCGCGGCTTCCATTTCACCGTTTTTTACCTTTGCGGCTATGGTGCGGACCGCATTTGCAATTTCGTGCCTGCCGCCGTAATTTATTGCGATATTAAGCACGACCTTTGATTTGTCACTGCTGATTTGCTCAATATGGTTCATAAGCCCTACAATATCTTCGGGAATTCCGCTTTTATCGCCGATAAACCTTAAAGTGATGCCCTTTTCCTCATTTTCCGCTGAACGCTCATCCGCTTCCATCAAATATTCACGGAAAAGCTCCATGATGGCGTTTACCTCTTCCTGCGGTCTTTTCCAATTTTCAGTTGAAAAAGCGTAGAATGTAAGACATTTAACACCTACATCTGCGGCAAACTCGCCTATTTTACGAAATGTTTTTGCGCCCTCAATGTGACCCTTGTAACGGGGCAAATTTCTTTGCTTTGCCCATCTACCGTTACCGTCCATAATAATACCCACGTGCTTGGGAAGAACGGAAAACTTCGGAAGATTATTCTTATCCATAATTTGTCTTAAACACGAATTAGGGCAGCAAAATACGCCACCCATAATTTGTTATATCTCCATAATTTCTTTTTCTTTAACTGTTGACGCGTCGTCTGTTTTCTTGACAAAATCGTCAGTAATCTTCTGAATTTTTGTCTCTGCGTTTTTCTGATCGTCCTCAGTAATTTCAGAAGCTTTTTTCATAGCCTTTATCTGGTCAATGGCATCACGGCGAATGTTGCGCATTTTAACCTTACACTCCTCGCCCATTGCCTTAACGTCTTTTGAAAGCTCTTTTCTGCGCTCCTCTGTGAGCGGAGGGAAAGTAAGACGAATAACTCTGCCGTCATTCATCGGGTTAATGCCAATGTCAGAAGCCTGAATAGCCTTTTCAATAGGCTTGATTGTTGAAGCATCCCACGGCTGAATTGTAAGAATTCTGCCCTCCTGAACTGAAACTGCCGCCATCTGCTGAACGGGAGTGGGAACGCCGTAATAATCAACAACTATTTTGTCAAGCACGGCAGCAGAAGCACGCCCTGCACGCATACCCGCATACTCACGCTCAAGCGCTGCAAGGGATTTCTCCATTCTCTCTTTCATCTGATCAAAAACTTTTTCCATAATAATCACCGTGTGATACATTACGCGCAAATTATATAAAAACTCTTTGCGTACTGTACCGTTCCTTTCTTTATATGTAAGTCAAATTTTATATAAAAATATTCAACTTTTTTCCCTGCAATTACTCTTCTACACAAAGCGTTCCGACTGTTTCACCCAACGCCGCCTTAACCATATTTTCAGGCTCATTAAGGTTAAATACTAAAATCGGTATGCCGTTATCTCTGCAAAGGGAAGCGGCTGTGCTGTCCATAACTTTAAGACCTTTACTTAAAATGTCCTGCTGTGTGATAACATCAAATTTAACAGCGTCGTCATATTTATTGGGGTCTTTGTCATAAACGCCGTCAACATTCGTCGCCTTAAAAATTATGTCTGCGCCAATCTCTGCCGCACGAAGCGCAGCACCTGTGTCTGTTGAGAAAAACGGACTACCCGTTCCGCAACCGAAAATCACAATTTTGCCGTTATTAAGGTGAGAAACTGCCAAATCCTTTTTAAACGGTTCCGCAATTCTTGGCATATCAAGAGCTGTTTGAACAACTGCCTCAACGCCTAAAGAATCAAGTGTATCGGCAAGAGCAAGTGAATTCATAACAGTTGCAAGCATTCCAATGTGGTCGGCTCTTGTTCTGTCCATATCGCCGCTGGATCTTCCTCTCCAGAAATTTCCGCCGCCGACGACTATTGCTACCTGAACGCCCAAATCAGCCAAATGCTTAACAGATGCACAAACGCTTCCGACTACATCAAAGTCAAAGCCGTGCCCTTTTTCTCCTGCAAGAACTTCGCCGCTGAGTTTCAGGAGAATTCTTTTATATTTAGGTTCCAAAAAAGAACACCTCCGAAAGATAAATTTACATATTAAATTTCCATTATATTTTACCTTAAATTGGAACTTATGTAAATAGAAAAATTACACAATTTAACGGTTTGTTATTCTACACTTTAATTATTGACTTAAATATTACCAAATTATATAATAAGTATAATTCTTTTCGGAGGAACAGTAATGGAAAATCAGGTTTTAGATATTGATATTATATGTTTAAAATTCGGTCTTTCGGGCGAGCTTACAAATTTCCGCAAACATGGCAACGGCAATATTAACAGAACATATATGCTTGAATTCGACGTTGACGGCAAAGCCGAAAAATACATACTGCAAAATATTAACACTGAGGTTTTTAAAAATCCGTCCCAGCTTATGAGCAATGTGGCAGGTGTTACAAAGCACATTAAAAAATATTATTCCGACAACGGCGTTGACCCTGACCGCCGAACTCTCGAATTTTTACAGTGTGACAACGGCGAATACCATTTTATTGACGAACACGCACAGTGCTGGCGTATTTATAAATTTATTGATGACGTTTACACCTGTGAAGTCATCGACAATGAAGGTGTTTTCCGTGAAGCAGGCCGTGCTTTCGGAGAATTTCAAAATATTTTAGGCTCTTTCGATGTTTCAACCCTTTATGATACTATTCCCGATTTTCACAATGCATCAAAGCGATTTGAAACTTTTAAACAAGCCGTGCAGAAAGACAGGGCAAGCAGGCTTGCAAACGTAAAAAATGAGGTTGATTTTGTTCTTTCCCGTGAGGGCGATACTCACGTTTTAACGGATTTAATTGACGAAGGCAAGCTGCCCTTGCGTGTAACCCATAACGACACAAAGCTCAACAACATTCTTTTTGATAAAAATACCAACGAGGGAATTTGCATCATTGACCTTGACACTGTTATGACAGGCCTTTCCCTTTATGATTTCGGAGACAGTATTCGGTCCGGCGCCAACAAAACCGCTGAGGATGACCCGAACACAGACAATGTGGGCATAGATTTAGGTCTTTACGAAGCGTTTGTTTCAGGCTATCTTTCGACAGCCAAGTCCCTTACGGATATTGAAAAGCAATATCTTCCTTTCTCCGCAAAGCTTTTAACTCTTGAATGCGGAATGAGGTTTTTAACCGATTATTTAAACGGTGATACATATTTCAGAACGGATTACCCTGATCACAATTTAGACAGATGCAGAAATCAGTTCAAATTAGTGGAAGATATTGAAAACAATATGGAGACAATGAAAAAAATCACGGAAAAATATTGCTGAAAAGCTCAAATTATGAAACCCTAAGTGTTAGTCACTTAGGGTTTTTCTTTATTATTTTTATTCTCAGCCGTAAGAGCTACCACGGCACAGTAAATCTTTTCGGCCCCTGCAATTTTCAAAACTCTCACACATTCATTCAGCGTTGAGCCCGTTGTTTTAATATCATCTACCAGCAAAACCGTTTTGCCCTGCACGTCTGCATTTTCAATTATATCATACGCTCCTGCAACGTTGCCCTGGCGGTAAACTGCACCCGAGCTGTGCTGTGTATTTGTATCAAAGAGTTTTGTAAGCACATTGTAAATCGGAATTTCTATAATTTTTGACAGTTCCTTTGCAATTTCGCCTGCGGGGTTATATTTTCGTTTCTTTTCCTGACCTGTACTGAACGGAATAAAATCTATAAAATCAAATTTTATATCGGCATAGTCTTTTTGCACGGTCTTTGCCAAATCTTCTGCAAGCACTTTTGAAATATAGGGCTTATCGGCAAATTTGAATTTGCGGATTGCAGTTTCAATGGTTTTTTCATAATAAAAAGGCGTACAAATTCCGTCATATCTCATTTTTGCCCTTTTGCAGTCACATCTGTCTTTTCCTGCACCGCAAAAACTGCATTTTTCGCCAGTTATTCTCGGCAAATCATTTTTGCATTCACTACATAAGCTCTCTCCGAAATTTATTATTTCGCCGCAATATTTACAGTGATTTCCGAAAATTAAATATGAAATAAAATCCTTCAACATTTTCATGCACCCTGAGATATTTTACCATTGTTTTTGTCATTTGTCATCTTTCTGATTTTGCTTATGAATATTTTTAAAACTTGCGACAAAAATAGTCTTAAAGGGTGATAAATATGGCAGAAAAAATCGGTAAACAAACTTATTTATTAAAATCTAAACCGTCAATTTGCGGTTACAGCGCAGTTGTCGGCAAAACCGAAGGCGAAGGGCCTATCGCTGAAGATTTCGACTATATTTTCAGTGACGACTCAATAAACGACAGCGCCTCTTTTGAAAAAGCGGAAAGCGCCTTACAGCGTGAAGCAGTCACAAGGGCAATAGCAAAGGCAAACGCCTGCGCGGATGATGTCGATATAATAATGGGCGGCGATTTGCTTAATCAATGTATCGGCACAACCTTTGGCATTAAAGAGATGAATATTCCGTTTTTAGGGCTTTACGGAGCATGCTCAACAATGGCCCTGTCCATGGCGGTTGCCTCAACCTTTGTGGATTCAGGCGCTATGCAAAACGCGGTCGTAACAACGTCTTCACACTTTGCATCTGCTGAAAGGCAATTCAGAATGCCCCTTGAATACGGCGGTCAAAGAACACCGACCTCACAAAGAACGGCAACTGCCGCAGGCGCTTGTTATCTTTCGGCTCATAAAAAGAATACGCCCAGTGTAAGCGCTGTTATTTTCGGCAAAATAATGGACCTTGATATTAAAGACCCCAACAATATGGGTGCCGCTATGGCGCCAGCCGCGGCGGATACTATATCGAGATTTTTAAAAGATACTAAAACAAAACCCTCTGACTACGATTTGATTTTGACCGGTGACCTCGGTCAAGTGGGCAAAGACCTTTTAATTGAGCTTTTGATGAAAGATGAAAACATCGACATTTCTTCGGTACATGACGACTGCGGACTCATACTTTACGATATGGAAAATCAGGACGTTCATGCAGGCGGCTCGGGCTGCGGATGTTCGGCGGCGGTTCTTAATTCAAATATTATGAAAAGAATGGTTTCAGGGGAGCTCAAAAAAGTCCTGTTTGTAGGTACGGGAGCACTTTTATCGCTGACCTCAAATCTTCAGGGCGAGAGTATTCCGGGTATTGCGCACGGAGTCCTTATTACAATGGAGGAATAAAAATGCTAAACGGTGTCAGCACAATAATAAACATGTCAAAAGCCATAAGACTTTTGAGCCTTATGGAAACGGCACTGACTGTTGGGATAATAGGCTTTACCGTTTTCAGAATTGTTTCGGTAATAAGACAAATAAAAGAATAAGTTAAAAAATAAAAAGCCGTTCGCTATAAAGCGAGCGGCTGATTTTATTATACCACAATTCAACTGTGCGAAGCACAGTGAGCGGCGAAAGCCGAAGGACGTTAGTCCGAATTGATGATACAATGTTCTCCGAAACACACAAAATCTTTGATTTTGATTGTGTTTCGTGAGGTTA
>JAFLUO010000043.1 GCA_022508705.1 Oscillospiraceae bacterium
TTTTGCATTCTTAAAAATGAATCCTTATTGTTTGAGACTGCCCCCGAATATGATACTTCTCCTGCGATTCCGCACATAAAATCACCTCTATTATATTCTTTGATAATTTTATGCGAGAAAAATATTAAAATTACCCTATTTAAAAATAAATTGTGTTATGATACAATAATTTTGAGGTGATAATATGAGCCGGTTTATAAACCATATATGTTCTTTTTTTCCGAAACTGCAAAAAGATTTCAAAATATCCGGTGACGAAATTTTTCCTGAAATATATAAAGGGGACTTTTTTGAAAACATACCTTATGAAAAATATATAAATTATAATATTTCTGTTCCTAAAGATAATGTTTATAGTATTATATCTTACGGCGCCGTTCCGAATGACGAAAATATAAATAACGCCGATGCAATAAATAAAGCAATAAAGGATTGTAGCGAAAACGGCGGAGGAATTGTCGCTGTTGAGGGCGGCTGTTTCACTTCAGGCACAGTTTTTCTTAAAAGTGACGTTGCCCTTTATATTGCAAGAAATTCATCAATAGTTGCTTCTCATAAACCGAAAGATTTCATTGTAAATACAAAAACACCCGACAACCGTGAGGACTATATAAAAAACGGTTTGATTCTTGCTCAAAACTGCAAAAATGTCGCTTTACTCGGTCCCGGCAAAATTTGCGGTGAGGGTAATTTCTTCTCAATAAAACCACATTTACCGCCAAAAACTGAGCCATTTTCCAAAACTTTAGATGTTTGGGATTTACGGCAGGAATACAGAAAGCGTATTCGCTTTGCACACAAAAGCAAATACGGTTTTCTTGTTCATTTTCAAAACTGTGAGCAGGTTAGGGTTTCAAATATAATTTTGGAAAACTCTGCCTTCTGGACGCTTAATATAAATATGTGCAGCGATGTTAAAGTGAATTATACTGTTATTAACAATAATCGGCATGTGGCAAATTCCGATGGAATTGATATTTCGGGTTCGTCAAACATCACCGTTGAAAACTGCTTTGTTTCAACAGGGGACGACGGAATAGTTCTTAAAAATTCTCACGATATTGCCTGTGAAAAATCAATGAACAATATTTATATCGGTAACTGTGAAGTAATTTCGTGTACTAATTCGTTTAAAATCGGAACAGAAAGTTCTTTGGATATTTCAGACGTTACGGTTGAAAATTGTAAATTTTATTTAACTGATATTTTTCCTGCAGGCGCTTCGGGAATTGCGCTTGAATCCTGCGACGGTGCGACAGTATCAAATATCAATATAAAAAATATTGAAATCGACTCAATGGCTTGTCCTATATTTATCCGTCTTAATAACAGAAACCGTAATCACTTACCTGAGCTTGACGGAAAAGGGGAGCTGAAAAATATAAATATTTCGGATGTTAACGCGGAAAATGCTGAAATCCCCATAATGATTATGGGGATTCCGTCACAAAAAATTGATACTGTTAATCTAAGTAATATAAATATTAAATATTCTAAAGGGAAAGATTACAGAGATTTTAGATTCAAAGTTCCTGAGCAGGAAAAAGAATATCCCGAATCTAACCGTTTTAGAAATTTAAATGCTTACGGTATTTATGTTCGCCATGCAAAAAATATTTCCGTGGAAAAGTTACGGGTAATTCCGAGGGATAAAACAAAGCGTAAATTTAAAATTATAAACGACTGTGAAAACTTTTCACTAAAATCATAAATATCGTTTACAAAATATCATATGACATTCATTCACAGTCTTCAGTCATAATCCTCTAAAAAGGAATGAGTTTCACCGTCTGTTTTATATCCCGGAAAGGTGTCAAGGCAGACGGAATGAATGCTACTAAAAATACTTTTTTCAATATTTGGATTATCTTGTCTTAGTTGCCCAAGCAGCAGTTTAATTTCTTGCCTTTTAGAAGAGCCCTCACTCGGGTTCATTGCGATTTTTTCGGTCAATCGGCATGCACACTGAATAAAATCCAAATCGTTATACCGTTTCCACGCCAAAATATCTTCTTCGTGAACGCAGTAAAGAGGGCGGATAAGCTCCATTCCCTCAAAATTTTGGCTGTGTAACTTCGGAATCATGGCTTGCAATTGAGAGCCGTAAAACATTCCCATAACCGTGGTCTCAATTACATCGTTAAAGTGATGACCGAGGGCGATTTTATTGCATCCAAGCTCTTTTGCCTTGCTGTAAAGATGCCCGCGACGCATTTTTGCACATAAATAACATGGATTTTTTTCTGTTTTATTTGCAACCTCAAAAATATCGGTTTCAAAAACCGTAATGGGAATATGTAAAAGTTCCGCATTGCTTTCGATTTTTTGACGGTTCAGTTCGTTATACCCTGGATCCATAACAAGAAATACTGCTTCAAAGGGAATTTCGCTGAAACGGTGTAATATTTGTATCAATTTTGCTAAGAGCATAGAATCCTTGCCGCCGGAAATGCAGACGGCAATTTTATCCCCGGGTTTTATCAGTTCATATCGCTTTACAGCACCGATAAATGGATTCCACAATTTTTTACGATACTTTGTTAATATACTGCGTTCTGCCTTTTGATAAGGCTCAAGATGTTTACTCATTTAAAAGCTCCCTAATGGCTTTATTAAATCCTTTATGACCTCGCCCGCAATAATCAGGCCCACAACAGAAGGAACAAAAGAATTGCTTCCCGGCACTTGTCTTCTATGCGTGCATTTTCGTGCCGTGCCTGGCGGGCATATGCAATTTTGCCGACAACTGATTGCCATATCATCAATGGGTGTTATCGGTTGTTCTTTGGAATAGACAACTTTCAACTTTTTAATTCCTCGGCGTTTAAGCTCATGTCGCATAACTTTGGCGAGAGGGCAGACCGAGGTTTTGTAAATATCCGTCACCTCAAATGCGGTAGGATCAATTTTATTTCCTGCACCCATAGAGCTGATAATCGGTGTGTTTGCGGCATAAGCGTTCTCGACAAGGGCGATTTTTCCGGTTACCGTGTCAATCGCATCTACAATGTAATCGTATTCGGTAAAATCGAATTGATCTGCCGTTTCAGGCATATAAAATGTTTTATATGTGCAAACTTTAGCATCAGGATTGATTTCTGCAATCCGCTCGGCGGCTACATCAACTTTATATTGTCCTACAGTTTTTCTTGTTGCGAAAATCTGGCGGTTTATGTTTGTTAAACACACCTTGTCATCGTCAATAAGATCAACGGCACCGATTCCTGAACGAACTAAAGCCTCCACGGTGTAACCTCCAACGCCGCCGATACCGAATACGGCAACACGGGAACTTGCGAGTTTTTCCATAGCTTCTTTTCCAAACAGAAGTTCGGTTCTTGAAAATTGATTTAGCATAATGTTTACCTCCGATTACCGTGCTATATTACATAATCGTTGGCGTACTGCTCACGCATGCGGTCAATGACATCCTGCAAAGTAACACTGTCCAGATAGGAATTGATTACGCGGTCTAACTCCTGCCAGACCGGAAGCATGGCTTTTTCTCCGCTGCTCCCGTCCGGGTTATCCGTATAATCAACAGGGCATAGGCCCCCTTCGGTCAAACGGAGAATTTCACCTACGGTATATTTTTCAGGAATTTGCGCAAGCATATAACCGCCTTGAAAGCCTCGATTTGTTTTTAAAACATTTTCTTTATTAAATATCGGAACAATCTGCTCAAGATATTTTTTTGAAATGTCCTGACGCTTTGCAATGTCTTTCAAAGCTACATAACCATCATTTTGATGTTCAGCTAAATCAATCAACATGCGCAAAGCATAACGTCCTTTTGTTGAAATTCTCATTGTTTTAATCTCACAGCGACACCGCAGTCGCACAAAGAGTTGCAGAAAAACTGCTTTTTATGCGCGGTACCGTTCCTTTCGTTGTATTTTTTCACACTGTACCCCTGTATTATTTAACCCTATAATACCATATTTATTGTAGGTTTTCAAGAGATATAGAAATTATTATAGCAGAAAACAATTTGATATACCAATATACTACTGGACTTTTTCGTTTTTTTTGATATACTATAGTAAGATAATTTAGTGAGGTAACTTACCGCAATAATGTGACAGTTTTTATTACGCAAAAACAGATTGTCTTTTATAGGCTGTTTAAAATAATCAAATCAAGACTTGGAGGAAAACATTATGTCATGGATAAAACCGGTTACTTATGAAACCGCATCAGAAGAATCAAAAGCGATTCTGGATAAGATTGGTCATGAGAATTTGCAGATTCAAAAGATCGCTTTGCTTTTAAAAAATGCTGTAGTATACGATTCCATGGAGATCAACTGTTGGCACATGGACGCAGAATTGCAAAAAGCAGTCGGCAAACGGTTGGGTGATTTGCTGGAATATGTAATTGCAAGAGAACTCAAAGCCCCTTATTGCTTGCGGGCGTATACCCGTTGTATGGAGCAGCATGGAATCGATTTCGATACCACTGAATTCACGGAAAAGGAAAAACTGATTATCGAATTCGGGCAGGCTGTAGCGCGGGATTTTCACAATATTCCGCGGGAACTGAAGGATCGTATGCTGAATGTCTTTACAGAGGAACAGATTGCCGTTATTACCGCCATGGCCGTACTTACCACAGCGGACAATATGTTTGAAACCATTTTGGAGATGGAACTGTAAAGTAAACAAGTTAAGGAGAAATAACTATGAAAATAAATTTTAAGCGCATTATTGCTTTGGGTTTATGTCTTGTTTTAGTGATAGGCGCATTTGCCGCATGCTCCTCGTCAAAGACATCTTCTGACGGCGGCAACGGTGACGAACAGACCGATCAGCTTGCGGCTATTCAAAAGGCAGGAAAGCTGGTTGTAGGAATCGAGGGAACATATCCTCCTTATACGTATCACGATCCGAATACCAATGAACTTGTCGGTCTGGATGTGGAGCTTGCAAAGGCTATCGGCAAAAAGCTGGGCGTAGAGGTAGAGTTTGTTGAGGCCGCATGGGATTCTCTGCTGATCGGTATGGACAGCGGACGGTTTGACACTGTCATTAACGCAGTTACTCCTACAGATGAGAGAAAGGAAAAATATGATTTTTCCCAGTCATATTACTTTGTGCCCCGTCAGGCTGTGGTTCGCAGCAATGAAACCGGAATCAACAGCGTAGAGGATTTGAGGGGTAAGAAAGTGGGCTGCAACACTACCACCGACATTGTTCCGTGGCTGGAAGCACAGGGCGTGACAGTCGTGCCTATTGATACTGTCGGCGAAGCTATTGAGCTGCTTTTGAGCGGACGTGTAGATTTCACTGTCACCGGTCCCGTGGTTCTGAAAAACTATCTCGACGAGCATCCAGACGCCGATATAAAGGTTGGCTTCAACATTCCGGGTACCGTGGAGAAGGTTGCCGTTCCCGTACGGAAAGGGGAGACCCGTTTGCTGGAAGCAATTGATAAGGCAATTGATGAACTGCAGGCTGACGGCACATTGGTTGCGCTTTCTGAAAAGTATGTGGGCGGCGACTATACACAAGAGCTTGACTGAACTTCATTAAACAGGTGATCGTAGAATGAGTGAAAGACTACTTGGGATTTTGACGGATTCTTTTCCGAAATTATTACTGTCTTGCTTGAAGGTTACCATTCCGCTGACTGTTATAATCTTTTTACTCAGTTTGGTTTTAGGTTTCCTTCTTGCACTGGTGCAGATTTTAAATATTAAAGGACTCAAGCAGCTTGCGCGTGTCTACATCTGGATTTTTCGGGGAACGCCATTGTTGGTGCAGCTTTACATAGTGTTTTTCGGATTGCCATCGATAGGTATTACGCTGGACGCGTTTACGTCGGCGGTGATCGCATTTTCACTCAACAGTGCGGCGTACAATTCGGAAACAATACGTTCTGCTATTCTGTCTGTTCCTCAGGGACAGATAGAGGCTGGATATATGGTGGGACTAAGCTATCGACAGATCATGATGCGGATAGTGCTGCCGCAGGCAGCGCGCGTAGCGTTCCCCACCTTGTTCAATTCTTTCATTGGCTTAACAAAAGACACCTCGCTCGCCGCAAGCATAACGGTGGTTGAGCTGTTCAAATCGGCACAGCAGGTCGCCGCGGTATATTTTGAGCCGTTTGCGCTGTACTGCGAGGCGGCGGTTGTTTATCTGATGCTCAACACTCTGCTTACATTCTTGCAGTCTTATCTGGAAAAGAAACTGGAGTGGAAGCCTCAGACGAAGAGAAAATGGTTCAGAATCCCGTTTACAAAGGAAAAACTCATGCCGATTGATGATAACGAACAATAATTTGAGCGATATTTTACAGGTTAGTCATGAAAAAACCATAGATTAAGAGGTAAGAAAGACGATGCTTGAAGCAATAAATCTACATAAAAGCTTTGGCAGTAATGAGGTTCTCAAAGGGATCAATTTTACTGTAAATAAAGGCGAGGTCGTGGCTGTGCTCGGTAGCAGCGGCTCAGGCAAAACAACCCTGCTTCGCTGCATCAGTTTTTTAGAAAAGGCAAATCATGGCGAAATCGTTTTCGACGATTTTCGTAAGGATATAACAAAGGTCACAAACAAAGAGATGCGCCAATTGCGTATGAAGATGGGCTTCGTATTTCAAGGCTACAATCTTTTTCGCAATAAAACGGCAATACAGAATGTATTAGAAGGACTGACAATTGCACGAAAGGTGCCTTTGGCAGAAGCAAAGGACATTGCTGTCAGTGTGCTTGATAAGGTCGGCATGCTTGACCGTGCCGATTATTATCCGGATCAGCTTTCAGGTGGTCAGCAACAGCGTGTGGCTATTGCGCGGGCTATTGCACCATCACCGGAGATCGTTTTGTTTGATGAGCCGACCTCCGCACTGGATCCGGAACTTACCGGCGAGGTGCTGGATGTTATGAAGATGTTGGCAAGTGAAGGAACAACTATGGTAGTAGTCACACATGAGATGGGGTTTGCTCAAAGCGCCGCCAACCGGGTTGTATTTATGGACGGTGGTGTTATTATAGAAGACAGACCTTCAAAAGAATTCTTCAGCAGTCCCAAAGAAGAAAGTGCAAAGCGTTTTCTCAGAAGAACGATGTTCGATTATGACTATACAATCTAATATATCAAAAACGCCCACTTTTCTTTTTGAATAATGGGCGTTTTTTAGCAATATTTGAGAGCCTTTACGGCTCTTTTTTCTTTTCAATTTTTGTAACCGTCAGCACTTTATCGCTGACTTTAAATTTAATATTGTATTCCGCAAATTTAATGCCATATTCAGAAGTATCTTCCTGTTTATAAGCAGGTCTTGGGTCTTGCGAAAGAATTTTTAGTAATATATTTCGATTTTCAGAATTTACAATTGATAACATATTTTCTGAAATATCGACAGAAAGAGAGTCTGAAATATCAGAAAGTGCAAAGCCGTTGTTAGCATCTTCGTGTGAATCGGCGTATTTGATATAAGGTTTAATGTCATAAATCGGAGTACCGTTTAAAATATCGGCACCTGAAACGGTGATTACAGGGCCATATTCTTGTGTAAATTCAATTTTTTTAAGTTTTACCGATGAAAGCCCTATCGAGTTAGGTCTGAAAGGGGAACGGGTTGCAAAGACACCCATTCGTGTGTTTCCGCCCAATTTCGGCGGTCTTACGGTGGGCGACCATTCACCGTGGGATTCCGAAAAATCCCATAAGAGCCATAAATAATTGAATTCTTCAAGTCCTCGTAAGGCCTCTCTGTTTCTAAATTCCGGTTCAAATATGATTTTTGACTCAATATCAATTATTCCGCTTTGCCTTGGTATTCCGAATTTTTCCGTGTAATCATTATAAATTCGGGCAATTATTTTTAGAGGTTCCATTTAAATATTCCTATTCTATTTATTAAAATAATTTTAACACGCAAATTTTCTTTTGTCACTATGCCAAAATGTTTAAATTGAATAATTTTGTTCAAAACGGAAATATTTGTTATATAAAATATGAAAGGAAGATATTCATGGAACTCAAAGGATCAAAAACCGAACAAAATCTTTTATCTGCATTTACTGCTGAGTCGAGAGCGATGAATAAATACACATTGTATGCAGCTAAAGCAAAGCAGGACGGATACGAACAAATAGCCGCGATATTTAAAGAAACGGCAAATAATGAGAGAGCCCATGCTGAAATTTGGTTAAAACAGGTAAATAACGGCGAGCTAAACGCAACTCCCGTAAATTTAAACGATGCCGCTTCAGGGGAAAATTATGAATGGGTTGATATGTACCCCGAATACGCGAAAACAGCAAGAGAGGAGGGCTTCGACCATATAGCCTTTTTGTTTGAAAAGGTTGCGGAGATAGAAAAAGAGCATGAAGAACGCTTCAAAAAGCTTCTTTCAAATATTGAAGACAGTTTAGTATTTTCAAAAGAAAATGATGTAATGTGGATATGCAGAAATTGCGGTCACATTCAATTCGGAAAAGAGGCGCCGGGAATTTGCCCAGTTTGCCAAAGAGAACAAGCATTTTTTATGGTTAAAGCACAAAATTATTAAGTAATTTGTCTTTTTTGGGATATATTTTAATTGACTTTTTTGTCGATATATGATATATTGCATTGAAAAGGCGGTGAATTTGATGAAATCTGCTAAGATAGTAAGAACTATTGATGATAATGGAAGAGTTGTTATTCCAAAACACTTGATTAAGGATATTTTTAAGGCAAGACCAGAGGAGAATATTTCAGTTGAAGTGCTGTATACTGAAGATTCAGTTATCTTAAAAAGATTTCAACCTTCCTGTTCTTTTTGCGACAGTTGTGACGGTTTAAAAGAATATAACGGAATGAAAATTTGCCCCGACTGTCTTGAGAAAATCAAACAACTTTAAAAAGGAGTTTCAAAAGAAACTCCTTTTTGTTTGTCAAAAATTTGAAATTTTGTAACTGAGCGTCATAAGACTGTCGCTGAGGTGAACGTTTTCAACTGCCACATCGGGAAAATCCGAAGCGATATCGTAATGACTGAAATTCCAATAACCCTTTATTCCTAATTTCACAAGCTCCGGAGTAAGTTCTTTTGCGGCGGCACTTGGAATACACAAAACTGCAACAACAGGGGAGTTGTCTTTGCAAAAATCGTAAATTCCGTCAGTGTGTCTAATAGGAAGACCGCGAACAATCTGACCGGAAAGAGCGGCGTTTTTATCAAAAATGCCTATGATATTAAAGCCTCTTTTTTCAAAGCTCATATGAAGGGCAACTGCTCTGCCCAAATTACCGGCACCTATTAAAATCGCATTTCTCGTTTTATTGACACCTAAAATTCTGCCTATTTCTTCATAAAGGCTTTCAATGTTGTAACCGTATCCTTGCTGACCGAATCCGCCGAAACAGTTAAGATCCTGCCTTATTTGTGATGCGGTAAAACCCATTTTGGCGGAAAGATCTTTTGAAGAAATTCTGATGATTCCCTGTTCTTTAAGTTCACCTAAAAATCTATAGTAGCGGGGGAGACGCTTAATTACTGAAATAGAAACTCCTTCAGGTTTGCTCATATCTGTCTCCTCAGTCTGAAATCTTTTTAACGGTTTCCATTACATAGTTACCGAATTCTTCGCAGGTAGCACCGTCAGCTCTGCCTGTAATTGCAAGCTTTTTCTCTTCAAGCATGCAAATATCAAGTGCACGCTCAAGCTTATCAGCTTCCTTTTGCTTACCTATATGTGAGAGAAGCATTACTGTTGCGCGCAGCATTGAGCAAGGATCGGCATATTGACCTCTGCCTTCTTTAATCATTCTCGGAGCAGAACCGTGAATTGCCTCAAACATAGCGTAACGCTTGCCGAGGTTTGCACTGCCTGCTGTGCCTACGCCGCCCTGAAATTCTGCCGCCTCGTCAGTAATAATGTCACCGTAAAGGTTCGGAAGAATGAACACTTTGAAATCTTTTCTTCTTTTTTCATCAATAAGCTTTGCGGTTGTGATGTCAATATACCATTCATCTGTAATGATTTCAGGATATTCTTCACCGATTTTTTTGCAAAGACGAAGGAATTTACCGTCTGTTGTCTTAATAACATTTGCTTTATTGATTATTGAAACTCTTTCCTTATGATTTTTCTTTGCGTATTCATAAGCGATTCTTGCAATTCTTTCGGTGCCCTCAGTTGTTGTAACAACAAAGTCCATAGCAAGCTCGTCTGTAACATTAACACCCTTAGAACCTACTGCATAAGCGCCTTCGGTGTTTTCGCGGAAGAAAGTCCAGTCAATGCCTTGTTCGGGGATTTTAACGGGGCGAACGTTTGCAAAAAGATCAAGTGCTTTACGCATTGCAACGTTTGCGCTTTCAATATTCGGCCACGGATCTCCTGCTTGGGGAGTAGTTGTAGGCCCTTTAAGAATAACGTGGCATTGTTTTAGTTCTTCAAGAACATCATCGGGAATTGCCTTCATAACTGCAACTCTGTTTTCGATCGTCAAACCGTCAATATATTTAAGCTCAATTCTTCCGCTCTTAACTTCATCTTCAAGCAAGAATTCAATAACTCTTGCCGATTCTTTCGTAATAATTGGGCCTATACCGTCGCCTCCGCAAATACCGATAACGATTTTATCAAGATTGTCAAAATCGGTAAAATCTTTTGTAGCTTTAATTTTTTCGTTTCTTTCAAGCTGTTCGCGGATAAGTGCTTCAAACTTTGAAACAGCTTCTTTGATTTGATTTTCCATAAATTTTTACCTTAGCCTTTCTAATAGGATGAATTACATACTTTTCTTTGTGTAATTGAGAAGACCGCCTGCAAGAATAATGTCCTTTTGTCTGTCTGACAGGTCGTATTTCAATTCATAGCTTTCACCTGTTGTAAGATTTTTCAAAACAGCAGGGGAAGAACTGATAATAGCGCTCTTTATTCCTTCAAGACTCAATTCATCGCCTTGTGTAATCTTGTCATAATCATCAGGATTCACGAAATTGAGTGGAATAATCCCTGCATTTATAAGGTTTGCACAGTGGATTCTTGCAAAAGACTTTGTAATAACCGCTTTAACGCCGAGATAAAGGGGAACGAGAGCCGCATGTTCACGGGAAGAGCCTTGACCGTAATTTGCGCCGCCTATAATAATTCCCTTACCCTCTGCTTTAATTCTTTCGGGGAACGTTTTGTCACATACACCGAAGCAGAACTGTGAAAGATATGGGATATTACTTCTATAAGGAAGAATTTTTGCACCTGCAGGCATAATGTGGTCTGTTGTAATGTCATCTCCCACTATGAGAACAGCCTTTGCGGTAATATCTTCAGCCATAGGCTCGCTTGTGGGGAACGGCTTAATATTTGGACCGTACATTACTTCAACATCCTTTGCTTCATCGGGTGAAGCAGGAACAACTACCATATTATCATTGATAATAAATTCTTCGGGAAGAGTGATTTCGGGGAATTCACTCAAATCTCTCGGATCGGTAAGATAACCGGTTAATGCAGAAGCCGCCGCAACCTCCGGGCTTACAAGGTAAATGCCAGCGTCAGCAGTGCCTGAACGACCCTCAAAGTTACGGTTAAAGGTTCTCAGTGAAATACCTTTTGAATTGGGCGACTGACCCATACCGATGCACGGTCCGCAAGCGCTTTCAAGGATTCTTGCACCTGCATCTATCATATCGGAAAGTGCCCCGTTCTGAGCAATCATATTAAGAACCTGCTTTGAACCGGGAGCTATTGAAAGGCTCACTGAAGGGCAAACGGTTCTACCTTTAAGAATTGCCGCAACCTTCATCATATCAAGAAGTGAAGAATTAGTGCATGAACCAATGCAAACCTGATCAACCTTGATTTTTCCGATTTCAGATACAGATTTAACTCTATCGGGCATATGAGGCTGAGCTGCAAGGGGAGCGAGAGCTGACAAATCAATATCAATTACCTCGTCATAAACTGCATCTTCATCCGCTTTTAGCTCTATCCAATCTTCTTCACGGCCCTGAGCTTTAAGGAACGCCTTTGTTACTTCATCAGATGGGAATACTGACGTGGTTGCTCCAAGCTCTGCACCCATATTTGTTATAGTTGCTCTTTCAGGAACTGAAAGTGTGCTTACACCTTCGCCGCTGTATTCTATAATTTTGCCTACACCGCCTTTAACGGTCATAATTCTCAATACCTCAAGAATTACATCCTTTGCGGCAACCCAAGGGCTGAGCTTGCCTGTAAGATTGACTTTAACGATCTTAGGCATCGTAATATAATATGTACCGCCGCCCATTGCAACGGCAACGTCAAGACCGCCCGCACCCATAGCAAGCATACCGATTCCGCCGCCTGTGGGAGTGTGACTGTCAGATCCGATTAAAGTTTTGCCTGGTTTGCCGAATCTTTCAAGGTGAACCTGATGGCAAATGCCGTTGCCGGGACGAGAGAAATATACACCTCTTTTATAAGCCACAGACTGAATGAATCTGTGATCGTCTGCATTCTCAAATCCTGTCTGCAAGGTATTGTGGTCAATATATGCAACAGAGAGTTCGGTTTTTACTCTGTCAATGTCCATAGCTTCAAGCTCTAAGTAAGCCATAGTGCCTGTTGCGTCCTGAGTAAGTGTTTGGTCAATTTTAAGCCCTACTTCATGGCCTGCGGTCATATCGCCGCTGACTAAGTGGGACTTGATAAGTTTTTGAGCAATGGTCATACCCATAAATTCAATTCTCCTGACTTTTTCATTTTTTTAACAATCTTTATTTTATTATAATGAAAACATTTTGTCAATAAATAAACTGTTTTAATTCTTATTTTTTAACAAAATATTGATATTTTTTAAATGTTATGCTACAATATTTAGTAATAATACGCATTTTTCGGCAAACAATAACACCAAATTATTTATGAGGTGTTGTTTGCTTGAAAAATTTGTTTTTAAATTCAAATGAGGATGATTATATTCCCGACACGGAAGCAGAGGCTTCTCAGCAAATTTCAAATGACGGAGATTTTGTAGTTTGCAACAATAGTAAAAAAATCCATTGCGTTTCTATTATCGGTCAAATTGAAGGTCACGATATTTTGCCGCCCAATGCAAAGACAACGAAGTATGAGCATTTAATTCCGCAGATTATTTCTGCAGACATGGATCCGTCTGTTGAAGGAATTTTAATTGTTTTGAACACAGTCGGCGGCGATATTGAAGCGGGGCTTGCAATCGCTGAATTGATTTCGGGTACTAAAAAGCCCAGCGCTTCCGTCGTTCTCGGTGGGGGGCACTCAATAGGTGTGCCGTTAGCAGTTTCTGCGGACAAGTCTTTTATTGTTCCAAGTGCTACAATGACAATTCACCCTGTCAGAATGAACGGTGTTGTTTTAGGCACGGCTCAGACCTTTTCGTATTTTAAAAGAATGCAGGAAAGAATTGTTAATTTTGTGTCTAAAAATTCAAATATTTCTCCTGAAAGATTTCGCGAACTGATGCTTTCTACCGAAGAATTGGTTATGGATGTAGGCTCGGTTTTAGACGGTACAGCAGCAGTAAACGAAGGGCTTATTGATGCTGTCGGAAATTTTAACGACGCACTTGAATTCTTAGGTAGCCGCTGACTAATTAGCGGCTGACACCTTAGCGCACATCTTGCGTGCATATTTTCCGCCATCTTGCACAAATCTACCTTAACATACGACAGTATGCCTGCGGTAGCTTTATCCAATCTGACGAAAAATCTGACTACGCAATCTGCACACTATAATTAGTCAGTGCCTACCTAAATAATGTAAATTAGATGAATACCTTTTGCGGTATTCTTTGTTAAAGGAGTTAGAAGTTACATATGGCAACGAACAAAAAGAACAGTACGGCTAAAAGAAATCAAAAAAAGCCTATGGGAAACGGTAAAAGCAACAAACAGTTAATTATGATTTTAATGTTTGCTGCTTCTCTTTTGTGGCTTTGCATTGCTTTAATTGATGCGGGCGGACTTTGGGGAATGCTAAGAACATTGCTTTTCGGTTTGTTTGGATTCGGTACATTCGTTTTTCCGCTTTTGCTTCTTGCACTTTCAGTTGTTTTGGCGTTGGAGCGAAATGAGAAAAGCCAAAAGGTATTTAACAAGCTGATATATGCCTTTGCAATAACATTTCTTTTATCTGCAATAATACATATTTTTAACTGCAATCCTGAAAGCGGATATTTTGAAGCGGTTGGCATAGCTTACGAAGATTTCAGCATTGATGGCAAAATGACGGGTGGCGGCGCATTGGGCGCACTTCTCGGCGGTCTGTTTCTTTTAATAACGGGTGGCAACAAGCTCGCTTCCCTTATAATTCTTTTCATAATTCTTTTTGTTGTAATAATGGTTGTTACGGGGCTTACGATTGCAAATATTTACCGAGGTATTTCAAAGCCTGTTAAGAAAATCGGCGAATTTACAGGCGAAAGAATCTCTGAATACAGCGATCAGGTTGAATCTTATCACTAGGAAAAG
>JAFLUO010000044.1:0-11347 GCA_022508705.1 Oscillospiraceae bacterium
AGAAAAAGATGAACACGTTTACGGCACGGGCGAAATATTTACTGAATTTGATTTGAAAGGGAAAAAGATAAATTGCTGGGTTGCAGAGCATATTAACGCCTTGCAGGTAGGCAAAAAGCTTGTAAAACAAGTGTTCGGGTTTAAAAATTCCACCCGTAAACAGAAAATATCAAATTATGAGACTTATTATGCTCAGCCCACTTTTTTAAGCTCAAAAAAATACTATTTCCATTCATTCGCAACAGCACGCACAGAGTTTGACTTTGAAAACCCCGATAAGCATTTAATAAAAATTGATGAAATTGCCGATTTTTGTTTAGGATTCGGTGATACCTTTGAAGAAACTGTTTCCGATTTGTCCGAAACCTTGGGCAGACAGCCCGAGCTTCCCGATTGGGTGTATGACGGTGAGCTTTTAGGCATACAGGGCGGAACTGACGTGATGATGCAAAAGGTGGAAACCGCTTTAAATCATAATTTGGCTGTCAGCGGCGTTTGGATTCAGGACTGGGAGGGCAGGCGTGTAACTGCCGTCGGCAAACAGCTTTTCTGGAACTGGGAGGTTGATTCAGAGCTTTATCCAAACCTTTCACAAAAGATTAAAGAATTAAATGAGCAGGGAATAAAGGTTCTCGGCTATTGCAATACCTTTTTAGCGGTTGAAAAGCCCCTTTACAAAGAAGCGAGCGAAAAAGGCTATTGCGTAAAGAACAAAGAAGGTAAGGATTATTACGTTACGATTACTACATTTCCTGCCGCAATAGTTGACCTTACAAATCCTCAAGCTTGCGAATGGCTAAAGGATATCATAAAGAAAAATATGATTGATTTAGGACTTTCAGGCTGGATGGCAGATTTCGGCGAATATCTGCCCACAGATGCCGTTCTTTACAGCGGTGAAGATGCAGAGCTTGTGCACAACACATGGCCTGCACGCTGGGCAAAGCTTAATCGCGAAGCTGTTGAAGAATCAGGGAAACTGGGCGAAATAATGTTCTTTACAAGGGCGGGGTACAGCGAAACGCCCAAATATTCAACAATGATGTGGAACGGCGACAATCACGTTGATTTTTCAATAGATTACGGTTTGCCGTCTGTTATCCCCGCCATGCTTTCGCTTACCTGTGTAGGATTCGGAATTTCCCATTCGGATATAGGCGGTTACACAACATTCTTCAATTTAAAGCGCAATGAAGAGTTGTTTATGCGCTGGTGTGAAATGAACGCTTTTTCTCCGCTTCTTCGCGGCCATGAGGGCTTGAATCCCGATTTGAATGTGCAGTTTGACGGCAGTGAGCAGGTTTTAACTCACGGTGCAAAATTCAGTAAAATCCATAAAGCGTTAAAGCCGTACCTAAAAGATGCAGTAAAATATAATGCCGAAAAGGGAGTAGGCACAGTCCGACCGTTGTTCTTTTATTATGATGAAGAAAAAGCATTTAAAGAATGCTACGAATATTTACTCGGCCGTGACATTCTTGTAGCTCCCGTAATAAGACCGAATGCAAAACAAAGGCGAGTTTATCTTCCCGATGATACTTGGATTCATTTATGGTCAGGTAAAGAGTACACCGGCGGTGAATATGAAATTTCTGCGCCCATAGGTGAAATACCCGTATTTATAAGAAAAGACAGTGATTTTAAAGAAGCATTTTTAAATCTTTTAAAGGAGTAATAATGTATGAAGTATTTTTTAGACAGTGCAAAAATTGATGAAATCCGAGAAGCGTATGACACCTTCGGAATAGACGGCGTTACAACAAATCCCAATCACATTATGAATTCGGGCAAGCCCTTTTATACAGTAATCGGCGAGCTTGCAGATTTCGTAAAGGAAAAGAATATTGAGGGTTGGGATAAATTCCCCATTTCCGTTGAAATCAACCCACATCTTGACAGTGCCGATGAAATGGTTGAAATGGGAACAAAAATTGCGTCTATGTGCAAAAACTTTGTAATAAAAATTCCCTGCACGGAAGCGGGAATTACCGCCGCAAAGCGCCTTGAAGAAAAGGGAGTAAGAACAAATCTTACTCTTGTTTTCTCACCCACGCAGGCTCTTATTGCCGCAAAGAACAACTCTCTTTTCGTTTCTCCCTTTATCGGTTGGAAAGAGAACAGCGGCGAGGACTGCACCCAGTATATTCAGGATATTGTTGATATTTATTCAAATTACGGCTTTTACGGCAAGACGGAAATTATTTGTGCAGCAGTTCGCAACGGTAAGCAGATAACCGATTGCGCCGTAGCAGGAGCGGACATTGTAACCGCCGCTCTTCAGGTGTTTAAGGACAGCTTCTATCATCCGTTTACGGACTACGGACTTAAAAAATTCCAGGACGCTTGGGATAATACTGTAACAGAATAAGTAAAAGGAGAAAATTATGAAAATCGGTTTTATAGGACTCGGAATTATGGGCGAGTCAATGTGTGAAAATATTGTAAAAAAGCATGACGATAAGGTTTACGTTTCTGACCACAAAAGAGCGCAGGTTGAAAAGCTGGCAGACTTTGGCGCAATACCCTGCGAAAATAATACTGAGGTTGCAAAGAACGCAGACATTATTATTACAATGGTACCGAAATCCGAGCACGTAAAAGAGGTTTATACGGAAATTTTACCTGTAATCGACAGTACGAAAATTTGCATTGATATGAGCACAATTGACCCTGCAGTTTCAGTTGAATGCGCAAATATGATAAAGGCAAAGGGCGCACAGTTTGCGGACTGCCCCGTTGTAAAAAGCAAGCCTGCCGCCATTGACGGCACTTTAGGAATTCTTATCGGCGCAGACGAAGAGCTTGTTCCCGTAATTAAACCCATTCTCTCTTATATGGGCAGTAACATTAAGTATATGGGCGGCAACGGCAGAGGTCTTGTTATGAAAATCTGCTCAAACGCAATGGTTGCGGCAGTTCAAAACGGAGTAAACGAAACAATGGCCTTAGCTCAAAAATGGGGCGTTTCCATTGACGATTACGCAGAGGCAATTTCATACGGCGGCGGTAAAAACTTTTATCTTGAACTTCAAAAGGATAACATAAAGAACGAAAACTGGACAACTGCTTTTTCCCTTGAAAACGAGCATAAAGACCTCGGGATTTGCTGCAGAATGGCAGAGGAAGTCGGCTTTGATATGCCAGGACTTCAAGTTTGTAAAAACGTTTACGATAAGGGAATGGAAATGGGAATGGGCAAGCTGGATTTCCGTTCAACTTATAAAATTGTAAAGGGTGAGTAATTTGCTCGAAAGATTAAATAAGGTAAACGATATTGAAATTCATTCAGTGTTTGACAGTGAATTTTCATCATACGGCAGAGTGCTTTCGGGGTATGATTTCAGCGATTTGATAACTTTTGCAGAGAATCATACAGAAATTCCCGAAAACGGAAATATTTATGTTCCGTCAGTTGCCGAAATGGAAGAATTTCCGATTTACAGTACGGTGAAAAATACTCTTTTCGGTGAAAGTGAAATTCAAATCGGCTTTTGCAACGGTAGAAACACAACCTACAACGGATTTGAATATCACAAATCACCTGAAATAAATATTGCCGTAACTGATTTTATGCTCGTTCTCGGTCACAGCTACGAAATAGAGAATAATACCTATAAAATTGAGCAGGCAAAGGTTTTCTTTGTGCCAAAGGGTACTGCAATAGAAATGTTCGGAACAACTCTGCACTTATCCCCGTGCAGAACTTGTGACGAGGGATTTAAGGATATCGTAATTTTACCGAAAGGCACAAATACGCCACTTGAAAACAAAGTAATTACCGATGACGAATCAAAACTGCTGTTACAGAAAAACAAATGGGTGATAGCCCACCCCGAGCGTGAGCCGCTCATACGGCAGGGAGCAGTAGCAGGAGTTATAGGTGAAAACAAAGAACTAAAATACTAACGTAATAACGGTGATGCAAATGCAGAAATATAATATAGCTTATGTGCCGATAGGTGTACCGACATTTCACCTTGAATCGGCACAAAAGGAATTTGACAAGTCAGTTAAACTTTTAAATTCGCTTACAGAGTGTGTAAGCGTGCCTGATGAAATGCTTTTGTCTCTTGACAAATTAAATGCGTTCTTAGACGGTATAAACCCTGATTTAATTGTGTTGCAAAACGTCACTTTTGCAAATTCGGCTTACACTGCCGAAGTGTTAAGAAGATTTAACTGTCCCATTCTGTTGTGGACATTGCGTGAGCCTGTAATTGACGGCGGCAGACTGAGGCTTAATTCTCTAACGGGCGCATATTCAGCGGCAAATACCATAAAGCAGTTAAGAGACGAACCGCTTCAGTATGTTTACGGCTCTCCCGAAGAAGAAAGCGTAAAATCGCAAATAAACGCCGTAATCAAAGCCGCAAAAGTGAAAAAAGAGCTTAGAAATCTTAATATTGTGTCAGTGGGTCACACTCCTGAAGGCTTTGGATTCGGCAGAGCGCTTGATAATGAAATGCTCAAAGGTTTCGGCGCAAAACTCATTTCCATTGAGGCAAGAGAGCTTATTGACATGGCAAAAGCATATTCAGACGAGGAAATTGAAGATTATCTCACAGATGCAAGCACCCGTACAGTCGGGCTTGAATGTACTCCCGAGAAAAACCGAAAGGATTTTGCACGCATTTACAAAGCGTACACAGAATTTGTACGCAAAAATAATATTGGCGCGCTTTCATCGCGTTGCTGGCCCGATTTCTTTACCTCTTTCGGCACACCCGTCTGTGCAGTTCTTGCAATGGTCAACGATTTAGGCGTTGCCGCCGCCTGCGAGGCAGACACATACGGAGCTTTGTCTATGTATATCGGTATGCGCCTGACGGGACAGCCTGCATTTTTCGGCGACCCCGTGTCATTAGATGAAAAAGAAAATACAATAACCTTTTGGCATTGCGGTACTGCCGCCTGCTCTTTGGCAAGAGAGCCCGATGGCGCTCAGATAGGTGTTCATTGCAACAGAAAAATCGGTCCGACCCTTGAATTTGGCTGTAAACCATGTGAGCACGTCACCATTTTTAGAATAGGTAAAAATGCACAAGGGAATTTCCGTGCATTTATTTGCAGCGGCAAGGCACTTGACAAACCGAAACAGTTTAACGGAACGTCAGTCGTTGTTAAAACCGATTCCTGCGCGGAAAATATAGTTAAATCCAGCGTTAAAGCAGGCTTTGAGCCCCATTTTGCAGTTGTTTACGGCGATGTAAGGGCGGAAATCTCAGCCCTTTGCGAAATGCTCGGAATTGAAATTTGCGAATACTGATAAATTATGCTTAATAAAATTTTATTTTTAATCGTAGTTTTCCTGTCAAATGTAATTCAATGCATTACGGGCTTTGCAGGAACAGTACTTGCAATGCCGTTTTCGGTAATGCTTGTGGGATTTGACACGGCAAGACCTGTTTTAAATGTTCTCGGCTTATTGGCATCTGTTTTTATTTTAGTTGTCGGTTTTCGGCATATAGATAAAAAAGAATTTATTAAAATCACTTGTGTAATGGCGGTTGGAATTGCCGTGGGAGTATTTCTGAAAGATTTGCTTTCAGGATATGACAAAGCGCTTTATATAACGCTTGGCATACTCGTTATTGCGTTTGCCGTAATGAATGCAGTTTCCTTTTATTCAAAAAAAGAGCGCCGTCAAATTCCAAAAATACTTGAAATTATTTTACTCCTTGCGGCAGGAACAGTTCACGGTATTTTTGTTTGCGGCGGTCCGCTTCTTGTAACATATGCTTCCGCAAAGCTTCCTGAAAAGGAAAAATTCCGTTCAACTCTTTCTGCTGTATGGATAATACTCAACGGAATAATTTTTGCAGACGATTTAAAAAACGGTGCATTTACGGGCGAAACTCTGTCTGTTACGGCGTGGAGTATTGCCGTACTCGCAGCGGCGTTAATACTCGGCAATTTGATTTACAAAAAAATGAGCAGGAAAGCTTTTTTGAATTTAACGTATGTTTTAATGATAATCAGCGGAATTTCTCTTTTGATAAAGTAGGTGGAAGATGAAAACAGGACTTAATATGCGCTCTGTTAAAGCAGAAAACAGAAGACTGATATTGACTCTTTTGCAGCGCTACGGTGCTTTAAGCAGAAAGGAACTTTCTGAAAAATCTTCACTTACAAGTGCCGCAGTAACCATAATTTGCAATGAGCTTATAAATGAAGGCAAACTGTGCGAAACGGGTGAGCTTGAAAAAAACGGAAAGGGCAGAAAAGAAATACTGTTATCAATTTCGTTCGGTGACAAATACGTGCTTTGCATAAATGCTGAAACTACGCATATCACATATTCACTATGCTCGTTTTCAGGTGAATTAAAAGCCTCAATAACCGAGCCGTTTACAAATAATGCCGATGAAATACTTGAGAAAACAGAAAAATTATTATATGATAATAATATTAAAGCAGAAAGGCTTGCTGCGGCAGGCGTCTGCGTAGTCGGCTCTGTTTCGGGAAAAGGCTACGGGCTTTGGGATTGCAGTGAAATTTGCCAAAAAATAGAAGAAAAATACTTTGTTCCCGTGACCGCTGAAAATAATATCAGGGCCTTTGCGCAGAGTGAAATGATTTACTCCGACGGGTACGGTGCAGGTCCCATTCTGTTCTTTAAATGGGGGCCGGGTATTGGCTCAGCCGTAGCCGCTGGTGGCGAGCTTTTTTCGCGTAACGATGAGGGCGTTGCGGAGATAGGGCATTATATCGTAAACCCCGCGGGAAAGGCTTGCCGATGTGGGCGTTGGGGGTGCCTTGAAACTGAGGCTGGTGAGGAAGCACTCGTTTCTCTTACGAATCTAACCCTTCCCGAAATAGTACAAAGTACTGATGAGAATATTATTCATATTCTTGACGAAAAAATTGATATTGTCGCCTTGGCGCTTACGAATACGGCAACAATTCTCAATGCAGAAAAGATAGTTTTGTTCGGCTCTGTATTTTCCAATGAAACGGTAGTTGAAAAACTAAGACGGCAATGTATAAGATATAACGGCAATTTATCTGCCGATATGATAATCAAATCAAAGCTTAATGAAAAAATCGGTTATGCAGGTCCTGCCGCAATTTGCGCAAAGAAATTTTTCTTTGATTCACAGGATGCATAACTTAATGAAAAGGGGATTAAAATGGAAGAAAAATCACTTACTCACGGCATTAAATTAAAAGACCGTATAGGATATGCCCTCGGCGACACGGCAGGTCTTTTGACATTCGGTCTTATCTCGTCTTTCCTGCAAATGTTCTATACGGACACGCTGAGAATTGACCCTGCTAAAATTGCAGTTCTTTTCTTGGTAGCAAGAATTTGGGACGCTGTAAACGACCCGATGTGGGGTGCGTTTATTGATTCGCGAAAGCCTACAAAGCAAGGCAGATTCCGTCCTTATATTTTAGGCGCGTCAATCCCGCTGGCAATTGCGGCGCTTTTTATGTTTACTGATTTGCCTCTCGTTATAAATAACTTCTTCGGCACACATATTGAGTGGAGTCAAGGTCAGTACCTCGTTTACGCTTATATAACGTACATTTTCTACGGTATGATGTACACGGGCACGAACATTCCCTATGGCTCGCTGGCATCCGTTATTACCGATGATGAAATTGAGCGTTCTTCACTTTCAATGTGGCGTTCGGTAGGCGCAGGGCTTGGCGGACTGCCCGCACAGATGCTTTTGCCGATTTTTGTTTATACAACCTTAACGGTTGGCGGAGCTGAAATCAAACAGCTTGATGCAATGAAAATGTTCTATGCCGTTGCCGTTTTAGCCGTTTTGACAATTGTCGTTTATTTCATTCATTATAAAACAACAAAAGAGAGGATTGCTCCGCCCAAAAAGCAAAAGCAGGACGGGTACAACGTACTTACTACCGTAAAATTCCTTCTTAAAAACAAACCCTTTATTGCCCTTTGTGTTGTTTCAATGCTTCTTATCGCATTCCAGATGTACACACAGACAAACTACAACTATCTTCTTAAAAACTATTACGGCAAACCGGGTCTTTATATATTTGTAACCGTATTTACTTATCTTCCAATGGCTCTTTTCCTTCCGTTTATGGGCAAGCTTATCCGTAAATTCGGTAAGAAAGAGATTTGCGCCGTAGGCTTAGGCTTCGCCGCGGTAGTTAACATTCTTATGTTCCTTCTTAAATTTACTCCCTTTGCAACCAATCCTTACGCATTCCTTGCGCTTACGTTCTTCTCAGGCGCAGGTCAAACCTTCTTAGTGCTTGAGGTTTGGGCGCTTGTTATGGACGTTATCGACTATCAGGAGCTTTTATCAGGGCGAAGAGAAGAGGGCACAAGCTACGCATTCTTCTCATTCACAAGAAAGCTCGGTCAAACACTTGCAGGCGCAGGCTCTTCGGCATTGTTAGCATTGATTGGCTATAATACTGAGAATGTTGATGCAGGTCAAAGTTCTGAGGTTCTTTCACGTCTTTATGACATAACAACCGTTATTCCTGCAATTGTTCTTGTAGTTATGTTTGTTGTAATGGCGTTCTGCTATAAGCTTTCAAAGAATAAGCTTAAAGAAATGTACGCACAGCTTGATTTGAAGCGTTCGGAGGATTAAAAATGAATAAGGTTCATGTAGCTTTCGGTTTTCACGTTAACTGTTATCACTCTTACAGAGGTGACAGCGCAGATAATTTAGGCTTTGGCTCGGATATCCGCATCATACGCAAAATCATAAGCACTCTTGACGGTTTAAATAAAGACGGAATCCCCGTTAAAGGCACTTGGGACTGTGAAAATTTCTTTTCTCTTGAAAAGATTTTACCTGAGTTTGCTCCTGATATTATTGACGGTATGAAAAGACGCACCACAGAGAACGGCGACGAGCAGATTATTATGGGCTATTCCAACGGCGCCCTTGCCCCCATGACTGAGGAAGAGCTTGAAGCCTCAATTAACCTTGCAGTTACAAACCCCGAAGGGTCGGGACTTCGTGACATTTTCGGCAAATGCGAAATGCTTGTCCGTCCGCAGGAGGTAATGTTTACTCCGTCACAGGTTCCCGTCTACAACAAGCTCGGCGTTAAAGCCCTTTGCCTTTATTATTCCTGCGTACCCTTTGACGCATTCCGTACCATAGTTCCCGTTTTGCCCGATGAGCTGGCATTCAATCCTTTAACCTATACATATAAAGGGGAGAGCATGACAATTCTTCCCACATATAATAACTCGGATATTTGCGATGCAGGCTGTCTTCGCGCTTGGGTCAAGGATCTTCATAAAAAACAGGAGTCAGGCGAAATTAAGCGTGACGTTCTGATTTTCGTCAATATGGATGCCGATGCAATTTTTTGGGAGAGTATGAATTTGCCGATTGTGGGCAATAAAATCGCCAATACAGATGGTATTCACGGTCTTGTTAAGGAAATTGCAGATTTGCCTTATGTTGAGTTTGACACCCCCGGTAATTACCTTAAAACACACGAGGCAGTGGGCAGTATTGATTTTACTCAGGACACCGCAGACGGCAATTTCACGGGCTATGCTTCCTGGTCTGAAAAGCCCTATAACCGCAAAATCTGGACTGCCGTTGACCGCTCCCGTGCTATGAGTAAAGTGAACAGTAAAGATGACAGAAAATCTGCCTCATTCCGTGATAGAGTTCTTCTGCTTTCAACTACTCATTTCGGCCTTGCTACTCCCGTGCTTAATATAAAGCGTGAGGAAAAGGCAGATGAGCTTGCTCTTTCAATCGTAAACGCTGAAAAGCAGAAACTGAAAAAATATAAGAAAATCGCCGTTTTCAATATCACGAACAGTCATCTCCAATGCGTGCAGATGTCCGTCAATGAAAAAATCAATTCTGCATCTCAAATAGAAATTCACGGTAAAGGACTTAAAAGTTATACCGTAATCCCCACATCAAATGATTTGTCCTCAGTATTCGTGATGATGAACTTTGATGAAATTAAAGATAAATATTTTGTTGAGGCAGAAATTACCGACCAGAAACCCGTGGAAAATGAAGGCGAGCTTGAACTTCACTGCAAAAGCATTACTCTTAAATTTTCAAAATACGGTAAGCTTTATAAAGTCCTTTACAATAAACAGGAAATCGGCGGTACTGATTTCTTAAAGAGCTTTATTACCTTTGACGGCAAGGAATATGAGTTTGAAAATATCTCCTGTGAACCCCTCTCCTTGGGCGGTAACGGCAAGGGTATTCGCTCAAAGGGTGAAATCCATTTACCCGGTGAAAAGGAAAAAGGCGAATTTACCTTTGACTTTATTTCAACCGATTATTCAAAAGGAATTTTTGTGCGTACAGACGTAAAATATCCTTATACTTCTGAATTTGACTCAATCTCGACAGAAAACTCCTCTTTAGGAAGATTTTCGGATATGAAATGGGAAGAGGCAGTGCCGTTTCAGCTTACTCCTGATTTTTCGGGCGATGTTTCGGTAGTTAAGCGCAACTTTATGGGTGATATTTCTTCTTACAGAACAAAAAGCTTTGTCGAGTGCGACCCACAAAACAAAAAGCTTGATTCCTTTAACAACCATTTATCGGCAGGTCTTATTGCCTTAACAGACGGTGAAAAGGGTATTGCCGTTGCCAATGCAAGAACGGTGTTGGGTTCAATGGCACATTGCCCCATGCGCTTGTGTGAAAACGGCAAGGTGCAGATGAACCCCTTCGGCACTTATTACGGCAAACAGCGCCACCATTGGAGCAGAGCCAACGGCGAAATACTCGAAACTTATATTTACGTTACACCGCAGGGTAAATCCATATCCCCTGCCTACAACGGTGCACATGAGTGCGCAATGCTCGCTCTCTTCGGCTTTGAGGGCAGTGAGCCTTCGGGAAAAACGCTTAAAGACATTATCGCATTTTCTGACGGTGCAGTTGTTTCCTGCCCTGAAAATTCGGTTTTGGGCGAGTATTATCTTGACAATGCCGTACCGCATAAGGCGGAAGCCGAAAATGTTGATGAGAAAAAGCTTAAAAACCCCATAGCATCAGGTCTTTCAGGCAATCTCGGAAAATATATCACTCTCGGCTCGCGTGCAGTTTTCCATATTGTCAAAGAGCAAATCAAAGCAAAGAAATAAAGGGTTAGAAATTTGTAGGGGACGATGCCCTCATCGTCCCTCAACACAGTAAAACAATAAATTAAACCAACGGGTCGGTTACCTAACCGACCCGTTGATTTAATTTGCAAATATACACAAATAAATGAATAAATCCTGCATAATATTCATAAATATGCAAGAAAATATGAAAAATTACGAATAAAATGTAATTTTCTATTGACTTTTTATGTGTGGTTGGTTATACTTTTACCTGTTATTTGTTTGGAGGTATCAATATGAATAAAG
>JAFLUO010000044.1:11447-14330 GCA_022508705.1 Oscillospiraceae bacterium
GTGGTTGGTTATACTTTTACCTGTTATTTGTTTGGAGGTATCAATATGAATAAAGAAAACATTAAAAAAGTGGTTTTAGCCTATTCGGGCGGTCTTGATACATCTATCATTATCCCGTGGCTTAAAGAAAATTATAATAACTGTGAAGTAATTGCCGTTTCAGGCGACGTAGGTCAGGGCACAGAGCTTGACGGACTTGAAGAAAAAGCTATAAAAACAGGCGCTTCAAAGCTTTATGTTCTTGATTTAAAGCAGGAATACGTTGAAGAATATATTTGGCCGTGCCTTAAAGCCGGCGCAGATTATGAAACTTATCTTCTCGGTACATCACACGCACGTCCCTGCATTGCAAAGGGCCTTGCAGAGATTGCCAAAAAAGAGGGTGCAGATGCTATTTGCCACGGCTGCACGGGTAAGGGGAACGACCAGGTTCGTTTTGAGCTGACCCTTAAAGCTTTCGCTCCCGAAATGGAAATAATCGCTCCCTGGCGTGAATGGGATATTAAATCCCGTGAAGAGGAAATCGAGTATGCAGAAGCGCACAATATTCCCCTTAAAATCAACCGTGAAACAAACTATTCTAAGGATAAAAACGTATGGCATTTATCCCATGAAGGTCTTGATCTTGAAGACCCTGCAAATGAACCGTTGTATTCAAAGGAAGGCTTCCTTGAAATGAGCGTTGCTCCCGAGCAGGCGCCCGATGAGCCGACTTATGTCAACATTCACTTTGAAAAGGGTGTTCCCACAGCTATTGACGGCAAGGAAATGAACGGTCTTCAAATCGTTGAAACCTTAAATGAGCTTGGCGGCAAAAACGGCATAGGCTTGCTTGATATCGTTGAAAACCGTCTTGTAGGTATGAAATCCCGCGGTGTTTATGAAACTCCCGGCGGAACAATTCTTTACAAAGCTCACGAAATGCTCGAAATGATTACTCTTGACCGTGAAACTCAGCATTACAAAAAGCTTGTTTCACAGAAATTCGGCGAGCTTGTTTATTTCGGCCAGTGGTTTACACCTCTGCGTGAGGCTCTTTCAGCATTTGTTGACAAAACCCAGGAAACAGTTACGGGCGACGTAAAGGTTAAACTCTACAAAGGCAATGTTATCAATGCAGGCATTACATCTCCTTACACTCTTTACGATGAAAACGTTGCTTCCTTCGGTGAGGACGGCGGCGCATACAATCAGGCTGACTCAGCAGGCTTTATCAACCTTTTCGGCCTTCCGATTAAGGTTAAAGCTCTTCTTGATGCACAGAGAAACGATAATAAATAATAATTTTCGTAGGGGACGATGCCCTCATCGTCCCGCAACACGGTTCAATTTAAATAGTAGCCAACTTATTGCAAAAGTATAAGGAGAACACACATGGCAAAAATGTGGGAGGGCAGAACCTCAGGGGAAACAAGCCAAATAGCAGATGACTTTAATTCTTCCATAAAGTTTGACTCAAAAATGTATAAACAGGACATAACGGGCAGTATGGCTCACGCTTCAATGTTGGCGGCTCAGAATATTATCTCAAATGACGATGCCGAAAAAATCATTGATGCTTTGGGCGAAATTCTTGCAGATATTGAATCGGGAAAGCTTTCTATTGATATGTCGGCAGAGGATATTCATATGTTCGTGGAGCAGGTGCTGACGCAGCGTTTAGGCGACATCGGCAAAAAGCTTCATACCGCCAGAAGCCGTAATGACCAAGTAGCTTTGGATATAAGAATGTACCTTCGTGATGAGGCGGAAACAATGTCTGCTCTTGCAAAGGATTTAACAGAGGCTATTGTGGTCAAGGCGGAAGAGTATAAAAGCAGTATTATGCCGGGCTACACCCATCTTCAAAGAGCACAGCCCATAACCTTCGGTCATCATTTAATGGCATATGCCATGATGCTACTCCGTGATATTGACAGAATTGCCGATTGCAAAAAGAGAATGAATATCTCTCCCATAGGCTCTTGCGCTTTGGCAGGAACAACATATAACACCGACCGTGATTTTGAGGCTCGCAAACTTGGATTTGACACCATATGTATGAACTCAATTGACGGCGTTTCAGACCGCGATTTTTGTGCAGAACTTTTAAGCGCGATTTCAATTCTTATGATGCACCTGTCCCGTCTGTCCGAAGAAATTGTACTGTGGTCAAGCTGGGAGTTTAAATTTGTTGAGCTTTCCGATGCCTTTACAACAGGCTCTTCAATTATGCCGCAGAAGAAAAATCCCGATATGGCTGAGCTTATCAGGGGTAAAACGGGCAGAGTTTACGGTGATTTAATAGGACTTTTAACAACACTTAAAGGGCTTCCGCTTGCATACAATAAAGATATGCAGGAGGATAAAGAGTCTGTATTCGACGCCTGTGACACCGTAAAAATGTGTCTTCAGGTAATGACGGGAATGATTGCCACTATGATAGCCATTCCCGAAAATATGAAAAAAGCCGCTCAGGGCGGTTTCATAAATGCTACCGATATGGCTGATTACCTTGTAAATAAGGGAATGCCGTTCCGTGATGCTTATAAAATTTCGGGCAGAATTGTTGCTGAATGTATTAAAACGGGTCAAGTGCTTGAAACCTTGCCCCTTGAAACTTATAAATCTTTCAGCGATAAATTTGATGAGCAGATTTACGATGCAGTTGATTTGCAAAATTGCGTAAACCGTAGAATTTCAGCAGGCGGAACGTCTGTTACATCGGTTGAAGCACAAATCAAATTTGTAAAAACCCAGTTACAAAAATAAATATAAAGAAAAAACGGATACCGTAAAGGTATCCGTTAATTTTCGTTTGAATTGATTAGACAGCTCTTGTAACTTTGCCTGAACGAAGGCAACGAGTGCAAGCATAAACTCTCTTAGGAGAGCCGTTTACGA
>JAFLUO010000045.1 GCA_022508705.1 Oscillospiraceae bacterium
GAGCGCGTCCTTGGTAAGGACGAGGTCACCGGTTCAAATCCGGTTAGCAGCTCCAAAAATCGACAAGACTCGACAGAGGATTGTCGATTTTTACTTTTTCACTATTCACTTTTCACTCTTCACTTTTCTTTGACTGTCGATTTTTGGAAGTAATAGGCAATAGTGAAGAGGTGCGGTGACTTTACTTCGTAAAACATTGTAATACATAGTTTGTCATATGGTACACAAGTACAAAAAGCTCGGTAAATCCGAGCTTTTGTGTGTTTTGGATTTAGTTTTATCTTTAAATATTTTACTTAAGATACGACGAGCCTTTCGGCACAACAAAAGTTATTGCATTCTCCATGATTTCAAATGTGCGTTTATTTACATATTCACACTCACCGTCAACATTTACAGCCGCTTCCCTTTTGCTTTCTATTGTAACCTTTTTCGCTCTGCGGTAGGTTGTAATATCCATATCAAGATGCTCACCCGCTTTATATTTGCTTATAAGCGGAAGAAGCTGCAAACGGCCTCTGTCCAGCTTTACCATAACAACATCTATAAGCCCGTCGGCAGGGTCTGCAAGGGGGCCTGCTTTGTATCCGCCGCCGTACCAACGGGAATTTCCTACATAGCAGAAAAGATATGTGTCTTCAAAGGTCTCTCCGTCAACAGTAATCTTGAATTCGCTTTTAAGCTTACCTGCCATACAGTAGAGAAGTGCCAGATCATAAGCCGCTTCACCGCTTACGAGCGGAAGCTTTTTAAAATCCGCCTGCTTTGCGCACACTTCCGCGTCAACACCCATTGAGCATTGGTTAATTGCAACCTTACCCTCAGTGAAAATAAGGTCGAGCTTTGTGGGTACGCCGTTAACATGCTTATCAATATCTGTATTCGATTCAAAAAGTCTTATAAAGTCATTGCCTGAACCGAGGGGAATGCAGGCAACCTCACAGTTAGGGTACTTATAACAGCCGTTAACGACCTCATAAAGAGTGCCGTCACCTCCGCAGGCGTAGAATCTTACAGGTTCGCCCTTCTCCGCAATCTTTTCAACAAATTTTTGACCGTCACGAAATGCTTTTGTAACATAAATTTCAGCATCAAGATTGTTTTCCCCGATATATTTTTCAATAACGGGAATATACGCTTTTGCTGCCTTTCCTTTTCCTGAAACAGGGTTCACAATAAAATAATGTTTCATTTTTCTACCACCCTTATTTAAAGTACATATAAAGCTGACATTTTATCATGCCGTTATAAAGTTTTCTGCGTTTATCTGCTCTTCTGCCGAAAAGCGATTCAAACTCTTCGTCGGGACTTAAAATGTAATACGCCCAACCGCGCCCTTGGGGGAATACTTTACCCATTGTACGGTAAATATCCTGTGCCGTTTTTATATCAAGCATTCTCTCGCCGTAAGGCGGATTGCAGATAACCGTTCCTTTTTCGCTTTGGCGTTTAAAATCCTTAATATCACGCTTGGAAAAATCAATTTTCATTACAACGCCTGCTCTGCGGGCATTTTCCTGCGCAATTTGAAGAGTATTAAAATCAATATCTGAGCCGAAGGATTTGAAATCGGCATCACGAATGACCAAATCGCCTGCTCTCATTCTCTCCTGCTGCCAGACGGAAGACTCAATCATAGGGAATTTTTCGCAGGCAAACGAACGGTGAATACCCGGAGCAATGTTCAGCGCTTTCATTGCGCCCTCAATTAAAATCGTACCCGAACCGCACATTGGATCATAAAGAGTATGATAATGTCGCAATCTCGCCAATTCTGCCATTGCGGCGGCAAGGGTTTCTTTAAGCGGTGCGGCATTTGCAACGGGACGGTACCCTCTTTTGTGAAGCCCCGTGCCAGTTGTATCAATAAAAACGGTTACTTTATTTTTCATTATTGAAAACTGAATTTGGTAAACCGTGCCCGTCTCTTCAAACCAGTTCAAATTGTATTTTGTTTTAAGACGCTCGACAACTGCTTTTTTAATAATTGCCTGACAGTCGCTTACCGAAAAAAGCTTTGAATCAAGGGAATACCCTTTGACTGGAAAAGCGTCTTTCTCACCTAAAAATGCTTCCCACGGTATTTTTTTTACGCCTTGAAACAGCTCCTCAAAGGTCTCCGCTTGAAACTCGCCCATACGGATTAAAATTCGCTCGGCATATCTTGAGCAGATATTAGCCCGTACTAAAATATTTTCATCGCCCTCAAAATCAACTCTGCCGTTTTGGGCTAAAACGTTCTGCGCATCCATAAGACGCAGCTCGTCTGCAACTAATCCCTCAAGCCCCAAAAGACACGGAGCGGAAAATTTCATTTGCATAATTTATTTTTATCCTTTTAGCAAAACATATCTTGATTAAATAGTATATATTATTTTTTTCTTAAAGTCAATTTTATAATTCTGCCGATAAAATCAAATGTTTTTCCATATTATTCAATAAAAAACGGTTAACTCGTCAAAGTTTTGTCAATTTTCCTATTGAAAATATCATAATGTAAATGTATAATTTAAAAGGTTAAGGTAAATAAAGCCAAATATAAGGATATTAAGAAAGGAGTTTATCTTTTATGATTAACTATTCACATGAAGTTGAAACTATGTGCTGTGTTACAAAAGGTCCGCATCATGATCCGGCTCCCATTCCTGAAGAAGGTAAATGGATTGCTGCAAAACAGATCACTGATATTTCGGGCTATACACACGGCATTGGCTGGTGTGCACCTCAGCAAGGCGGCTGCAAACTTTCTCTTAACGTTAAAAACGGTGTTATCGAGGAAGCTCTTGTTGAGACAATCGGTTGCTCAGGTATGACACATTCGGCTGCTATGGCAGCAGAAATTCTTCCCGGAAAAACAATTCTTGAGGCTCTTAACACTGACCTTGTTTGCGATGCTATCAACACCGCAATGAGAGAATTGTTCCTCCAGATCGTTTATGGCCGTACTCAGTCTGCATTCTCTGATGACGGACTTGTTATCGGTGCAGGTATGGAAGACCTCGGTAAAGGTTATCGCTCAATGGTCGGCACAATGTACGGCACAAAGGCAAAGGGTGTTCGTTACCTTGAAATGACAGAGGGCTACTGCACAAGAATGGCTCTTGACGAAAACGATGAAGTTATAGGCTATGAATTCGTGTCACTCGGCAAGATGACAGACTTCATCAAGAAGGGCATGGAGCCCAACGAAGCATACGAAAAATCAATCGGAACATACGGCAGATTCGCAGAAGCTGCAAAGTATATTGATCCGAGAAAAGAATAAGAAAGGGAGGATTTCATAATGGCACAGTTTGAAGGTTACGAAAGACGTGAGGCTAAAATCCTCGCAGCTCTTAAAGAATACGGAATTTCATCTATTGATGAATGTAAAGAAATTTGCGCAGAAAAAGGCATTGACCCCTACACTATCGTTCAGGAAACACAGCCTATCTGCTTTGAAAATGCAAAATGGGCTTACACAGTAGGCGCTGCTATCGCTATTAAATCAGGCTGCACAAAGGCTGCTGATGCCGCTGCCGCAATAGGCGTTGGTCTTCAGAGCTTCTGCATCCCCGGTTCAGTTGCAGAAAACCGCAAGGTTGGTCTCGGTCACGGCAATCTCGGCAAAATGCTTCTTTCCGAAGAGACAGAGTGCTTCTGCTTCCTTGCAGGTCACGAAAGCTTTGCCGCTGCTGAGGGCGCTATTAAAATCGCTCTTAACGCTAACAAGGTTCGTGAGAATAAGCTTCGCGTTATTCTTAACGGTCTGGGCAAAGATGCTGCCTATATTATTTCAAGAATCAACGGCTTCACATATTGCGAAACAGTATTTGACCCGTATTCAGAAACAGTTACGGTTACTGAGCAAAAGCCGTTCTCAAACGGCCCGAGAGCAGATGTTAAGTGCTACGGTGCTGACAATGTTCCCGAAGGCGTTGCAATCATGAAACTCGAAAATGTCGGCGTTTCAATCACAGGTAACTCAACCAACCCCACAAGATTCCAGCACCCCGTTGCAGGCACATACAAAAAGTGGTGTGTTGAAAACGGCGTTAACTATTTCTCAGTTGCTTCCGGCGGCGGCACAGGCCGTACACTCCACCCCGATAACATGGCTGCAGGCCCCTCAAGCTACGGTTTGACCGATACTATGGGCAGAATGCATTCAGATGCACAGTTCGCAGGTTCTTCATCAGTTCCCGCACACGTTGAAATGATGGGACTTATCGGTATGGGTAACAACCCGATGGTTGGCGCTACCGTTGCAGTTGCTGTTGCAGTTGAAGAGGCTATGAAATAATAACCAAAAATTATTAGAAAAAAGAGTCGTTTTTAAACGGCTCTTTTTTTGTTGTCAAAATTGTATTTATGAGTAAATTTTCGTTTTCTACAAATAACATCAGACTATTAAAAATGAATTTTTTTACAATTTATATTCATTTTCAATTATAACTGAACTTTACAAAAATGAAAAATTTGTTATAATTAGTAATATATTATCATTTTTAGACTAATCTGTAAATTCAAAAACAGATTAGTCAGTATGAAAGAGGTTCCAAAACGATGACTGTTGATGAAACCAAAATATGTGACGAAATATGGGAGAAATACAAGCCACAGTTACACAAACTGTGTGCCATTAAATTAAAGAGATATCCTGACGAAGTAGATGAAGTTATATCGGAAGTCTTTTTAGCTTTATGTGAACAGGTGGCAAACAAAGGAGTCCCCGAAAAGCCAAAAGCATGGCTATACGGTACATTTCACAACATTTTAAATTCAAAGTACCGAGAAATATATAAAGCAAGAGAAAAGCATGTCAGTTTATTAGACAAAGAATTTAAACTGCCTTATACAACCGACATAAATAAGGATATTTTCGATAAAATATACGGCGATGAGCTGAGGCAATTTCTTAAAACCGAATTAAATGAAAATGAATACCGTCTGGTTCAATACATATATTATGAAAAGTTAAAAATGGCGGAAATTGCAGTTTTGGAAAATACGACTGAAGCGGCAATCAAGCAAAGGCACTATAGATTATGCAACAAACTGCGATGGTTAGCTGATAAATTAGAAAAATAAAAAAATTTTGTGTTACTTTTTCTTTGAAAATGCGACTAACTGTATTGAGAGGTCATTATGGATAAGATAACCTTACTTGAAATATTGAAAACAGAACCGTTTTCGTTCACTCTCCGTGAAATTGAAGAAATCATGGACGAGGAGTTAAGTAAAACTCCCGACGAAATGGACACAGAGCTTATTGACATCTGTGCTGATATACTTGATAAAGAATATTCCAAAGAAAACGCTGAGCCAAAAGCAAATAATCAAAAAGCTAAAAAGTTTAAAGTCGGCAAAGTTCTTTTAATTGCCGCAATTTTAATTGTAATATTGGGCTTATCCCTTTCTGCAAGCGCAAAGTTTTTGAATATAGATGCATCTGAAAAAGTTGTTAAGTTCGTGAATAATCATTTCCATGTCGATTTAGGCAATGAGAATACAGATGAGGGTAATTATTCCAGCAACGGATTAGAGTTAATTAGTGATTTGAACGACTATGGCTTTGAAAATATCACTTTACCTAATGCGTTATTAAGTGAAGAATATTCTACGAAAATAAATATAAATAGTCTAGAAAATATTGAAAGAGCTACCGTAGCATTTAAAAGTAATTCAACGAATATCAATGGTTCTATTTATATTACAATGCACAGAAACAACAATGACAGCTTTGCAATTGGGCAAAGTTCGGTGTCCGATTTATATAATCAGGTGAAACAAATTTCCGTTAACGGAATAGACTTGCTTATATTTAGTGATAATACGACTTCCCTTATTTTTTATATTGATAAAAATATAGAATACCGAATAGATATAAACTGCGATTTTGATTCGGCAGTCGAAATTGCAGAAACAATAAAATGAGGTGCTAACAATGAAGAAACTTATTATGTCGGCAATTGTATTCACTCTGCTTATAAGCTTACTTCTCCCAACAGTTGCTTTTGCCGCAGATGACAGTCAGCCTGAAGATTGGCAAGATATTTCTTTGACAGAGCAGGAAATTGATGACATATTAGCTTTAAATCCTGATAACGATATTTCTACTTATGCCTCTAATTTAATAATTATGTACAATATTGCGATTGCAAAAAGTGGAAGCAATTTAATTATTGTTGGTAATACAACAGGGATTTCCGAGGTGAAGAAAAGTGGTTTCAAAGAGGTAGTTATTCAACAAAGAAAAACAATCAATGACTCTTGGAGCACATATATAAAATACACTGATTTATACATTGATGATCCATGCTACGATTTGTCAAAAAGCATAACTGTTCCGACCGGCTACCAATACAGAGTAACCTGTGTTCACTATGCAAAGAAGAGTTTATTATCAACCCAAAAATTAAGCAACACATCAAATGTAGTTTTAATTTAGTTTTAACGCCTTTTTTATGTTCAAATCCCCCACTGTGTATAGTGGGGGATTTTTTATTATAAGTTTTACTTTTCTATCTCGGCAATTTGTGCATTAGACGCTTTTATTTTTTCATAAACCTCGTCGGAAAATTTCTTTTCCCTTGTGTATGTGAAAAGTCCGTTTTGCTCTTGCTCAATGTCATAAAGCTGAGTGTAGCAAAATCCGCACATATTCTTGTTTTGAATTAAAGCGTCGGTAAGTCCGCAGTATCTTTGTGCAAATTCTTCGGGGGAATGAACATCCTCGCCGTAGCCCCAGGATTTAAACTTTGAATCTGTTTCCCATTTAATTCCGCCGTATTCGCTTACCATTACGGGAAGGCCGCCCGGATATTTCTGCCTGCCGGGATTATCAAGTAAAACATGCTCGTAAAGCTCACCGCTGACAGCGAATTTGTCAAAATTATTCTTAAAAAACTCTACATCTCCGTTGTAATCGTGCACGTCGTAAATATCCGTTTTAACGTGATAATTTCCGCTTGTGTCAATACACGGACGGGTTGGGTCAATTTCTTTAGTCAATTCATAAATATGGCTTAAAAGTCCGTCATACTGCGGTCTTTTTTTATAATCCCACGTTTCGTTGAACGGGCACCAACCGATAATTGACGGGTGATTAAAATCACGCTTAACGGCTTCGCTCCATTCGTTTGCAAAAATCTGCACGCCTTTCTTTGAAGAAATATCAAAGCCCCAGTTTCCGTACTCACCCCAAACAATGTAGCCTAAAATATCGCAAAAATACAAAAATCTTGGATCAAACACCTTCTGGTGAAGTCTTGCGCCGTTAAAGCCCACTGATAAAGACAGTTCAATATCTCTTTTAAGCTCACCGTCGTCTTTGGCGGTATAAATTCCGTCCTTGTAAAAGCCCTGGTCAAGCACAAGGCGCTGAAAAACACTTTTACCGTTTATAAGAAATTTGTAGCCGTCAAGAGAAACTGAACGAAGTCCGAAATATGACTTTACTTTGTCTTCGCCGTATCTCAAATTGAGGTCATAAAGCCTGCCGTTGCCCACTTCCCAAAGATGCGTTTCGCTTAAATTTAACGTAATATTTGCCCTGCCGTTCTCCAATACCTTCGACTTTGACGTGCCGACGGATTTGCCGTCAAAAATAGCCTTTGCCTCAACATCTAAACTTTTATTTTCGCCAACGAGGTCAAATTCTATTGAAATCTTGGAATTTTCAGCATCGGGATAAATTCTGAAATCAGCAATATAATCCTTTGGCGTGTATTCAATATAAACACTTTGCCAAATACCCGTGGTGCGTGTGTAATCGCAACCGTGGCTTTTAAGACGTTCTGACTGCTTGCCTCTGGGCACAAAACGGTTTTTGTTATCGTCTTCACAGAGTATGAAAATTTCGTTTTCACCGCTGACTACGGCATCTGTAATATCAAATGAAAACGAAGTATAACCGCCCCTGTGCCTGCCGATATATTTTCCGTTTACAATCACGCTTGTAATGTAATCCGCCGCGCCAATGTGCAGAACAACACGATTGCTGTCAGGAGAAAGTTCAATCGTTTTTCTGTACCAAACAAGGTTTACAAAGCTTGTATAACCAATACCCGAAAGTCTACTTTCAATGCAGTATGGCACGGTTATTTTGTGCGTATAATCTGCTTTTTTGTAAATTTTAAACGCTCTTTCTTGCGTTTCGGAAAATTTAAATCCGAGTGTTGCCTTACTAAAACCAAAATCCCATTCGCCGTTTAGAGAGATAAAGCTTTCCCTCTCAAACTGAGGGTTAGGATGAGAACTGAAAATTATACTGTTTATTTCAATCCTTTCTTTGCCATTTTATATTAAGAACCGTGTTGTAATCCCTTTGCTTTTCATCACCTATGGTGTCAAGCACGAACTTGTCAATATCGGAAAGCACGGGATTTTTTGCGCCTGCCTTCTTTTCAATTATGTGCGTTACGGGGTGAAGCCTTTTAAGAAGTTTCCTCACTGCATCGTTTACGGGAGTGCCGTCAACGTATGGTTCATTTCCGCCGAAGGCGTTACGCACAAATTCAACTGCCAAATCCTTAACGAGTATATTTTCAATGCTTTTATCAACCTTGAAACAGAATAATCTGCCAAGGCCTTTAACTGTCAGCTTCTGCAAAACCTTGCCCACTGCGGTAACGGGGATTTTAAGCTTCTTATTTTTCTCAGGTCCTCCGAAAAGACGTGTAAAAAATGCAAAGTCGTATGCCATAGCGTCAATTATATCGGTTATCATTCTGTCAAAACGCCATCTAAAATACTCCTCTGCCGTTTTTCCTCCCTTATCCCAATCAAAATCCTCAATGGTATATGACTTAATATCTATTTTGTCGCCGTCAAGGAAAGTTACCTTTCTGTATGAGCAGGGGTAGCCTACAAAACTGCCCGTCTGCACGTCGGTTATCATATTGCCGTTTTTGCTTGTGTATTCCGTAACTGCTTGAGCGTGCATATGACCTGTGAAAATAAGGTCAAGACCTGCATCTGCAAAGGTGCTTGCAAGCATTTCCCACTCGGTTAAGTGCGAATCCCCCACAAGATGAGCAAAAGGTGAAAATGGCAAAAGCGGATAATGGGTCATAGCGAATATGTAGCAACCGTTATCATGGGCATCTTTTATCTGCTCCAGCGCCCATTCCAATTGATCGGGCCAAAGCCCTTTGAAGCCCTTGCAGTCGCCGTCGCAATTTAATGCCAAAAGACGAATTGAGTCTGTAAGTTGCACTACATAGGACATTGACTCATGCTCAGAAATTGCCTGCTCAAAACCGTAGTGGTAGTAAAGCTCACGAAGCTTTTCCCGAGGAGTACCCTCCACAGGCACACACTCTTTTCCCACAAAACCCACGGGGTAAGGAGTTTCGCCGTAATCGTGCCTTGCGGTGATTAAATAGACCGTCTTTCCTCTGCTCTCGAGCCATTTAAGCTTCTTTATAAAGCCCTCATTGCTTGCCTGCTCGCCACGGTACACCAAATCGCCTGGAATAAGGATTACATTTGTTTCTTTGTCCTCAGCGATTTTAAGAAAACCTGCGTCTATTATAGCGCCGGTCTCTGCAACGCATTTTTGGTCTGTTCGGCTTCTTGCCTCATAAGCCTCACCCTCACCGCCTAAAGAGAGCTCAAAAAAATGCGGGTCTGTTACAAGATAAAATGAAAAATTGCCTGCCATAAAACACCTCGTTTCGCACATTTTTTTAATACTTATATTTCAATTATAACACAGTTCGATTTTATCATTTCATATAATAAATGTCAATTTAACGTAATGTTATTTATTATGGACTTACGCGGTTTCGATTACCGCATTATTTCGTTAATATCAAAAAACACAGAAAAACGCAACCACACTTACTTTTTCACTATTCACTTTTACTTATTACTTCCAAAAATCGATATGTTATTTTAGTGAAAAGTGAAGAGTGAATAGTTAATAAGTAAAAATCGACAACCCTCTGTCGAGAATTGTCGATTTTTGGTGGAGATGGCGGTAATCGAAACCGCGTCCGAAAGTCTATTCCCAAAGCTTTCTACGAGCGTAGTGTATCGTTTAAAATTCCCTTTTATGCCCGCCGAGACACAGGCTGACAAAATCGGTAGCTCTTTAATTCATGACAGATTACAGAGCGCTCATCTGTTCACGTTCACTGCTAAATGGCACTTCTTACCGAACCGCAGTACTTTCGGGGAAGCGTTGCCGCTTATTTAAGCCGCAAGTAAAACTTTATTATTGTTGTCGTTTATTTCTAAACTTGAAGCTTTTATTGTGGTGCCTCGCCACAGCTCGCTTACCAAGGTTCAGGACCCCCGTCGAAATCCTTTCATCCCCATATAAACTATTTAATTGTATATATTATAGATTGTTTTTTAACTGCAAATGTATTGTTAGTTAAAATTTATCTATCAACGTTTTTGTTTTTAATTATTGTTTATTAAAATAACGCATATCCGCTTTAAAATAAGTTCTTATGTACCCTGCCTTTGCAACTACAACGAATTCACCCGTTTTATTGCAAAAGTACGCTGTGTCGCCGTCCTTCTGTATTCTTTTAAGAGAAGAGGGATTAAGTATTACCAAATTCGCCTTTAAAAGATAATCTTCCATACTTTTGCAGGAGACCTGCTCGCCGTGCTTTACATAATGGGAAACCATTGAATTTGTATCGTAAAACGTGTATTTATACGGCGAAGTATCAAATTCTTCAATGTAAACGTGTCTTCCAAAAAGCAGTAAAAACAGAATTGCCAAAGCCGAAACCGCACAAACGATTACCGCTGACGAGTTCGGTATAAATTCCAAATTAAAAATTGCCGCTAAGAAAAGTGCCGAAGCAACAAATATTTTTAAAATAAAGCTATTACGGTTGTTTACATGTCTTTTTACCGTGTAGTTTTTATATTCAAAGCTTTGGTTTGTTTTTTTAGCTTTATTCATCTCACGGCAGGTCTTGCACCGTTTGGGTAACGACAGATTTTTTGACTGATAAAAGCTTACCTCGCTATCGCTTAGTACAAATTGCTTTCCGCATTGAACGCAAACACGCTTTTCGGACATTATCTTAGCCTTTCTTTCATACCTCTTTCAATATTCCGCTGGGCTTCCTTTTTAGCCGCAACATCACGCTTATCGTATAACTTTTTACCTTTGCAAAGCCCCAATTGTACCTTTGCCTTGCCTTTTTTAAAATAGACAGACAGCGGAATAATCGTTAAGCCGTCTTGCTTTATTGTGCCGAATAAACGCATTATCTCTTTTTTGTGCATCAGCAATTTTCTTATGCGCATTGGGTCTCGGTTAAAGATATTGCCGTGCTCATAAGGGCTTATGTGCATCCCGTTGACAAAAATTTCTCCGTTGTCAATATTGCACCAAGAGTCTTTAAGGTTGCACTTGCCCTGTCGCAACGATTTAACCTCTGTGCCCACAAGCTCAATGCCTGCCTCATATGTTTCAAGCACGAAATAGTCGTGATATGCTTTTTTATTTTGTGCAACTGTCGAACTCGTGTTTTTTTCTGCCATGGTTTTTCTCCGTTTAAAATTACAGAAGCTGTCTGCCGTCAAGGGCACGGGAAAGAGTTACCTCGTCGGCATATTCCAAATCGCTTCCCACGGGCATTCCGTAAGCAAGCCGCGTTACCTTTATGCCCATAGGCTTTAAAAGCTTGGAAATATAAACCGCCGTTGCCTCACCCTCGGCTGTTGGATTGGTTGCCATAATAACCTCGTTTACCGTATCGTCGGCAAGTCTGGAAATTAGCTCTTTAATGCGAATATCGTTAGGTCCTATGCCGTTCATGGGCGACATTACGCCGTGCAAAACATGGTAAACCCCTCTGTATTCGTGAGTGCGCTCAAAAGCAGTAATATCCCTTGGATTTTCAACTACGCAAATCGTTGAACTGTCACGCTTCGGGTTATTACAGATATTGCATTTTTCATCTTCTGTAAAATTACAGCAAACCGAGCAGGTATGAATTTTATCATGTGCATCGGTTATGGCGTCAGTAAGGCTTTTTACCGCCTTGTCGTCAAGCCCTAAAACATAATATGCAAATCTCTCCGCTGATTTAAGACCGACAGAGGGCATTTTACGAAATTCTTCAATAAGTTTTTGAAGTGATACAATATCCGCCATTTGATTTCTCCGAAATTAAAGACCGAGGCCGGGGATTCCTAAATTCATTCCGCCTGTGACCTTGCCCATTTCACGCTCTGTTGTTTCGTCTGCTTTTCTCATTGCCTCGTTAATTGCGGCAAGAAGCATATCCTCAAGCATTTCAACATCTTCAGGGTCAACAACCTCAGGCTTTATTTTAATTGATTTAACCTCATGTGAGCCGTTAACAGTAATCTCAACTGCTCCGCCGCCCGAAGATGCGGAATATTCAGCCTCCTGGCATTCTGCCTGAACACGTTCCATATCCTCCTGCATTTGCTGGAGTTTTCTCATCATATCGGCTCTTCCGCCGCCCTGATTCGGTATTCTTGCTTTCATTTCTCATTCTCCTTCAACTTTAATTCCAAGCTTCCTCGCCTTTGACAAAAGGTCACTCAAGGGACTTTTATTCTCTTCTTTAGGCGCATTGTTATAAACGCCCAATGAATAGGACTTACCCGTTACGTCAAGAACAGCTTGCTTGATTATTTTTGAATATTCGCCCGTTTTAAGATAAAGCTCCAAAACCGGCGAGCCTTTGATTAGCAAAAATTTATTGTCGTAAATGTATGCTGACGAGCCCGCAAGCATCGCAATAAGACTCTTATTTTCTGCAAAAAGCTTTTCAGTCACCTCAGGCCACTGTGTAAACGGCAACGTAGCGCCTGCATTGCTTTGCCTCGGCTCTGTTTTCTCTTCTTTTACGGATTCCTGAGGCACAGGTTTAGGCTCTTCAGGCAGTTCAGCCTTTACACTCTGCACATTTTCATTGTGATTTTCTTCTGTCTTTGTTTCATTTACCTGCACAGCAGGAGCAGATTCAGAAACAGTATTTTGAATGGGAGCAGGTGAAGATACTTTCACCGTAACGCCGTTTGCTACTGCCTTTTCAAGCTCACTTATTCTGCGGATAAGAGAATTTACGTCTACATCAAGAGCTGGCGTGCAAAGACGGATAATGCAAAGCTCTGCAACAGTTCTGCGGTTTGCGCCCTGCTTCATATCTGCCGCTGATGAAGTCAAAACATCTATACAGGACATTATTGTAGCAAGAGTGGTGCTTTCCGACTGCCTGCGGATTATGTCAATCTCATTTTGTGAGCAGATAAGCATTTTTTCAAAATCCTTGACTGCTTTTGAAATCATAAGATTTCTGAAATGATTCGTAAGCTCAATTACAAGTCTCTCCATATCACATGAGTCGTTATAAAGCCCATTGAGTATTTCAAGCGCTTTTGCGGCGTTCTTTTGCAATATGCAATCCGCAAGAGTAAAAATATATTCTCTGCCTGCAAGACCTGAATTTTGGGCAACAACGGCAGAGTCAATAACTCCGTCGTGGGACACACATCTGTCAAGCAATGAAAGTGCATCACGCATTGCACCGTCGGCAATTCGGGCTATGAGCATTGCGCCGTCATCTGAAAGCTGCATATTTTCTTTATTCGCAACCTCTTTTAATCTTTCGGCAATGCTTTCAGGCGGAATTCTCTTAAAATCAAACCGCTGACAGCGTGAAAGAATTGTTGACGGGAGCTTGTGTACCTCAGTAGTAGCAAGAATAAATTTAACATGCTCGGGCGGCTCTTCAAGAGTTTTAAGAAGCGAGTTGAACGCCCCCACGGAGAGCATGTGTACCTCGTCAATAATATAGACTCTGTATTTAGCGTTTGCAGGAGTAAAGTTCGCCTCTTCACGAAGATCACGGATATTATCAACGCTGTTGTTTGACGCTGCGTCAATTTCAACAACGTCTAAAATTGAGCCGTTGTCAATACCTTTGCAAATACTGCATTCGTTGCAGGGGTTTCCGTTTACGGTGTGCTCACAGTTAACAGCCTTTGCAAGAATTTTAGCGCAAGAGGTTTTGCCCGTACCGCGAGATCCCGTAAAAAGATAAGCATGGCTTGTCTTGCCGCTTGACACTGCATTTTGAAGTGTCTGAGTAATATGGCTCTGCCCGACAACGTCTGAAAATGTGCTTGGTCTGTATTTGCGGTATAAAGCACGGTACATGGGTCTGCCCCCCTTTTAAACAAAAGACTAAAATTGCCTTAACTTAGTCATGCACCGTGTAGGCGGACTGTGGCGCCCGGTGCAGTCCGCTTAATGCTGCTCGGTTCCCCGCCTG
>JAFLUO010000046.1:0-12447 GCA_022508705.1 Oscillospiraceae bacterium
GCATAATCGTATTTTGACAGATAACCTGAGTTGTTAACAACCAGTGAAATAGTAGTCGGGCCGTAAAAAGATTTATATTTAATATTCTCAGCCCCATTATCAAAATAAAAACCGTCAACTATTGAAAGTAGATTAGATGAAATATTATCGTCTGTTGAGGTGCAGGAGGGAAGATTAAAGGTTATTACGTAGCCTCCGCTTCCCTTTACTGCGGTATAGCTTTCTACGAAAGACGCATCAAGAGATGCCGTTTTACCTGATGGCGGAATACTGTCGTTTAAGGATATTTCATCACACATACCGTTCACAAAATGCTTTGAAACACTCGATGTGCCGCCGGCGTTTTTTAATGCATCATTTATTTGAATTCGAATAAGCGATGCGGCGGAGGCAAGTCCGGATTCAGTATTAAAAGATGTCATTTGAATATTAACGGTTTGCCTTCTGTTTACGGTTACACCGGACTTGTAAGCTTTCGTCTTATTGATTGCGTTAACGGCAATTCTCACAGCTTCTTGTTTTGAAACATTGATTTGATTATCAGTTGCACCGTCGTTATCTGTTTCATTGCTGTCAAGCGGAGTATAGCCTTCGCCGAAAATGTTCGACAATCCAAAATCTGTTCCTTCAGTATACTTTCTTGCTTCGCCAAAAGTTATTTCGTTTTTGTATTCGGCAAATGCGCCTTGAATTATAAAAGTGTTCATTGCTTCATATAGAGAAGAGTAAACCGTTTCTGCACAATCGCAGGCAAAAAGAAATGTGTCGGAAATTTCATAAATATTATTTATTGCAGATGCTACAACGGTTGTGTCGTTGGTGGCAAATCCGTTAATGACTGATGTTAAAGGTTTAATTATTTTTTTGCAAGCTGAGCGCAATTCGCTAATGTAATACTCCTGCGGATTATAATCTGAATAGTTAAACTCAGACGCAGTTTCCTTTGCGGTGTCAAAAAATGAGTAATCGCCCAAAGCGGAGTAATCATTCAGTGATTTTTGTATCCAATAAAAATAACCGCAATTATACATAGCTTTAAGCATTCTGAACATTTCTTTGTATCTCATTGCATCGGAAGCCGCGGAAAAATAATGCAGATACTGAAGATTTTCATTAGTATTTTTTTCTTCGCTCGGCGTAAATTCAGAAGCAATTTCCCAAAGCCTTACACAATTCTCAATAAATGAATCGTCAAAGCGGGTAATATCGAAAATATCATAAGCTTTATATTTATCATATATTTCGGTAAATTCATTTTCTATAATATCTAAAGCCTCGTTTGAAATCTGGCTTTTAATTTCAGCGTCTATTGATGAAATATATGACTTGCAGGATTTGTAATCGTTATTTTCAAAATAGGATTTCATTTCATCCGTTACGTTTTGGGGAGTAACTTTTCCGCAGGAAGAAAACAGTAAAATTACGGACATTAACACAGATAAAACCTGTAAACTTCTTTTCATTTAGTTCACCTAACCACAATATGTTTAGTGCAATTATACCATTTCAAGAGTAAAAAAACAAGACCGAAAGATTACGCCTTCGGTCTTGCTGAATTTTAATTTATATTAGTGATTAACTCCGTTAAAGCCGTGCTCAGTTTGGAATTTGTCGATTTTATCAATTACACCTAAAAGAACGTCAAAGCCCTGTGAAACTGTTTCCATTTCAAAGCGTTCGGGCATATCGCGCCAGGTGTGATAATAATATGTAAGCATCGGATTTTGCGCAGCAAATGTAACCGACTTAACGCCTGCTCTTGTCATGGGTGTTGAATCACAGCCGCCGACAGGATTGTGAATGCAGCCGTTTGTCTTTGATTCAATACCAAGCTCGTTAAATGTATCCTTGAACATCTTTTCCAAGTCTTTGTCGAATCTGCAACCCTGCCAGTCATCTTTAATAACAACCTCAAAGTAGTCTTTATCTGCAACAGAGTCAATGTTCAAATTCCAGCAGTTATCAAGCATACCGTCGTTTTTATGCTCCTGTGTGAATGCTATTGAGCCTCGAAGACCTGATTCTTCGGAACCGCAGTTCATATCAATGATACGGCAGTTTTTGGGCATCTTGTCGGGGTTATCTTTGAAATATTTAATTACCGCATAGCTGAGCGCAATACCTGTTGCATTGTCCATAGCGCCGCGTGAAGCGTTTTCTTCGTGAGGGTCGCCCCACATTGCAACGAATGCGCTGCCGATAGCAGTAACAATGGGAAGGAAAAGAAGAATAAATTGGAACGCATTGAAAGATGGGCTGTTTGTCACATTGTTGAACCAAGCGTACATTCTTTCGCCCCATTCAGTTGTAATATAGTGGGACTCTGAACCGAAATGCTCAACAATATAATATGCTCCGTAAATAACTGCCATTGCAATTGAAATGCCCACATTCAAGAATACGCAAACAGCACCGAAGCCAACTTTTATATATGTAGCAAGAAGACCTAAAATCGGTTTATCTCTGTATTTATATGAGTGTTCTGAATGTCTCCATGTCCAGCTTGTGTCTGAGTGACCGGAGAGAACGATGGTATAATCATATTTGCCGTCTTCGGGAAGAAGCTCGCCGTAAGAGTTTCTTGAAATTTTCTGCGGGAAGAACATGTCAAACCACTGTTTGTAAAGGAAACAACTGGAAAAAAGCCAAATTACAAAAATTATACCTGCAATGGCCATGCCAAACCAAAGATATTCATTGTGAAGCGCAAAATACATAAGTGCGCTCATTATAATTCCGAAATAGCCGGCATAACCAAGTCCGCCAATTCCCGATCTTGTTGAAACGGCAAATTCCTCAACCGTCGGTTTAATTCCGATTTCTTCAAGCTTTTCGCACATATAATCGTGCAATTTTTTTTCGCCCTCAGAACCGGGAAGACGTGAACCGATTTTTTTCGCAGCATGTTCAACTATGTCAAAAGCCAGTTGACCGTACTGTCTGTTTTCTTCTTTCATTTCCATAACCTCCATAAAAATATTTATATTTAATAATAACTAATTTTACTTTTATTATCAAGTCTTTTTTAGTATTTTTTTCTTAAAAAGACAGCAAAAACAAAAAAACGGCGGAGAAAATATATTCTCCGCCAGAATTTAAACAAAATTTTAATAATTAAATTATATGTATTTTTTTATGAAATTGTCAACCGATGTCCAATAAAGCTCAGGGTTAACAATTGAGTTTCTTGCGTGGGGAGCTTCGGGAATTGTAACAATATCTTTTTCACAGGCGGCCGCATCGTAAAGCTTTTGAAGCATTTCAAAGGGTACGAATGTATCTTCTTCGCCGTGAATGAATAATGTAGGAACGGTAGCCTTTTTCAATTGCTCAATAGCAGACGCCTTTTTGAAATCAAATCCGGAAATTACTTTGTTTACATTATTTGCGCTCTTGAGAATTGGATTGCCGGGTATGTTTACCATTTTACTGATTTTTTGGTCAAAAATATCCCAAATTGACGTAAATCCGCAGTCAGCAATTGCTACCATAACGTTTTTGGGAAGCTCTTCACCCAGCGCCATCATAGTTGTTGCAGAACCCATTGAAACGCCGTGTATTATAATCTTAGACTCAGGATATTCTTCAACAATATAATTTATCCAATCAATTATATCAAGTCTGTCTTCCCAACCCATTGTTATTCTCTTAGTTTCACTGTCAGCATGACCGTTCATGCTCGGAGTAAATACGTTATAACCGAGTTCATGGTAATGCTTTGCATAAACGCCCATATTTCTCGGTGCTGCTCCGTAACCGTGAATAAGAACAACAAAAACATCGGAATCCATTTTCGGAAGAAGATAGTCCGCATGAAGATTTTTCTTTTTATGAGTGCTTCTGATGACAAGTTTTTCTTTATCTGCTCTGTCAAACCATATTTTGCCCTGGTCAAGCTCGGAGTTCAGATGAATCGTTCTCTCATCTGTGCCTGTATTTGAAGTCATGTACTTGTTGGCAATTGAACTGTTTATACCTTTGCGTGTTAAAGTAAGATAATAAAATGCATTACCTACAAGTAAATATGCAGATGCAGCAGCGGCACCTATTCCCACAGCGGTTTTTATTGCTTTTTTTGCGCTTTTTTTCATAAAAATCACTCCTTTTTTATATTTTACTCCAAACTTTTGCAAAAGTCCATTAAATTTTTCTAAATTGAAATAAATATGTTGTTTTGTAGGAAAAATTCTGTTAAAATGTATTAGTAAAATTATGTACAAAGGGTGCATTTGTGATGAGCAGTGAAAAAATTGTTATGAAAACCGCTGTTTTCGGCGGATTTAGGAAGTCAGACGTATTGGACTATATTGAGTCTTTGCAGAATGATGCCGCAGATTTAACTTCTGATCTTGATAAAAGACGGGCAGAGTCATTAGAACTTCGCCAAAAGATTGAAGAACTTGAAGAAAAGGTGTCCGAGCTTTCCGAAAATTCAAAATCAATTGAAGAAAAGGATGCGCGTATCAGCGAGCTTGAAGAAATGCTGAAAAATTCAAAAGAAGAGTGCGCGCAGTACAAAGAAAAGCTTTTTGAATATCAGGATAAAAGCGAAAGACTTTCCCGTGCAGAAAAACAAATCGGCGCAGCTTACATTGACGCACGCCGTTATTCAGATGAAATAATTGACAATGCCAAGTCTAAGGCAAAGGATATTGGCGCACTGGCTTCACAAGATGTTAAGCATCAGGCAAATGAGATTGAACAGCTTTTGCGGGATGTTGACGCTGTTTCAAAGAAATTCAACTCTTCCCTTGAACAGCTTCACAAGGACGTTTATGCCCTCAGTACAAAGCTTAACAGCTCTGCCTCAAACCTTCTGAATTTACATACTGAACTTCCCGGTCTTGAAGCACCCTCAATTTACAGTAACGAAACTGAGATTCAGATAACTGATGACGACACAAATCTTTCATATTCCTATGAGCCGAATTCCGAATTTGACGAAGATTTAAACATTCAAGTTGATGACATTATAAAAGAGGTTAACAATGGCGGAATACAGGATTAACACAAGTGAAATAAAAAAATTTGCAGAAAAGCTTCGGGCAGGTGATACGGTTTTACTTTCCGGTACTGTTTTTACGTCCCGTGATGCCGCCCACAAAAGAATAAAAGAGCTTTTAGATGCAGGTAAAAAGCTTCCGTATGATTTGAACGGAGCTTTAATTTACTATGCGGGACCTACTCCTACGCCAGAGGGGTTAGCTATTGGTTCATGTGGACCGACAACATCAAGCAGAATGGATAAATTTGCTCCTGAATTTCTTGATTCAGGGCTTGCTTCTATGATAGGCAAAGGTCCTCGCAATCAAGAGGTTATTGATGCTGTAATTCGTAATAAAGCAGTATATTTTTGTGCAGTCGGCGGTGCAGGCGCAGTTGCATCTAAATGTATTACCGAATGTGAGGTTATAGACTTTGAAGACCTTGGTTGTGAATCGGTAAAAAGGCTTATGTTTAAAGATTTTCCGTTAATTGTGGGAATTGACTGTCACGGAAACAGTCTTTTTGAGGAGAAGTAAATGAATTCTGAAATTATCAGTTTAAGAAGAGAAATTATAAAAAATGAATTTAACAGAATGAATGAAATGCAGCTCAGAGCGGTTTTATCCGTGAATGAGCCGCTTTTAATTCTTGCAGGAGCAGGAAGCGGAAAAACTACGGTGCTTGTTAACCGAATTGCATACTTAATTAAATACGGAAATGCTTATGAAAGCGACGAAGTTTTCGGTTATGTTGATGAAAATACTGTTGAGTTATTGAAAAAATATCTTGGCGGTGATCATAGTATTTATGAAGATATAAAAAGAGTTCTTTCCGTAAATGCGCCCAAACCCTGGGAAATTCTTGCATTTACCTTTACAAATAAAGCTGCTAACGAGTTAAAGGAAAGGCTCAATTTAATGCTGGGTGAGTCCGGTAATGATGTTTGGGCAGGCACATTCCATTCAGTTTGCGTTCGCATTTTGCGCAGAAATGCCGAGCTTTTAGGATACACTAAGCATTTTGCGATTTACGACAGCGATGACAGCAAGCGTGTAATGAAAGAGGTTCAACGACTTCTTAATATTGACGATAAATTCTTGTCACATAAGACAATTCTGTCTAAAATCAGTAATGCAAAGGATATGCTTATTTCTCCGCAGGAATACTTGTCCCTTGGAAGCGGTAATTACGGTGAAAAGCAAATAGGGGAGTGCTATGAAAAATATCAGAAGCTTCTCAAAAATGCTGATGCAATGGACTTTGACGATATAATCGTTAACACAATTAAACTTTTGCAGGATCATGCGGACGTTAGAGAATATTATCAAAACAAATTCAAATATGTTTTGGTAGATGAGTATCAGGATACCAACCACGCTCAGTTTGTTCTTACAAAGCTTTTGTCAGAGGGGTATAACAATATTTGCGTAGTGGGTGACGATGACCAAAGTATTTATAAATTCCGCGGCGCAACCATTGAAAATATTTTAAGTTTTGAGCAAAATTTCAAAAATGCACGGGTTATCCGCCTTGAGCAGAATTACCGTTCAACACAAAATATATTAGACGGCGCAAATGCTGTTATTTCACATAATGAACAGAGAAAAGGCAAGGAGCTTTGGACAAATAACGGCGAGGGTGAAAAGATTCTTTTGAATACCCTGTCAGACGAGTATGACGAAGGCAAATTTATATGTGATGAAATAGTGAATCACGTTCAAAAGGGAATGAAGTTTTCCGATTTTGCCGTTCTTTACCGTATGAACGCCATGTCAAACACCATTGAGCGTGCGTTAGTTCGAAGCGGTATTCCTTACAGAATAATCGGCGGCCACAAGTTCTATGACCGTATGGAAATTAAGGATTCGGTGGCATATTTAAGCGTTATTGCAAATCCGAATGACTCAGTGCGTTTGGAAAGAATTATAAACGTACCTAAGAGGGGAATAGGCGCTACGACTATTGCCTATGCAAAAGAGATTGCCGACGGTTTAGGACTCAGTTTGTTTGAAGTTATAAAGCATGCAGACGAATATGAAAAGCTTTCACGTTCGGCTGCAAAGCTTCGAGAGTTTACTGATATGATTGAGAGCTTCAATGAGCTTTCCCTTCGTGAGTCTCCGTCGTCTGTCTTTATGTCAATGCTTTCTGAGACAGGATATAAACTTTCTCTTGAACAAGATAAGGAAAAACTTGAAGACAGACTTCAGAACCTTGACGAGCTGAATTCTAACCTTATTAAATTCCGTGAAGAAAATCCTGAGGGTACTCTTTCTGATTTCCTTGAAGAGGTTGCTTTGCTAACGGACATTGACAATTATAATAATGACAGTGAAACGGTCGTACTTATGACTTTGCATTCATCAAAAGGACTTGAATTCCCAGTAGTTTTCATTTCGGGAATGGAAGAGGGAATTTTTCCGGGAATGCAGTCAATGTATGACCCCAATGAAATTGAAGAGGAACGCCGTCTTGCCTATGTGGGCATAACAAGAGCTAAAGAGGTGCTTTATCTTCTCAATACTAAATCACGAATGCTCTACGGTTCAACAAAATATAACGTACCGTCAAGATTTATTGGGGAATTGCCCGAAGAATGCTGTAAATCGCTTGTAAAACCAGTTAAGAATAATATCAACCGATTTGAGCGTACTGCACCTCAAAAGCCGATTTCAAGGGGATTCAGCCTGCGAGAGAATACAGCGAAAAATATTGAAACTTTCTCAATCGGTGATGCCGTTTCTCACAGAGTTTTCGGCACGGGCATGGTAATTTCGCTTAAACCTATGGGTAACGATGTGCTCATGGAAATTGCTTTTGACAAAGTCGGCACAAAAAAGATTATGGCAAATATGGGCGCAGTTAAGAAAATATGAAGGTGAGTTTATGAATAAGATTTTTAAGACAGTATTAGGTACTTGTGCAGCAGTTTTAGCTGCTCCTGCTGTTCTTTATTTTCCTGCTGTTATTTATGATTCAACAAAAAAATATGATGATGACTGTGAATATTTAATGATTTTAGGCAGCGTGATTTTAGGTGAGGATACACCAAGTGCTCAGCTTATTGAAAGAATGGACAGAGCCGTTGTTTATTTGAAATCCCATTTAAACACTAAGGCAGTTTGTTGCGGCGGTTGCTTCCGAAAAGAGCAAAAGGTGTCAGAGGCGCAGATTATTAAAAATTATTTAATGAATAACGGAATAGAAGAAGAGCGGATTTTGCTTGAGGACAAATCAACGACTACTTATGAAAATTTTGAGTTTGCATTAAAAATAATTGCCGATGACAGCGGAAAGAGCGCAGAAGAAACAAAAATAGCGTATCTTACAAGCGACTATCATATTTTCCGTTCGGGTATAATTGCAAAGCAAAGCGGAATTAAAAATGTTCTTAAGGTCAGCGCTAAATCTGAAAATCAAAAATTTCAAAGATATTTGAGAGAATATTTTGTGGGATACGATTTAGCGTACAGAACGATTTTTAAATAACCGTATTTATCTAAATTTACTTTATTGAGGTTACATTTGTAACCTCTTTTTGTTTGCATAAGATTAAAATAAGAACAAGTCCCAATGATTTAGAATAGTATTTAACGGAATCTATTTCCACAAAACTAAAAAAAGGAGACGTATATTTTTGAATAAGTTTTTAGAAGAATTGGATAAAAGCATTCAGCAAGTTTTTTCCGATGAAGAAAACTGTGAATGTAATAACAGATATAACGGAACAAGTAAGCTTCCTGAAAACCCTGTTGTCGCAATGGCTTATGTACCTTTCCAGACTAACACAGAGAGATATGACGCAGAAAAAGCATTGTGCCAGGGCACATTATTCCCAACTCTTAACAAGCCGTTTTTGGGAGGTAAATGCATATGACAGACCGTGAAAAATTACTTCAAAAGATCTCTGCACTTCAATTTGCCGCTTGGGAACTTCATTTGTACTTGGATACACATCCCGGCGACAGCGATGCAATAGAACTGAATAAAAAATATCTCTGCAGGAGTAAAGAACTTACAGAGCTTTATGAATCAAATTTCGGACCTCTCAGTGCAAGGTCAGGCTCAGGTGACAAGTGGCTTAAAAATCCGTGGCCATGGGATATTAAGGAGTGTGAGAGATAAACAATGTTTCAATATGAAAAGAAATTACAGTACCCGGTAAATATTAAAAATCCTAATCCGAAATATGCAAAGATAATTATTTCACAATTTGGCGGTCCGGATGGGGAATTGGCCGCATCGCTTCGCTATTTGTCACAGCGTTTTTCAATGCCGTATCCGGAGCTTAAAGGTCTTTTGACTGATATCGGCACAGAAGAATTGGCGCACCTTGAAATGATAGGCGCTATCGTTTATCAGCTTACAAGAAATCTTACTATTGATGAAATAAAGAAATCGGGATTTGACACTTATTTCGTTGACCATACAACGGGCGTTTATCCTGTAGCAGCAAGCGGAACACCGTTTACAGCAACTTATTTGCAGTCAAAAGGCGATGTCATTACCGACTTGCACGAAGATTTAGCAGCAGAACAAAAAGCAAGAACAACGTATGATAACATTTTGCGTTTGGTTGACGACCCCGATGTTCGTGAGCCGATAAAATTTTTGCGTGAAAGAGAAATAGTTCATTATCAGAGATTCGGCGAAGGACTTCGCTTGGCAACAGACCGTATGAATGAAAAGAATTTCTATGCATTCAACCCGAGCTTTGACGTTCAATGCAATAAAAATTGCAACAGAAATAATAACAATAACAGAAATTAAATAATACCTATTTAGGATACTGAAAGATAAAAGCACCGACTGTCATTACAGCCGATGCTTTTTTGCTTTTCCGATAAAAATATGAGCATTCTCAGTTTCGTACTGGTCAATTAAGTTAAGACTCGCATTTTTAAAATATTCTTTTATATCGTCAGGATTGTCAGGAAAAACCTTAATTTTTCTTGACTCATAATCAATATATTGAGATTGGTTCTTATCGACAGATAAAGCAAAAATGCCGTTTTGATTTAATAAAGATGAAATTTTGCTGAATGCACTCTGCTTATCTTCTATGTGCATAAAAGTAAGCGATGAATAGATAATATCAAAGTTTGTTTTAAATTCATATGTCAAAAAATTCCCGCAAATCAAAGTAACATTAGAATGTTTAGATAGATTTTGCTTTGCTCTTTCTATTGTTTTAGGCGAGATGTCAATACCGCAGAATTTACCGCACAAGGGAGCTGTGCGAACAGCCAATCTTCCCGTTCCGACACCGATTTCAAGCACGGATTTACTTTTGTCAAGCTTCATTTTGTCTATAAAGCATTGACCGTCCCATTTGTCCATATAATCCTGCAAAGGTTTCGGGTCGTTAACAGGGTCATTATCTTCATCTATCAGCAAGTCGTAGTGACGAATAACTTCATTTTCCATATACTTTCACCTATATTGAGGAAATCTTTTTTTGAATTCTTTATCTGCCTTTTCACAAAAGATGTTAGGCGTTGAAATTCGGCTTTTCAGTCCGACATTTTTCCAAGTAGCCACCCAAATTAAGTAAGGATTTAACGGAAGAGTACCTTTTACTTTAAGGTGTGCGCCGTCACGCACAGCTAAACCGTCTTCAACAATTTTTTTCATATCTAAATAGATTCTGACGCCTGTTGTATATTTTGCATCTTTATCCATGACGATTTTTCCCTGTTGTTTTGAGTTAACAACCAACTCGCCAGCAACGTTTTTTCCAAACATAATGTAATCGCTGAAATCTTTCGGGTCGCCCAAGATGCTTCCGATAGGCTTTTCTTCTGTTATTGCCTTTTCGGCTTTTAAAATATTCCAGCATTTAAGATATCCGTCTTTTTGAATCAGTTCCCAATTCTCTAAAGAGGTGCTGTGCACAGTATATATCTGCTCATTATCCCGCAGAAAAGGCTCGTCAAAACTGTGACCTTCATATTGAATCTTAGCAGTATTTAAGTCTTCTTCACTCATAACGAGAATCATATTTTTATTGTTTTTCGTATTGAATCCCATAAAATCGCAAACAGACATTTTCCAATAGTCAGAATGGCGGCTGTATTTTATGGTATAAGCACAGCCGTTAAAGCTTCCCACTTTTTGATTATATTCTTTGGAATCGGTAAGCATACAAATAATCCATGAATCGTCATACGGTTTATTTGTAATAGGGTTTATACTGTTTTCTGTAAAATCATCAAGTCGGTAAATCAATTTTCTCACTCTTTTTAAAATGTTAAAATTACTATTTATTTAGATTTTCAAAAAATTACAATACGCATATTTAACTGCAACGCAATTTAATTTAAGTGGAGTATTATTGCTATATTTTTTCAATATGAAAATATTTATTCTTGTAATCTATTTCAAATATAGAATCTTTGAAAAAATCTATTCCCAATAACGCGACCACTGAATTATTTTCAAGTCCGTATATAGAATGTTGCAACACCGTTACATTTTTCAAACAAAATATTTCGTTCTCAAAAGTCACTTCAAAATCATCGGTAACAAAAGATTGTTCAACAGAAGAACCTCCTATACCGCATAACTCGTCCTCGATAGTTTGCAGATTATCAAGTTTAGAGCACCAAGTTTTGTCAAGAAGAGTTTCGGTGTGTCCTGTATCAAATCCAAACAGCATAAAATCCGTTTTATATTTAACTTTTATAGTCGGAAAGTTGCAATATGACAGGTTATTTGATATTTTATTGCCGCATTTTAATACATAATAAAGTTTATTTTTAGTATCTATCCGCCAATAAAATTGTGAAATGATGTCCCAGCCCAAAAGCATTTGTGCAGGAAAAGCTCTTCCGGCATCATCAACACCAAAATCGAGATAATTATCAGGAACTATCCCTACTTTTAAATTCTCTATTGCCAAACCGCATATTTCTATTCTGTCTATAAAACCGCTTTCAAGCGTCAACGATTTTCCGTTATTATTACCTGCCGAGAGTGAAGATTCAGTTCGGCAATTAAGTCTATTTGCAAGTGACTGGGAAATTATGCTGATGGACGCTCCTGTGTCAAACATAGTTAAAATATCTTCGTCGCCGATCTTAGCCGTAATAAAAATCAAGTTATCGAAAAGGTCATTATTTAATTTATATTCTTCTTTCTGCATAACCAATCTGCAAAACTCCTCAAAATATCATTTATTAAATTGATTATAACATATAAATGTGGAATTTTCTACCCCAACAAAAAGTTGGTGCTTATTCAATCCAAACCTCGATTTATGTACCGTTTTTAAATCGGAATGTTATTCTGCACTTGTGTACCAAGCAGTTTTTTAGAAAAAGAAAAAGAACCAAAGCCTATATACCAATGGCATCAAAACTTTGGTTCTTATGTGGTGCGCCTGACAGGACTTGAACCTGCACGCTTTCGCACAAGATCCTAAATCTTGCGTGTCTGCCAATTCCACCACAGGCGCATATT
>JAFLUO010000046.1:12547-13994 GCA_022508705.1 Oscillospiraceae bacterium
TTATTATGGGATTTATGAAAACACGTTGGACTGATTCAGTTGACAGAAATGCTCCGTTGCCTGAATATCCGCGCCCGCAGTTAGAAAGAAAAAACTGGCTTTCTCTCAACGGCGTATATGAGTATGCTATTAAAGATTCGTCTTGTGAATGGGCGGATACCTTTGACGGTGAAATTGTTGTGCCGTTTGCAGTTGAATCAATGCTGTCAGGTGTAGAAAAAGCGCTTTTGCCTGAAAATAGGCTTTGGTATAAGAAAACGTTCACTGTTCCTGAGTCATTCGACGGTTTTCATACCATTTTGAATTTTGCCGCTGTTGATTGGCAGTGTAAGGTCTTTGTCAATAAGACACTTGTAGGCACACATACAGGCGGATACTGTTCATTTTCATTTGATATTACAAGTGCGTTAAATAAAGGTGAAAACGAGCTTGTGGTTTGTGTTTATGACCCGACAGATGCTGGCTGGCAGCAAAGAGGTAAACAGATTTTAAAGCCAACGGGATTTTGGTACACGGCAACATCGGGCATTTGGCAGCCCGTTTGGATTGAGGCTGTTGAGCCATGCCATATAGAAAAGCTTCGTATGACTCCTGATATTGATGAAAAGTCACTTGCAATAAAAACAACGGTTTCAGGTGCATACGACTGCTCTGTTAAAGTGACAGTTACTGACGATTCAAACGAAACGGTTGTGTTAGAAACTGTTTCTCTTGATGATAAAATCTATTTTGATAATATAAATCTTTGGTCACCTGAATCGCCGTTCCTTTATACATTGAAGTTGGAGCTTATTCTTGACGGAAAAGTAACCGATATAGTTTACAGTTATGTAGGCATGCGTAAATTTTCTGTAGGTACGGATAAATACGGCGTAAAAAGATTTATGCTTAATAACGAGCCGTATTTTCAGCGTGGGCTTCTTGACCAAGGGTATTGGTCAGACGGCGGTCTTACTCCGCCAACCGATGAAGCTATGATTTACGATATTGAAACCGTTAAAAGTCTTGGCTTCAATATGCTTCGCAAGCACATAAAGCTTGAGCTTGACCGTTGGTATTACCATTGTGACAGACTCGGCGTGCTCGTTTGGCAGGATATGATGAGCGGCGGCGCTTACATAGGCGATTTTTATGCAGGCGTGCTTCCTAATTTGGGAATTCCCGTTAAAGATAATAATTATAAAATATTCAAGCGCGACAGACAAGAAGCAAGAGACGATTTTAAGCGTGAATTAAACGAATTATTAAATCAGCTTTATAATCATACATCTATTTGTATGTGGGTACCGTTTAACGAAGGCTGGGGTCAGTTTGACTCTGTCGAGATTGCAAATGAGGTTAAAAAGTTTGATAATACACGTCTTGTTGACCATGCAAGCGGATGGTACGACCAAGGCGCAGGGGACTGCAACAGCATGCATAAATACGTTGTGCCGATTCCTCAGCG